>NZ_CEETQT010000007.1:15627-233157 GCF_979366295.1 Vogesella lacus
GCGCGGCTTGCGCTGTTCGAAGTCACGGCCACCTTCACGCGGTGGACGGTCGCCAAAGCGTGGCTTGTCGAAACCGCCTTCACGTGGCTGGCGATCTTCGAAGCGCGGCTTGCGCTGTTCGAAGTCACGGCCACCTTCACGCGGTGGACGGTCGCCAAAGCGTGGCTTGTCGAAACCGCCTTCACGTGGCTGGCGATCTTCGAAGCGCGGCTTGCGCTGTTCGAAGTCACTGCCAGCTTCACGCGGCGGACGGTCGCCAAAGCGCGGCTTGTCGAAACCGCCTTCACGCGGCGGACGGTCGCCAAAGCGTGGCTTGTCGAAACCGCCTTCACGCGGTGGACGGTCGCCGAAGCGCGGCTTGTCGAAACCGCCTTCACGCGGTGGACGGTCGCCAAAGCGCGGCTTGTCGAAACCGCCTTCACGCGGTGTACGATCGCCAAAGCGCGGCTTGTCGAAACCGCCTTCACGCGGTGGACGGTCGCCAAAGCGTGGCTTGTCGAAACCACCTTCACGCGGTGGGCGGTCGCCGAAGCGCGGTTTGCGATCTTCAAAACCGTGCTTGCCTTCGTGTGGCTTGCGGTCGAAATGCCCTTTGCCGTCCCGCCCTTTGGCGGCATGCGGTCTGTCGCCCTCGGCGCGCGGTGCGGGAGTTTGGCCTGCCGGCGGCGCATTGCGCGGGGCTGTCGGCAGAGGCTGGCGGCGATCAATGGCTCGCTGGCGGGAACGGAAACTGGACATTGCTTTTGAATTCCTGAAGAACAATCCTCCAATTCTAGCCGAATTTGCCTTTAACTTCTTGGTCTTGCTGCTTGTGCGGTTTATTATGACCGGTTGTTTTTTGTGCGTGACACCAAGCAATGTCCTTGCAAGCTGATTTTGCCGCGCGCCTGGTGCGCTGGCAGCATATTCATGGTCGCCATGGCCTGCCGTGGCAATTGCCCGACCCTTATGCGGTGTGGGTTTCCGAAATCATGTTGCAGCAGACCCAGGTCGCGACGGTGCTTGATTACTATCCGCGCTTCATGGCTCGTTTTCCGGACGTGGCAACGTTGGCCGCAGCGGCGCAGGATGAGGTGCTGGCACTGTGGAGTGGCCTTGGCTATTACAGCCGTGCGCGCAATCTGCACAAGGCGGCCAAGCAGGTGATGACGCAGTTTGGCGGACAATTTCCGTCCGGCCGCACCGAGCTGGAAACCTTGTGTGGAGTCGGGCGATCGACCGCTGCGGCGATTGCCGCTTTCGCCTTCGGTCAGCGCGAGACCATTCTGGATGGCAATGTGAAGCGGGTGTTGACACGGGCCTTCGGTATTGACGGTTTTCCGGGTGACAAGGCAGTAGAAAAGCAGCTGTGGCTGCTGGCCGAATCTTTGCTGCCGGCGTTGGCCGCAAACATGAAGCCCTACACCCAGGGCCTGATGGATCTGGGCGCGACGGTATGCAAGCGCAGCAAGCCGCTGTGTACGGCCTGTCCGATGCAGGATGGCTGTGTCGCGCGGCGTGACGGCCGCACTGCCGAGTTGCCACAGCGCAAGCCCAAGGCGGCGATTCCGGAGCGTGAAGTGGTGATGCTGCTGGCAGTGCATGAGGGCAAGGTGTTGCTGCAGCGCCGGCCGCCTTCCGGCATCTGGGGCGGTTTGCTGAGCCTGCCGGAGTTTGACAGCACGCTGGCGGTGGACGACTGGCTGGCCGGGCAGGGAGAGGGTGATCTGTTGCCGGCATGGCCGGTGCTCACCCATGTATTTACCCATTTCCGGCTGCATATCACGCCGCAATGTGTGGCCTTGCAGACGCTGGCCGCAAACAGCGTGCGCGAGGATAATGCCGTGTGGCTGACGCTGGACGCCGCGCCCGATGCCGGCGTGCCTTCGCCGGTGCGTCGCCTGTTGCTGGCCGCGCAAGCCGGCTTGCAGCACCCGACGCTGTTCGATTAAGTGCTTCACCCTGTCCTTACCCGATTCATTGAGAGCAAGTAAATGGTTTCTGTCGTTCGTTCGGTTGCCGATACCCTGGCTGATGCTGCTGACCCGGGCCGCTGGCTGTCGCAAATGGCGGCGGCGGTGCCCGCCGACGAGCGGCCGCAGCTGGAAAAAGCCTTTGCCATCGCCCGCCAGTGTTACGAGGGCAAGGCCTTGCCGCAGACCGGCGAGGATGTGTTCAGTCATGCCGTGGCGGCTGCTGCGATTGTCGCTGACCTGAACCTGCTGACCGACGCCATCGTGGCGACCCTGCTGTTTGCCGTGCCCGACTATCGCGAGGATTGGCAGGAGTGGCTGGGCAAGGACTTCAATCGCACGGTACTGACCTTGCTTGATGGCGCCACCCGCGTGCGCCGCCTGACCGAGCTGGCGCGCCTCGAGAAATCGGCAACGCCCGAGGACAAGGCGCGTCAGGCCGAAACCCTGCGCAAGATGTTGCTGGCGATGGTGGCCGACATCCGCGTGGTGCTGATCAAGCTGGCGTGGCGCACCCAGACCATGCATTACCTGCCGCGTGTCGAGGACATGGCGGTGCGGCGCATGATTGCCGGTGAAACGCTGGAGCTGTTTGCGCCCTTGGCCAACCGTCTGGGCGTATGGCAGATCAAGTGGGAGCTGGAAGACCTCGGCTTTCGCCATACCGATCCGGACAATTACAAGAAAATCGCCAGACTGCTCGACGAGCGGCGGCTGGAGCGCATCGATTACATCGACCGCGTGCTGGAGACCCTGCGTGAAGAGCTGCGCAAGGCCGGCATCAAGGGCGATGTGGCGGGGCGACCCAAGCACATCTATTCCATCTGGAAAAAGATGAAAAAGAAAAAGCTCGATTTCTCCGAGCTTTACGATATTCGCGCCGTGCGCATCCTGGTCGACCGGCTGCAGGACTGCTACACGGTACTCGGCATCATCCACAGCATGTGGCAGCCGATTCCGGGCGAGTTCGACGACTACATCAGCAACCCCAAGGCCAACGACTATCGCAGTCTGCATACCGCGGTGATTGGCCCGGAAGAGCGTGGCGTCGAGGTGCAGATTCGTACTTTCGAGATGCACGAGCATGCCGAGTTCGGCGTGGCGGCGCACTGGCGCTACAAGGAAGGCGGCAAGGGCGATGCGCAGTACGAGGAGAAAATCTCCTGGCTGCGCCAGCTGCTGGACTGGCGTGAAGACATGTCGAGTTCGGACCGCGAGGATCTGGCTGATGCCTTCAAGACCGAGCTGTTTGCCGACACCATTTATGTGCTGACACCGCAAGGCCGGGTGCTGGCGCTGCCCAATGGTGCAACGGCGATCGACTTTGCTTACGCGCTGCATACCGACGTTGGTCACCACTGCCGTGGTGCCAAGGTCGAGGGTCATATCGTGCCCTTGTCTACGCCGCTGCAGAATGGCCAGCGGGTGGAGATCCTGACCGCGAAAGAAGGCGGGCCGTCGGTTAACTGGCTGCATGAAGGCTGGGTCAAGAGCCATCGCGCCATTGCCAAGATTCGCCAGTACATTCGCCAGCAGAACGTCGATGTGGTGCGGGAAACCGGCCGGCAGATTTTCGAGCGCGAGCTGGCGCGCCATCCGCATCACAAACCCAATCTCGGGCATCTGACCGAAAAACTGGGTTATGGCCGGCTGGACGAGGTGTATGCCGCGCTGGGGCATGGCGAAGTGGGTTCGCGTGCCGTGGCGCAGGCGATTACCAGTCTGTTGCCGCCGCCGCCAACTGAAGTCAGCCCCGAGGACATCGTGCGCCGCAGTCGTGGCGGCCATGATTCGGGCGGCATTCTGGTGGAAGGTGTCGGCAACCTGATGACGGTGCTGGCCAAATGCTGCCGTCCGGCACCGCCGGATGCGATTGCCGGCTTTGTCACGCGCGGTCGTGGGATCTCGATTCACCGCACCAGCTGCATCACGCTCAAGCGTTTGTCGGCTGAGGCGCCGGAGCGGCTGATTGATGCCGACTGGGGCAATCAGCAGGGCAGCGTGTTCCCGATTGATGTCGACATTCAGGCCGCCGACCGGCCGGGCCTGTTGCGCGATATCTCGGATGTGTTTACCCGCGAGAAGATCAATGTGATCGGCGTCAATACGCTGTCACGCGACCAGAAGGCACGCTTGCGCTTTACCGTCGAAGTCCGCCACGTACGCGATCTGTCGCGCGTGCTGTCGCATCTGATGGAAGTGCGTGGCGTGCAGGAAGCGCGCCGCGTCTGAGCGGCTTGCGGCCAACCTCAAGGAATGATCATGGAATTGAAACCGGGCGCGGCGCTGTCGTTGTCGCTGATGGACCTGACTTCGCTGAACGATGACGATACTGTCGCGCGTATCGAGGCCTTGTGCCAGAAAGCCGGCAGTTACGCCGGTCAGGTGGCGGCGGTCTGCGTGTATCCGCGCTTCGTGCCGCATGCACGCAAGGCACTGGCGGCCAGTGGCAATGAGGCGGTGCGCATTGCCACGGTGACGAATTTCCCCGATGGCGGTGACGATATCGCGATTGCTGTGGCCGAAACCCGCGCCGCCATCGCTTATGGTGCCGACGAAGTGGACGTGGTGTTTCCGTACCGCGCGCTCATGGCCGGCAACGGCAAGGTTGGCCGCGAGCTTGTCGCCGCCTGCAAGGCCGCTTGTGGCGACAAGTTGCTGAAGGTCATCATCGAAAGCGGCGAGCTGGCCACGCCAGCGTTGATTCGCGAGGCCAGCGAGCTGGCGCTGGCGGGCGGTGCCGATTTTCTGAAGACCTCGACCGGCAAGGTCAAGGTCAATGCCACGCTGGAGGCGGCAAGCATCATGCTGCAGGCGATACGCGATAGCGGCCGGCCGTGCGGCTTCAAGGCGGCGGGCGGCGTGCGTAGCGCGGCAGAGGCAATTGCCTATCTGCAGCTGGCTGTCGACATCATGGGGCCGCACTGGCTGACTGCGGCCAACTTCCGCTTTGGCGCATCGGGCTTGCTGGATAGCTTGCTGGCGACGCTGGCCGGCGAGGAAAAACTGTCCGACAGCCATTACTGATGCCATGATGTTTCACACTAGCGGCACGCCACCTGGCGTGCCGTTTTGCCTTGTGTAAATGCTTGTAGTGCTTGCCTTTTTACGCGGCTGAAAGGCATGCTAGAACTACAGATAAATGCCTGAAACTAATGGCATACACGACATGACGAGGCAATACGAGATGGCTGCTAAGCGCGCAATAATTCTGGTTTTGGATTCCCTTGGCATAGGTGCGGCGGCGGACGCCGACAAGTTCGGAGACATCGGCAGCAACACTTTAGGCAGCATTGCGAAGGCGGCCGCCAGTGGTGCGGCCAACGTTGGCCGCAATGGTGTGCTGAACCTGCCTAATCTGTCGAAACTGGGCTTGGCCCATGCATGCGAGCTGTCGTCCGGCTACTTCCCCGAGGGGATGGACAGGGCCGCGCCACTGGCGGCCTATGGCTATGCGCGCGAGCTGTCCAGTGGCAAGGACACGCCGTCCGGCCACTGGGAAATCGCCGGTGTGCCGGTGCTGTTTGACTGGGGTTATTTCAGCGACAAGGAAAACAGTTTCCCGCAAGCGCTGCTTGACGAGCTGGTCGAGAAGGCCGGCTTGCCGGGTTATCTGGGCAATTGCCATGCTTCGGGTACCGAGATTCTCGATCGTCTGGGTGAAGAGCATATGGCTAGCGGCAAGCCGATTTTCTATACCTCGGCCGATTCGGTATTCCAGATCGCCTGCCACGAAGAGACCTATGGCCTCGAACGCCTTTACGAGCTGTGTCGCATCGCTCGTGAGGCGCTGGCGCCGTACAACATCGGTCGCGTGATTGCGCGGCCGTTTGTCGGTAGCGGCAAGGGCCAGTTTGCCCGTACCGGCAACCGCAAGGATCTGGCGGTAGAGCCGCCGGCACCAACCGTGCTGCAAAAACTGGCCGAGGCCGGCGGCGAAGTGGTGTCGATCGGCAAGATTGCCGATATCTACGCCCACGTCGGCATCACGCAAAAATTCAAGGCTACCGGCATCCAGGAGTTGTGGGATAAGACCCTGGCTGCCATGGACAGCACGCCGGGCAACAGCATCATCTTTACCAATTTTGTCGACTTCGATTCCAGCTACGGTCATCGCCGTGACATTGCCGGCTATGCGCGCGCGCTGGAAGAGTTTGACCTGCGACTGCCAGAAATCATGGCGAAGATGGGCGAGGACGATATCCTGATCCTGACGGCTGATCATGGCTGCGACCCGAGCTGGCCAGGCTCTGACCATACGCGCGAGCACATTCCGGTGCTGTGTTATGGCAAGCTGGTGAAGGCCGGCAGTCTGGGCGAGCGCGCTACGTTTGCCGATATCGGCCAGAGCGTGGCGAGCTGGTTGTCGCTGCCGAAAATGGATTACGGGACATCTTTCTTGTCCTGAAGATGTTCCTGTCTTGAAGATCAAGCTAGCCCGACGAGTACACGGCAGGTGACGGACGCTCGTCGGGTCTCATTTCTGCCTGTGGCTGCAAACACCGTACCCCGTGGCCTTGCCACCGCCGTGTATTGCCGCTTGCAGGTTCGCGATATAACAAGGAGATGAAACATGGCTACACCGCATATCGGTGCCGAAATGGGCGATTTCGCCGAAACCGTATTGATGCCGGGCGACCCGCTGCGTGCCAAGCTGATTGCCGAGACTTATCTGGAAAATGCTGTGCAGGTGACCAGCGTGCGCAATATGTTCGGCTACACCGGCACTTACAAGGGCAAGCGCTTGTCGGTGATGGCGCACGGCATGGGGATACCGTCGGCCAGCATCTACACCACCGAGCTGATCAAGGATTTTGGCGTCAAGAACATCATCCGTATCGGCTCTTGTGGCTCGACCGATCCGGCCAAGCTCGGTATCCGCGACATCATGGTGGCCATGGGGGCGAGCACCGATAGCAAGGTCAACCGCATGCGCTTCCTCGATCATGATTTTGCGGCAACGGCAGATTTTGGCCTGTTGCGTACAGCGGTTGATGTGGCTGACGAGCTGGGCAAGAAAATTCATGTCGGCAATGTTTTCTCGGCAGATCTTTTCTATGGCGTGCAGCCACAGCTGCTGGATACGTTGAACAGCATGAAGGTGCATGCTGTCGAGATGGAAATTGCCGGCATTTACGGTGTTGCAGCGCAATATGGTGCCCGTGCCCTGGGTATCGTAACCGTGTCGGATGTCATTCCTACAGGCGAGGCGATGGATGCCGAGGCGCGCCAGACGACCTTCCGCGACATGATGGAAATCGCGCTGGAAACCGCGTTGCGCCTCGATTGAGCATTCTGCATGAGGGGAGTGTGATGCTGGTGTTGCGATTTTATCGTGCGGTGCAACAAAGAACTTGCAAAATTACACTGTCGTCACCATAATCACATCTGCATCAGGACGTTGCAGACAGTGTGCGTTTTGGTGTTGTCTCCTCCATCCTCCTTCAATAGGTGGAACTTGGCGCAATCCGGATAGCCGATTGCGCCGTTTTTTTTGTTCCGCAACTTGTTTTTCGTGTTTGTGGAAAAGTTGCCCCAAACTCGCGAACACGGTCAGCTTTGTTTTGACAGCGAAATCAAGTTGTAATAGAATCCGGAACTTTCAAGAATTACGATGGTAGAGTTCCATGAAGACCTTTTCTGCCAAGCCGCATGAGGTAAAGCGCGAGTGGTATGTGGTCGACGCCGAAGACAAGGTGTTGGGCCGTCTTGCCGCTGAAATCGCACGTCGCCTGCGTGGCAAGCACAAGCCGGAGTTCACTCCGCACGTTGATACTGGTGATTACATTGTTGTCGTTAACGCAGACAAACTGCGCGTAACTGGTAACAAGGCCCAGGACAAGAAGTACTATCGCCACTCCGGTTACCCGGGCGGTATCTATGAGCGCACCTTCACCGAACTGCAAGACCAGTTCCCTGAGCGCGTTCTGGAAAAAGCCGTCAAAGGCATGCTGCCGAAAGGCCCGCTGGGTTACGCGATGATCAAGAAGCTCAAGGTTTACGCCGGCACCGAGCATCCACACACCGCGCAACAGCCTAAAGTGCTGGAAATCTGATCAGAGGCAATTAAGAGATGAACGGTAAATATTACTACGGTACCGGCCGTCGCAAGAGCTCTGTAGCTCGTGTGTTCATGCAGAAAGGCTCCGGCCAGATCGTTGTTAACGGCAAGCCAGTTGACCAGTATTTCGCTCGCGAAACTGGCCGCATGGTTATCCGTCAGCCGCTGCAGATTACTGATCACCTGGAATCGTTTGACATCATGGTCAACGTTTCCGGTGGTGGCGAAACTGGCCAAGCTGGTGCAATCCGTCACGGTATCACCCGTGCTCTGGTTGACTTCAGCGCCGAACTGAAACCGACCCTGTCCAACGCCGGCTTCGTTACCCGCGATGCCCGTGAAGTTGAACGTAAGAAAGTCGGCTTCCGCAAGGCACGTCGTCGCAAGCAGTTCTCCAAGCGTTAATTCGCTGGCGTACGACCGAAAAGCCACCGCATCGCGGTGGCTTTTTTCATTATTGCCTTGCACGTGCTCTCGTCTTACCATGTCGCCTTTGCGACATTTTTTTATATTGGAGAGCCGCGCATGATCAAGGTTGGCATTGTTGGTGGTACCGGATACACCGGAGTCGAGTTATTGCGTTTGCTGGCCAATCACCCGGGTGCCGAAGTCGTTGCGGTGACTTCTCGCAAAGAAGCAGGTATGCAGGTTTCCGAGATGTTTCCAAGCCTGCGCGGGCGCGTCAGTGTCGCTTTCTCCACGCCTGACGAAACTGACCTGAAGGCATGCGATGTCGTATTCTTTGCTACTCCGCATGGCGTGGCCATGGCCCAGGCGCGTGAGCTGCTTGCTGCCGGTGTCAAGGTTATCGATCTGGCAGCGGATTTCCGTCTGAAAGATCCGGCCGTATTCCAGAAATGGTATGCGATGGAGCACAGCTGCACCGATTTGCTGGATGAGGCGGTGTATGGTTTGCCAGAAGTTAATCGTGAAGCCATCCAGCGTGCGAATCTGATCGGTATGGCAGGCTGCTATCCGACATCGGTACAGCTGGGTCTGTTGCCGGTGCTCGAAGGTGGCAAGCAGTATATCGAGACCAATACCCTGATTGCTGATTGCAAATCCGGCGTTTCCGGTGCCGGACGCAAGGCCGAGGTAGGTACCCTGTTTGCCGAGGCGGGTGACAATTTCAAGGCTTATGGCGTAAAAGGCCATCGTCACACTCCGGAGATCGAGCAAGGGTTGGCCGCCATTCATGGTGCGCCTGTCAGCCTGACTTTTGTGCCGCATCTGACGCCGATGATTCGTGGCATTCACTCGACCATTTATGCCCGTATCCGCCCTGAAGGCCGTGATGTTGACTACCAGAAACTGTATGAAGAGCGTTTCGCCAGCGAGCCATTTGTCGATGTGATGCCTGCAGGCAGCTGCCCGGAGACGCGTTCGGTGCGTGGCGCCAATACTGCGCGTATCGCCGTGCACCGACCAAATAACGGCGACCTGCTGATCATTCTGGTCGTGGAAGATAATCTGGTCAAAGGTGCGTCGGGGCAGGCTGTGCAGGTGATGAACCTGATGTTTGGCCAAGAAGAGCGCGCCGGTCTGGATATTGTTCCGCTGCTGCCCTGATCTTGAAATGTGGCCAGTTGTACCGATATCCGACTAAAATAGTGGGATGAAGGATCGCTGGTGCGATTCGTCCCTTATGTGAGGCTTGAATAATGACTGCAGCAACCGAAACCCTGACTCCTATTGCTTTCACCGACAGTGCTTGTGACAAAGTACGTGATCTGGTGGCAGAAGAGGGTAATCCTGACCTGAAACTGCGAGTTTTTGTCACTGGTGGCGGCTGCTCCGGTTTCCAGTACGGTTTCACTTTTGACGAAATCGTAAACGAGGATGATACCGCTATCGAACGTGGTGGCGTGACCTTCCTGGTTGACCCGATGAGCTATCAGTACCTTGTTGGTGCTGAAATCGACTATCAAGAAAGTATCGAGGGTTCCCAGTTCGTGATCCGCAATCCGAACGCCCAGACTACTTGTGGTTGCGGTTCTTCGTTCTCGGTTTGAGTCAGAACGGTGCAATGACAAAACCCGGGCTAGTCCCGGGTTTTTTACATAGGTAAACCAGCATGCAAAACAAGATGCCCCCCATCTCGATACCCAAGGTGCAGTTTGTCCGCGAGTTTACATTCACTGATCAGGATTTTGATCAGATTCGTAATCTCATCAGGCGCGAGGCGGGCATTGCCTTGAATCCGAGCAAGAAGGATATGGTTTACGGGCGGTTGGTACGACGCATTCGCGAGCTGAAACTGGATGGGTTTCCTGCCTATCTCGCCTATCTGCAATCGATTGCCGGCAAGAAAGAGTTTGAGTTGTTTGTAAATGCACTGACAACCAATCTCACCTTCTTCTTTCGGGAGGAGCACCATTTCCAGATTTTGAGCGACTATCTCAAATCGTTGACCAACAAGAGTGATATCAGTATCTGGTGTGCGGCATCGTCAACCGGTGAAGAGCCATACTCGATTGCGATGACGGTTTGCGAGGCATTTGGTGGCAGGGCTAACGTACAGATTCTGGCTACCGATCTCGACACCACGGTACTGGAGGTTGGCCGCAAGGGGATTTATCCGGCGGACAAGATTTCGCGATTACCGGCTGGCTATGCGACGCGCTACTTTGACAAGCTGCCTGATGGCAACTACCAGGCGAAAGCCATGCTGCGCGACATGATCAGCTTTAGCCGTCTGAATCTGATTGACTCGGGCTGGCCGATGCGCAAACAGTTTGATGCGATATTTTGCCGCAATGTGATGATTTACTTCGATAGGGATACCCAGTTGTCCGTATTGAAGAAGTTTCATCCTTTGGTAAAACCTCATGGCTTGTTGTTTGTCGGGCACTCGGAGAATTTCTATTTTGCGAGTGACTACTTTGCCCTGAGGGGAAAGACTGTTTACGAGCTGGCCAAGCCAAAAGCTTGAGCCTTGATTGTGCGGAAAGAGAGATGCAATGCAGGAAATGACACCTTATGAATTGCTGGGTGGTGCAGGTGTTGTACGTTGGTTGACGGACAGGTTTTACGACATCATGGACCGTGATCCGGAGGTCAAATCGTTGCGGGATATGCATCCGGCGGATCTGACCGAGTCACGCGAGAAGTTGTACATGTTTCTCTCGGGTTGGCTGGGTGGGCCTGCTCTGTATATGGAGAAATTCGGCCATCCGCGTTTGAGGATGCGCCACATGCCTTTTGCCGTTGATGCGTTGGCCCGCGATCAGTGGATGTCATGCATGACAAGAGCAGTGGATGAGCTGGTTTGCGAGGATTGGCTGAAGCAGAAGTTGCTGGAAGCTTTTTTCAATACCGCTGACTTCATGCGAAATCAGGAGCAGTGATCTTCGGGCTCTGGCAGATGCATGGAATCAGTCGGAGCCACAGCTACAAAGCAGGAGGTTGTAGGGCTGCTTCAGGATTTGGCCTGTCTCTATTCAACCGCGGACGAGACAGACGGCTGGCAGTGTGCCCAGTTATGGCTGAGGTTAAAGCCTGGCGTGACGGTCTTGCGGCGGTAATGGGTATTTTGCGCCGATTTCAAAATACCCATTCTTGAATCATTTATTGTGCGGGCGAGTCAGCTTGGACGATGTCCGCGTTCAATGCATACACCAACATATCTGACATCTTGCAAGATATTGAGCTTGGTAACGGAGACCTTCACCCATGGTGCACCAAACTCATCGCGAATGATTTTGGCAATGTGCTCTGCCAGTGCCTCGATCAGCAGAAAATGCTGCTCGGACAGCGATGATCTGATGCGCTCGACAACCTCGCCATAGTGAATCGTGTCGCCGATATTATCGGTGTGGCACGGCACTTCACTGGGAATGCCGATTTCCATATCCAGCAGGATGTGTTGCGGGGCGGTGCGCTCCCAGTCGTAAACGCCGATGACGGTTTCGGCCTTAACTTCTCGCAGAAAAATGATGTCCATTATTGCGGGCTTTGGGAATTTTGCCCGATACCGTAGAATGCCAAGTCCTGCATTCTAGTTGATTCGCCATGAGCACAACAGCGTTCGCCTTCATTTTACTGGCCTATTTGCTTGGTTCCCTGTCCTTTGCCGTGATCGTGACGCGGCTGATGGGCATGGCTGATCCGCGTACCTATGGTTCCAAGAATCCCGGTGCAACCAATGTCTTGCGTTCTGGCAAAAAGTTGGCCGCAGGCCTGACCTTGCTGGGCGATGGCGTCAAAGGCTGGCTGGCAGTGTGGCTGGTCGGTTTGATCGGGCCGGGTTATGGGCTGACCGAGCAGCATGTCGCAATGGCAGGCCTTGCCGTGCTGGTCGGTCATATGTGGCCGGTGTTTTTCGGTTTCAAAGGTGGCAAAGGGGTTGCTACGGCTGTAGGCGTGCTGTTGGCGTTCAATGGCTGGCTGGCCTTGGCTGCGCTGGCGACCTGGCTATTCATGGCCTTTGTCGTCAAGATTTCATCGCTGTCTGCGATCGTCGCCTGTGTACTGGTGCCGGTTTACGCTTATTTTGTTGTTGGCCCACAAAGCATCTATTTCGGTACCAGCATGATTATTGCGATGCTGGTGATTCACCGTCACAAGAGCAATCTGCTTAATCTGATGAGTGGCAAGGAAGACAAGATCGGCAAGCCGGATCAGAACGGCTAGTTTGATAAGCAGAAAAATGCCCGGCTTGCCGGGCATTTTTCATTGCTTGCCAAACAGCTCAAGCGCGAGCTTGCGTTGGGTGGCGTGATCGACAATCGGCGCCGGGTAGTCTCGTCCCAGCCGGAAGCCCAAAGGCGGATTCTTGGCCAGCCATGGGGCATGAATGGCTTTGTTATCGTGTTTTTCCAGTTCTGGCACGTAACGCCGGATGAACTGACCTTCGGGGTCAAACTTCTCGGACTGGGTGACGGGGTTGAAAATCCGGAAGTAGGGTTGAGCGTCGCAACCGGTCGAAGCCGCCCACTGCCAGCCGCCATTATTGGCCGCAAGGTCAAAGTCCAGTAGCTTCTCGGCAAAATAGCGTTCCCCCCAGCGCCAGTCGACAAGCAGATCCTTGACCAGAAAGCTCGCCACTATCATGCGCAAGCGATTGTGCATATAGCCGCTGTTATTCAGCTGACGCATGGCTGCATCCACAATCGGGTAGCCGGTTCGGCCCTCGCACCAGGCATCAAACCAGTCCTGATTATTGGGGTAAGCCAGCTCCCGGTATTCTTCCTTGAAGCTGGTTTCTGCTGCGTGTGGAAAGTGCCAGAGTAATTGCTGGTAAAACTCGCGCCAGATCAGCTCCTTCATCCAGCATTCTGAACCGGCATTGCTTTCCTGGCTGGCAACTCGCATGACCTCGCGTATCGAGATCGTGCCAAAGCGCAGATGGGCGGAAAGGTAGGAGACGCCCTTTTTGGCGGGGAAGTCTCTTAGCTCCTGATAGCGGGAAATGCGGCTGGAGAAATCATCCAGTAATTGCAAGGCACCGCTACGTCCTGTCGGCAGCTTTATGTCCGCTTCACAAAAGCCAAGTTCGGCCAGTGTCGGAATGTCATAGCCGGCAGGGGCTTGTTGCAGTGCTGTGGTATCGGTATTGAAGGTGGTGAGCATGCCTGAGTGGAAGGCCTGCAGCCAACGTTTCATATAAGGCGTGAAAACGGTGTAGGGCTTTCCCGTGCCAGTCAGCAATTCATCCTTCTCGAAAATGACATGGTCTTTCTTGAGGCTCAGCTGTTTGCCTAGGTCGGCGAGCTTGCGACCAACCTCCATATCTCTGGTTCTGGCATAGGGCTCGTAATCTGAACCGGCATACACAGTATCGCAATTCAGTTGGCTGGCCAGCTCGGGAATCAGTTTTACCGGGTCGCCATGAAGGCAGAGCAAGTCGCCCCCACTTTTTTGCAAGGCAATTTTCAGCTCGTGCACTGCGCTGTGCAGGAGTGGCATGCGGCGATCGTCACCAGGTAGTTCTGACAGGATGTTTCTGTCAAAAACAAAAACAACAAAGAGGCGGGCGGGTTTTGCCTGGCTGGCGGCGTATAGGGTGGCATTGTCTGGTAGGCGGAGATCGCGTCTTAGCCATGCTATGGCATTAATATTCGACATATTCGGTTTTTGTAGTTGGAAAAATGCGTCACAACACATTATGTATTGATATAGTTGCAAATTAACAATTGTTGATGATTTTTACAAAAAATCAATTGTTTCAATGTGTTAATGATTTTATAAGTAAATATATTCAAATTTTAAGATATAAAATCCTAAAAAATACTGTTGTTTTGGTGTGATGTTGCTGATTAGTATGGTCCTGCGGTTGCGACAGATTGTTGCAACAAGATAACAAGCCAGATTTCAAAACTGCTGGCGCTGCACATACTAGGGAATATTATGAAAAAGCTGATCGTTCTGGCCACCTTGGCCGCTTTGCCTGCCGTTGCTGTTGCTGACGTTGCTATCACCGGCAATATCGGTGTTGCTCTCTCCAACGTTAAAGTTGGTGATGCAGGTTCTACCAATAATATGTCCCGCCATGCTGGCCAGATCGTTTTCTCGGGTAACGAAGATCTGGGCAATGGCATCAAGGCTGTTTGGCAGGTGGCTAACCGTATCGATCCGGCTGGCGACGAGACAGGTGCCAGCACTCAGTGGGCGAACCGTGACACCTTCATTGGCGTGAGCGGTGATTTTGGTCGTGTGCGTTTCGGTAATGTTTCCAGCCCGACCAACTCCGGTTATGGCTCCCAGGTTGACCAGACCTACCAGCTTGCTGGCAGCGGTATTTCCATGAGCAGTGGTGCAGCCCGTCACAAGCACAGCGTGCGCTTTGACTCGGCCAACTACGGTGGTTTCGAATTCGCCGTTTCTCACCAGATCAAGGAAGCAACTGCAGCTGTTGCTAGCCCGGCTGCTGATCGCGAGTCCCGTCCGGCTTACGCCAATGACTTCGGTGTGAAATACAAGTCTGACCTGTTCTCTGTTCAGGCTACCGTTGAGAACCGTGTTAACGCCACTGTTAAAGGCAAGACCGATCGTCATATTCAGCTGAGCGGTGGTACTTCTTTTGGCGATCTGGGTCTGTATGCCGGTTATGCTCAGAAGAAAGTGGCTGTCGTTGGCACGTCTTCAGAAAAGAAAAACAGCGGTTTTGGTATTGCGGCCAACTACAAACTGGACAAGCTGACCTTTACCGGCTCGTTGTGGAATGAACGCGATAGCGTTACCGATGGCGTGAAGGCTGATGATGACTTCCGCGCGCTGACTCTGGGTGTTAACTACGACATCTCCAAGCGTACTTATGCCGGTTTTGAATTCAGCACTCAGAACGAGTCGCTCTCCGGTATAAAGGATGACCGTCGCGCTACTGCTGTGTACTTGTTCCACAAGTTCTAAGCTTCAAGCCTGAGTGGTGTAATCCACTCGGTCATAAAAAACCCCACGGTAAAGCTGTGGGGTTTTTTGTTTGTGTAGAAGTTTTCGTTGTTATATTGCAACATATTCGTGCTTTTGTTGCAATTAAGCACTGTTGGCATTTTTTATATTTTATCAATTAAAACATGTACTTATTTTTTTCTCACATCGCATTGCCAATGCCATTTGATTTTTTTGGGTGAGGGCGACTTGGTTTTTTTACAACGTTAGTTTTATAGTGCAGCCCAGATACCACTGCGATATGCCGTGGTCAAAACAGCCCTGCCGGGCCTTTGGTTCGGCCAAGACCGGGCAGTGTCCATGACCTGAAAGGAACACACATGAAAAAGCTGATCGTTCTGGCTACTCTGGCTGCTCTGCCGGCCGTTGCTATGGCTGACGTTACCATCTCCGGTAACATCGAAGTTGGCGCTACCAACCTGAAGGTTGATAACGCTGCTTCCAATAACAACATGTTCCGTAACGCTGGCCAGATCGTTTTCTCCGGTAACGAAGATCTGGGCAATGGCCTGAAAGCTATCTGGCAGGTTGCTAACCGTATCGACCCAACTGGCGACGAAACTACCAATGCTTGGAACGGCCGTGACACCTTCATCGGTCTGTCTGGTGCTTTTGGTACCGTTAAGTTCGGTAACATCTCCAACCCGACCAACTCCGGTTTCGGTGCAGCTGCTGACGTATTCGACGTAATCGGCGTTCATGGTAACGATGCTGTTATCGGTTCCTACAAGGCTGGTGAGAAGCGTCTGAAGCACTCGATCCGCTACGATGCTCCAGTTATCGGCGGTCTGACTGTTGCCCTGTCCCATCAGCTGAAAGAGAGCGCAACTTCCGCTCTGTACAACAACTCCTTCGGTCTTAAGTATGACGCTGGTGTTGCCAAGTTCGAATACGCTAACTCCACCGACAAGAACGTAGGTGTTAGCCAGAACCAGCAGCAGTTCTCCATCGCTACTCAGTTCGATGCTCTGGGTGTTAACTTCGGTTACGGCTCCACCAAGTCTGGTTCTGCCAAGACCCGTGGTTATGGCCTGAGCGCTACCTACGAAATGGGTAACATCACTCCTAAGATCGGTTACTGGAAAGAAGCTGACAGCAAGGACGCTACTGGCACCAAGCTGGACAACGACTACTCCGTATTCTCCCTGGGCGTGAACTACGATCTGTCCAAGCGTACCTGGACTGGCGTTGAATTCCAGCGCACCAGCGACATGGGCAATACCAGCAACACTGGTACCCGCGTATTCGCTGTATACCTGGGCCACAAGTTCTAATCAGAACTTCTCGCTCTGAAAAAGGCTGCCTCGGCAGCCTTTTTTCATTTTGAGAAGCAGCGAGTGATCTAGTCTGATGTAATGAACGTATAATCTTTTCATTCTTCATCTCGGATCCCCTCATGAGCACGACAACTATCTCCGGACTGGGACGGGCACTGGTGCAAAGCGACAAGTTGCTGATGCACGATGCCGAAGCGATTCAGAAGCAGGCTCAGACATCAGGCATTACCTTTGTCGAGCAACTGGTCCAGAGCAAAAAGTTGAGTGCTCAGGAAGTCGCTGTGTTTGCGGCCAACATGTTCGGTTTGCCGCTACTTGACCTGGCTAGTCTGCAAACGGATACCTTGCCAAGAGGGGTGGTGGATGAGGATATCCTCGTTTCGGGTCGATTGCTGCCGCTGTTCAAGCGGGGCAGCAAGCTGTTTATCGCGACATCCGATCCGACCAATTCGGCGACATTCCACACAATTACCTTCAAGACTGGTCTGGGAATTGATCTTGTCGTGGTCGAGGATGACAAGCTGGCAAGCTTGTTGCGCCGATCGACTGAGAATGCCAATAAAGTTCTGACAGATTTGGCGGGGGATGATTTTGGCGATCTGGAACTCACCGATGGCGATGCTATTGTCGATGTCGAATCCTCATCCGAGGTGGAAGATGCACCGCTGGTCAAGTACGTCAATAAAGTGCTGATGGACGCCATTAATGGCGGGGCATCCGATATCCACTTTGAGCCGTACGAAAAGTATTACCGGATACGTTTCCGCGTGGATGGTGTGTTGAAAGAGGTTGCGCAGCCGCCATTGGGTATAACGAAAAAACTTGCCTCTCGTATCAAGGTCGTCTCCAAGATGGATATCTCCGAAAAACGGGTACCACAGGATGGCCGTCTGAAACTGGTGATTTCCAAGCACAAAGCGGTTGATTTCCGGGTGAGCACGCTGCCGACGCTTTATGGCGAGAAGATTGTCATGCGTATTCTGGATGCCTCTGCGGCATCGCTGGATATCGAACAACTGGGCTATGAACCTGCTCAAAAGGAAATGCTGCTAAAGGCTATTGAGCGTCCCTACGGCATGGTGCTGGTGACGGGGCCAACAGGTAGCGGCAAGACTGTTTCTTTGTATACCTGTCTGAATATTCTGAATAAATCAGATACCAATATCTCGACTGCTGAAGACCCGGTCGAGATCAACTTGCCGGGTATCAATCAAGTAAACGTCAATGAAAAGGCTGGGCTGACTTTCGCTTCTGCGTTGCGCTCATTTCTGCGTCAGGATCCGGATGTCATCATGGTGGGTGAGATCCGTGATTTCGAGACTGCCGATATTGCCATCAAGGCCGCGCAGACGGGTCATATGGTCTTTTCAACCTTGCATACCAATAATGCGCCGGCAACTTTGACCCGCTTGTTGAATATGGGCGTTGCCCCGTTTAACGTAGCCAGTTCGGTGTTACTGATCATGGCTCAGCGACTGGCCAGACGTTTGTGCAAGCATTGCAAAGCACCGGTTGATATTCCCGAGAAAGCACTGCTGTCTGCGGGCTTCAGTCAGGCAGACCTGGATGGCTCCTGGAAACCCTATGGACCCGTGGGCTGCGATGAGTGCAAAGGGTCGGGTTATAAGGGGCGTGTCGGCATTTACGAAGTTATGCCAATTACCGATAGCATGATCAGGCTGATCATGAGCGGTGGTAATGCGATGGAAATTGCTGATCTTGCCAGAAAAGAAGGCATGATTGATTTGCGGCAGGCGGGCCTGCTGAAAGTAAAACGTGGCATGACGTCGTTGATGGAAATCGAAGCGGTAACGAACGAATAACAGCAAAAAGGGTAACTGCACTTATGGCGACGGCAAATAAGAAGCCAGCTTCATTTATCTGGGAGTGGGAAGGGCGTGACCGTGCAGGAAAGGTAATTCGTGGGGAAATCAGAGCCGAGTCAGAGACGGTAGCCAAGGCTCAGCTTCGCCGGCAGGGTGTGAATGTCAGCAAGGTAAAAAAGCGCAGGGCTTTGCTGGGGCAAAGAATTACCGAGAAAGACGTGGCCTTGTTTACCAGGCAGTTGGCCACGATGATGAAGGCGGGTGTGCCACTATTGCAGGCATTTGATATTTCGGCCAAAGGTCATAGTAATAGTGCGTTTACCCGAATATTGCTGGATGTTCGCAATGAGGTCGAATCCGGCAGCAATCTGGCGGATGCCTTTCGCAAATATCCGATTTACTTTGATAGCCTGTTTTGCAACCTGATTGCCGCGGGCGAGACCGGTGGTGTGCTTGATTCCTTGCTGGACAAGTTGGCCACCTATAAGGAAAAAATTATCGCGATCAAGGGCAAGATCAAATCGGCGATGATCTATCCTTCGGCAATTATCGTGACGGCGTTTGTGATTACCGCCGTCATTCTTATCTACGTGATTCCGGCTTTCAAAGACTTGTTCTCCAGCTTCGGTGCTGATCTTCCGGCGCCAACCCAGATTGTGATCATGCTGTCGGACCTGTTTGTCGAATATTGGTGGCTGATATTCGGTTCTATCGGTATTTCCATTTTTGGCTTGATTCATACCTATAAACGCTCGCGAAAAATGCAGATTGGTCTGGATAAGCTGTTACTGCGTTTGCCGATTCTTGGCGATATCGTTCGCAAGGCCACCATCGCGAGATGGTCGAGAACCTTGTCGACCTTGTTTACCGCCGGTGTTCCCCTGGTTGAAGCGCTGGAGTCTGTTGGCGGCGCTGCGGGTAATCAGGTTTATGCAGATGCCACCAAGCAAATTCAGTCTGATGTCAGTGCCGGTTCAACTTTGAACTCCTCCATGCAACGAACCAATCTGTTCCCGAATATGGTGCTGCAAATGACTTCCATTGGTGAGGAGTCAGGTTCGCTGGATGATATGCTGGATAAGGTGGCCGATTTTTATGAGGATGAGGTAGACAATGCCGTGGCCTCATTATCCAGCCTGCTGGAGCCCATGATCATGGTGATTCTGGGGGTGCTTATCGGTGGTCTGGTTGTTGCCATGTATATGCCAATTTTCAAGATGGGTCAGGTGGTCGGGTGATTTTTGCTGATCTGGTTTTGCTGCCAGCCGGTATTCAAATTGCGCTGGCTTTGATTCTTGGTTTGCTGGTGGGCAGCTTCTTGAATGTGGTGATCTACCGATTGCCGATCATGATGGAGCGGGCATGGCGTTGCGAGTGCAGCGAGCTGCTTGAGCTCCCTGAAGCAAAGCAAGAAAAGTTCAATCTGTTGTTTCCGCATTCAAGCTGCCCGGCATGTCATGCGCCGATCAGGCCTTGGCAAAATGTCCCCCTATTCAGCTATATCTGGCAGAAAGGTGGCTGTGCTTCTTGTGGGGTGAAGATTAGTATCCAGTATCCGGTGGTAGAGCTGGTAACCGGTCTGATTTTTGCGGTATTTGCCTGGAAGCATGGTCTGGATTTTGATTGGCTGATGTCCGTTAGCTTTTCCTCTTTGCTTATTGCCTTGGCCGTCATCGATGGTCAGACAAAACTGCTGCCCGATGATCTGACTTACCCGTTGCTATGGCTGGGAATTATTTACAGCCTATTGGGTGGTCCGGTTTTGCTGAGTGATGCCATCTGGGGGGCAATCTTTGGTTATCTGGCGTTATGGTCGGTTTATTGGCTGTTCAAACTGCTGACTGGCAAGGAAGGCATGGGCTATGGCGACTTCAAACTGTTGGCCGCACTGGGGGCATGGCTGGGCTGGCAGCTGATTCCGCTGGTTGTTTTGATGTCTTCTGTAGTAGGGGCAGTGGTGGGTATAGCCTTATTGCAGTTTGACCGTAGTCGCGCGGGGCAGAGTTTGCCTTTTGGGCCTTATCTTGCGACTGCTGGTCTATTGTCTTACTTGTTTGGGAACAGCATTGTTCAGTGGTACTGGCATGGTTAATCGGGTTGTCGGCCTCACCGGCGGGATTGGTAGTGGCAAGAGTACGGTCGCCAGATTGTTTGCTGAGCGCGGGATTCCTTGCGTGGATACCGATGTGATTGCCAGAGAGCTGACGGCAGTGAATGGTGCTGCTATTCCGTTGATACGTGAGGCATTCGGCAACGAAGTCATCACTCCAGAGGGGGCGCTCGACAGGGCGCGTATGCGTGAGCTGGTTTTCAGTGACGATGCGAGCAGGAAAAAACTCGAAAGTCTGCTCCACCCGGAAATCCATGCTCAAGCCAAACGTGATGTCATGACGGCTTTGCATGATGCACCTTATGTCTTGCTGGCAGTGCCCTTGCTGTTTGAATCCGGCAGTTATCAGGATTTTATTGCCTGCAGTTTAGTTGTCGATTGTGACGAAGAGATACAGCTTTCCAGGGTTCTGGCCAGACCGGGCCTGACAGAAGACGTTGCCAGAAAAATCATGTCTGCGCAGCTAGCACGTCACGAACGAGTCGCCAAGGCGGATTTGTTACTTGATAATAGCGGCGACTTGGCGCTATTGTCCGATTCGGTAGCCAGAATGCATTCGCATTTGCTTGCCAGATTTGGTTGCGGCCAACATTAACTTGCTTACTTTGTCAGGACCCCGCCTTGTGACTTGTTTTGAATTCCCGGTAACGGAACGATCTCGAACGCTTTTGCGCCTTGAACGGTTAAACCAGCGCCTTGATTACTTTACAAGCAAGGAACATGAGTTTGATCACCATGCGGCGCTGCTGGTGCTGTTCGAGATCATGGAGGCTGCTTCGCGTTCCGAGTTGAAGTCCGAGCTCTTGCAGGAACTTGAGCGACAAAAGCAGCTGGCAGAAGCGCTTAACGGGGATGAGGCTGGCGAGCGATTACTGGAGGAAATCGAGTTACTGACGCAGCGCCTGCTCGACAGGCACTGCCGGTTTGGCCAGCATTTGCGTGAAAATGAATGGCTGATGGCTATCAAGCAACGTGATGTGATGCCGGGCGGAGCCTGCCAGTTTGATCTGCCGTCATATCACTACTGGTTACAGCAAGGTGGTGATAGCCGGCGGTTGGACTTTGAACGCTGGACTAGTCCGATGCTGCCGATGTTTGATGCAGTCTCTCTCTTGTTGCGCTTGTTGCGTGCTACCGGCAAGAGCCATGCATACCAGGCCAAAAAGGGCATGTTCCAGCAAATGTCGGGTGGCAAGCAGGTGCAGCTGATCAGAGTCAGTTACGACGGTGGTTTGAATGTGGTGCCGGAAGTCTCGGCTAATAAATATGCGTTGAATATCCGCTTTGTTGATGCCGGCAATGGTAGTGCCAAGGTCAAGCAGAGTGTTCTTGATATTGATTTCAACCTGATTGCGTGCAAGTTCTGATGATGTCTGAAAACAAAAGGACGGTCGTATCCTGTCCTCAGTGCAAATCTGCGGTGGCTTGGGGCCCACAGAGTCCTTTTCGTCCATTCTGTTCCGAGCGCTGCAAGCTGATGGATCTGGGCGCGTGGGCTGATGAGCAATACAGAGTGCCTGCCACTCAGGCGAGTGATAGCTTCGAGCAGCCATAAGCCGGCAACCTGGAGGCGAGTCAACAAAAAAGGGAGCTTCGCTCCCTTTTTTGTTGTGTCACGTTCTGGCTAATACTGCCCCTTGGGCGAAGTAGTGTTTGACACCATTCATGATGGCCTCCGCCATCTGCTGCTGGAATCCGGGATCCACCAGTTTTTTCTCTTCTTCGATATTACTGATAAAAGCGGTTTCCACCAGGATGGATGGAATGTCCGGCGCCTTGAGTACCGCGAAGCCGGCCTGTTCGACTTTGGGTTTGTGCAAACGGTTAAGTCTGCCCATCTTGGATAGGACGGCAGTACCCAGCTTCAGGCTGTCATTGATGGTCGCTGTCTGGGTCAGATCGAATAGTGTATGGGCAAGATACTTGTCCTTGCCGCCAATCTTCACACCCCCAATCATGTCCGCATCGTTCTGGCTCTTCGCCAGCATGCGTGCCATGGTGCTGGTCGCACCATTCTCCGACAGGGCAAAAACCGATGAACCGTTGGCCGTACGGTTGACGACAGCATCGGCATGGACCGAAATGAACAGGTCAGCGCCGAGCTTTCTGGCTTTGGCTACCCTGACACCCAGAGGAATGAAGACATCCTCGTCACGGGTCAGGAAGGCGCGCATGTTTTTCTCGCCATCAATCAGTTTTTTCAGCTGACGGCTGATGCGTAGCACTACGTCTTTTTCACGAATGCCGCTTGGCCCGACGGCACCAGGGTCCTCACCGCCGTGACCCGGATCAATCACTACGGTAATGATGCGGTCATTGCCATTTTGTGGTTTCTTGCTGCCGGATGGCGTTTTTTGTTCCAGCTGGCCCTGGTTGTAGTCTTGCAGCAAGGCCAGTAGCGGGTCGTCCTGCTGATTGCTGGCAGGGTAGAGGTCAATCACCAGTCGATGCTGGTACTCGCCGATCGGCTTCAGGGCAAAGATCTGTGGCTTGACCTCATTACGCAGGTCAAATACCAATCTGACTGTATTGCCATTGAACTGCCCGGCACGTGCAGTCTGGATGAATGGATCTGCAGCCTGGATCTGTTTGCTGATGTCTTGCAACACACCAGCCAGTTGCAGATCTTCCAGATCAATCACCAGGCGATTTGGCTGGGCCAGACTGAAGTGTTTGTAGCGGATGGCCTCGTTGGCCTCGATCGTGATGCGGGTATAGGTGGATGATGGCCACACGCGCACCGCGAGAATTTGCGGCGCAGCAGCTACGCTACTGCGGCAGACCGTCAGAAAAAAGGTGGCAGCGGCAGCGCCGATCAGTTTGCGGCGAGTCGGGTCTTGAGGCAGGTGAGACATTGCTTTCCTGTTTCATTCAAGGCAGTTAACTGATACTTGCGACCATCATCATGGTGCGAGAGTTCCAGTATCAGATCGGCAGGTGGCAGACAAGCTGAAGCCTTGTCTGGCCATTCGATAATACAAACTGCATTGCTGTTCAAAAATTCGTCAAAACCGGCATCCAGCCACTCTTGCGGGTCGCTGAAGCGATATAAATCAAAGTGGTGCAACTGATGCGAGGTGAGCGAGTAACTCTCCACCAATGTGTAGGTCGGGCTTTTGACCCTGCCTGTATGGCCCAGGCCGCGCAGCAGGCCACGCGTGAGCGTGGTCTTGCCGGCGCCTAGGTCGCCGAGTAACTGAATCTGCATCTTGCTGGGCAGGCAGCTTGCCAGTTGTGTGCCCAGCTGCAGTGAGGCTGCTTCATCCGCCAGAAAACCCTGCAGTACGCTGATATTATCCATGGCCATGAGTGAGCAATCCGTTAAAAAACAGAATTATGGCCATTTGGCCAATCAAATCAAGCAGTGGGGCCGCGAATTCGGCTTTGCCGATGTGCGAATCACCAAGGCCGAGCTGCCTGCTGAGGCAGGCTTGCGCCTGCAGCAGTGGCTGGATGAGGGCATGCATGGCGAAATGTCCTACATGGAGCGCCATGGCCTGCTGCGGGTGCGGCCGCAAGAGCTGGTTCCTGGTACCTTGAGTATTGTGTCGGTGCGCATGCATTACTGGCCTGCTGAGTCGGCAGATGCGCATCAGGTACTGGCTGATGGTGAGTCAGCGTATATCTCGCGCTATGCCTTGGGACGGGATTATCACAAGGTGATCCGCAATCGTCTGCAGAAACTGGCCGAGCGTATCAAGAGCGAGATCGGCGAGTTCGGTTTCCGGGTGTTTACCGATAGTGCGCCGGTGGCCGAAGTCGCGTTGGCCGCGCAGGCTGGCCTTGGCTGGAAGGGCAAACATACCTTGCTGATCAACAAGCAGCAGGGCTCGCTGTATTTTCTGGGCGAGATTTTTACCGATCTGCCCTTGCCGGCAGATGAGAGCGAGGATGGGCATTGCGGCCGCTGTACCCGCTGCATCGATGTCTGTCCGACTCAGGCGATTGTTGCGCCTTATCAGGTAGATGCGCGACGCTGTATTTCTTATCTCACCATCGAGCTGCAGGGACTGATTCCGGCAGAAATGCGCAGCATGATGGGGAATCGCATCTATGGCTGTGACGATTGCCAGCTGGTGTGTCCTTGGAATCGCTTTGCCCAGATGGCCGGCGAGGAGGATTTCAAGGTGCGGCACGGCTTGGATAGTGTGACCTTGCTGACTTTGGCGGGCTGGAGCGAGCAGGAGTTTGCCAGCAAGATGGCGGGCAGCCCGATTTACCGTATCGGCTATGGCAAGTGGCTGTCGAATATCGTGATTGCGCTGGGCAATGGTCCGGCGAGTGAGGCGAGCATGCAGTGTGTGCAGGCTTTGCGGGCGCATGAGGATGCAAGAGTGAGTGAGGCAGCAACCTGGGCGCTGGATCAGCTGCAGCAAAGGTTGGCCGCAAGTGCCGCGGCCAACCTTGACTAGCTTAGCTTTCGCGTGAGGGGGCGATGACCAGCGATTCGCCTTCCAGCACGACTTTGCCTTTGACCAGGCACTGGGTAGTCAGCTTCACGCGCTTCTTGATGGGATCCAGCTCGCTGACCGTCACGCGGGCGGTTACGGTTTCGCCGATCAGCACCGGCGCCTTGAAGCGGGTTGATTGCGATAGATAGATGGTGCCATTGCCCGGCAGGCGGGTGCCGACCACGGTCGAAATCAGGCTGGCGGTCAGCATGCCGTGGGCGATGCGCGATTTGAACATCGAGTTTTCGGCGTATTCCTGATTGATGTGTACCGGATTGTCGTCACCCGACACCGCGCTGAACATCAGGATATCGGCTTCGGTAATGGTTTTGCCGTACTCGGCGCTGTCACCGATACGGATGTCCTCGAAGAAAACAGTCATGCTTAGCCCCTTGGTAATGCGTTTTCGCAATAAAGATATTCCCTGGCTGCCACTATATGGCAAGCGGCACTATGGCAATGTAATCAATTGTTGCACTGCGTGACAATGGGCTTGTTGCAGCCTGCCCAAGGCTTTGGAAATCGCGTAATATTGTCCCACCCCTGTTGTACTGCAATAATTTTTGTAGTCGATCTACCAATTAAACGCTCGTTTGATTTCGGTGAGCATTCCGTAGAGAATAGTCCCGTCTGATGACAGCTGTCTTAAAAGTTCAGAGAGTTCGCTGGAGGAATATGAAAGCTCTAGTCGCTGTTAAGCGCGTTGTGGATTACAACGTGAAAGTGCGCGTCAAGGCCGATGGCACCGATGTGGATGTGGCCAACGTCAAGATGTCGATGAACCCGTTTGACGAGATCGCCGTAGAAGAAGCTGTCCGCCTGAAAGAGGCCGGCAAGATTACCGAAATCGTGGCGGTTTCCATGGGCGTCAAGCAGTGTGAAGAAACCCTGCGTACCGCCCTGGCCATGGGTGCTGATCGCGCAATTCTGGTCGAGACCGATGCCGAGTTGCAGCCCTTGGCTGTCGCCAAGCTGCTGAAGGCGGTTGCTGATAAAGAGCAGCCACAGCTGCTGATCGTCGGCAAGCAGGCGATTGACGATGATGCCAACCAGACCGGCCAGATGGCTGCCGCCCTGCTGGGCTGGGGTCAGGGCACTTTTGCCTCCAAGGTTGACCTGTCCGCTGAAACCGTTGATGTGACGCGCGAAGTCGATGGCGGTCTGGAGACCGTCAAGCTGCGTCTGCCAGCCGTGGTCACGACCGACCTGCGCCTGAACGAGCCGCGCTACGTCAAGCTGCCAAACATCATGGCTGCCAAGAAAAAGCCGCTGGACAAGACCACGCCGGCTGATCTGGGTGTCGATGTGACCCCGCGCCTGAAGACCCTGAAAGTGGCCGAGCCTGCCAAGCGCTCTGCCGGTATCAAGGTTGCCAATGCCGCCGAGCTGGTAGCCAAACTGAAAAACGACGCAAAGGTGCTGTAAGCCATGGCTATTCTCGTTATCGCTGAACACGACAACCAGAGCCTGAAAGCAGGCACCCTCAACACCGTGACCGCCGCTGCCAAGCTGGGCGAAGTGCACGTCCTGGTCGCCGGTCAGAACGCCGCTGCTGCTGCCGATGCGGCCAAGGCTGTGGCGGGTGTCGCCAAGGTACTGCTGGCCGACAATGCCGCTTACGCGCATGGTCTGGCTGAAAATCTGGCTCCACTGGTGGTCGATCTGGCCCGTGGCTACAGCCACGTGCTGGCCCCGGCAACTTCCTACGGCAAGAACCTGCTGCCACGCGTAGCGGCCTTGCTGGATGTTGCCCAGATTTCCGACATCGTGGCCATCGAGTCTGCCGATACCTTCGTGCGCCCGGTGTACGCCGGCAACGTGCTGGCTACCGTGCAGTCTGCCGATGCCATCAAGGTGATTACCGTGCGTACCACCGCTTTCGAAGCGGCGGCACAAGGTGGTGCGGCCAACGTTGAAAGCGTGGCTGCTGCTGCGGATGCTTCGCTGTCGGTATTCGTTGGTCAGGAGCTGACCAAGTCCGATCGTCCGGAGCTGGGCGCTGCCAAGATCATCGTATCCGGCGGCCGTGCCCTGGGTTCGGAAGAGCAGTTCAAGGCCGTGATCGAGCCGCTGGCTGACAAGCTCGGCGCTGCGGTTGGCGCTTCGCGCGCTGCGGTTGATGCCGGCTACGCGCCGAACGACTATCAGGTTGGTCAGACCGGCAAGGTTGTCGCACCGCAGCTGTATGTGGCGGTCGGTATCTCCGGTGCCATCCAGCATCTGGCCGGCATGAAGGATTCCAAGGTGATCGTGGCGATCAACAAGGATGAAGAAGCGCCGATCTTCCAGATCGCCGACTACGGCATCGTCGGTGACCTGTTCACCGTGGTGCCTGAGCTGATGGCCGAGTTGTCCAAGTAATACCGCAGTACCCATACCAAAAAGGCAGGGCGGCAAACGCCCGCCACACAAGAAAGCCGGCAAGACCGGCTCGTCACTGGGGGAGTTGCCCGATGGGCAACGGCCACGCCATTGGCGGGCCTATTGCCGGCTTTTTTGCACGACGAACAGAGAATTCGAGGAGTTGTAGAGATGATTTATCAGGCACCGGTCAAGGAAATCCGTTTTGCCCTGAATGAACTGGCCGAGCTGGCTGCCGTATGCAGCCTGCCGGGCTATGAAGATTGTTCGGTCGAGCTGGTGGACGCCATTCTCGAAGAAGGCGCCAAGTTTGCCGAGGGCGTGCTGGCACCGATCAACAAGCAGGGCGACAAGGGCGCCAAGTGGTCGCCAGACTTCAGCGTGACATCGGCCGAAGGCTTCAAGGAAGCGTGGCAGCAATACGTCGAGGCCGGTTGGGTTGGCCTGCGTGCGCCAGCCGAATTTGGCGGTCAGGGCTTGCCGGCGCTGGTGGCCTTGGCCGCAGAAGAAATGTGGTGCTCGGCCAACCTGGCGTTTTCGCTGGCGCCGATGCTGACGCTGGGGGCAATCGAAGCGATCAATCACCATGCGTCTGAAGAGCTGAAAGCCATCTACCTGCCGCGCATGTCTAGCGGCGAGTGGACCGGCACCATGAACCTGACCGAGCCGCAGGCCGGCTCTGACCTCGCCCAGGTGCGCAGCAAGGCCGTACCGGTTGGCGACGGCAGCTATCAGATCAGCGGTCAGAAAATCTTCATTACCTGGGGCGAGCACGACATGGCGGACAATATCGTCCACCTGGTGCTGGCCCGTCTGCCGGATGCGCCTGCTGGCGTGAAAGGCATCTCGCTGTTCATCGTGCCGAAATTCATGGTCAATGCCGATGGCAGCCTGGGTGCGCGCAACGACGTTCGCTGCGTGTCGCTGGAGCACAAGCTGGGCATTCACGGCAGCCCGACTGCCGTGATGAGCTTCGGTGATGAAGGCGGCGCCATCGGCTATCTGGTGGGCGAGGCCAGCAAAGGCCTGTCGTATATGTTCACCATGATGAATCACGCGCGTCTGGGCGTGGGCATCGAAGGCATGGCGGTCTCGGAGCGCGCTTACCAGAAGGCAGTCGAGTATGCGCGTGAGCGGGTGCAGAGCCGCGCTGTCGGCAGCCCGGATCCGGCTGGTGTCGCCATCATCCGACACCCCGACGTGCGTCGCATGCTGATGACCATGAAGGCTCAGATCGAGGCACAACGCGCGCTGGCCTTCTACGCCGCCGCGGCACTGGATCGTGCTGCGCGTCATCCGGTCGCTGATGAAGTCACACGCAATCAGGCTCTGGTGAATTTCCTGATCCCTATCGTCAAGGGCTGGAATACCGAGCAGGCCAACGAGATCACCAGTCTGGCGATGCAGATCCATGGCGGCATGGGCTACATCGAAGAGACCGGCGTGGCGCAATACTGCCGCGATGCACGCATTACCGCGATTTACGAAGGCACCACCGGCATCCAGGCACTGGATCTGGTTGGCCGCAAAACCGCGGTTGAAGGCGGCGCAACGGCACGCTGGCTGCTGGCTGAGGTCAAGTCAACAGCTGCTCGTCTGCAAGCTGCCGGCATGCTGAGCCTTGCGGCCAACCTTGATATGGCGGTACGCGATGCCGAGCATTGCATTGCCTTCATCGTCGAGACTTTCAGCAGCAAGCCCGAGTTGGCCGCAGCCGGTTCGGTGCCCTTCCTCAAGCTGATGGGCATCGTGCTGGGTGGCTGGATGATGGGCAAGGCGGCGCTGATTGCCAAGGAGCAGCTGCAGGGCGAGGATGCCGACAGTGAGTTCCTGAACGGCAAGATCACCACGGCGCGATTCTATGGCGAACATCTGTTGCCACAGGTATCCGGGCTGGCTTATGCCATCCTGCATGGTGCGGACAGCGTGCTGGAGTTGCCGGATGCGGCGTTCTGATTTGCTGATCGCCTGAATGACAAAAGCCCCCGCGGGGGCTTTTGTCGTTTACAGCATCAAGGCTTACTGTGGCTGAGCCTCGTTGCTGACCAGCTCGATCTGGGCGTGGCGCACACGCTTGTCAGATTTCAGGCGGGACAACAGCGACTGTAGCTCGGCACTGGCAGGTGCCTCATACAGGATCACGCCGCGGGTGCGATAGCGCACGGTCACGCCGTAGTCCTTGGCAATGGCCGCCTCGTCAGCCGCATTGAACGGCTGTACCAGGATGTCACCGCTGACGGTCGAGGTCAGGAACTCCTGTGGCGATTCCAGTACGTCACCGCGGTACAGCGTTGTCGGCTGGGTAGCGAGGCTGCGGGCGCTGCGCTGCTGTACGGCAGGCTTGCCGGCTGGCTCGGCTTGCTTGTACAGCACCTTGCCGTTAATCACCACCGGCTTGCCTTCAGGCTTGGCCTGCAGCGGGTTGGCGTGGGCGGCCTGCAGGCTGAGGGCTGCGGCCACGAGAGTCGTCATCATCAGGAATTTCATTTTGTGCTCCGGTGGCCAAAGAAGCGGATGTACCAGTTGTTCAGTTTGCCTTCGGCGTTTGGCAGGCTGAATACCTGATCGGTGCCGCCGGTCGGGCGATAAACAAAGTTGTACACGCCACCATTGGTGTCGATTACGCGCAGGGTCCACTTGCCTTTGGCATTCTCGCCGTAGAAGTGGTTGGACAGCAGACGATGCTGATTCAGACCGCGCTTTTCAATCACCATGTGGTTACGTGGCGACAGCAGTACCGAGCGGGTGCCGGCTGGGGAAATCAGCTCGACGGCCAGATCGTTGACGCGGCCATGCTCGGCATCTACCAGTACCTGTACCGCTTCGACAGTCAGATCCTGGTCAAAGTTGTACGTGCTATCCACACCTTTTACATCGGCGTCAGGAATGGCGGTATTGGCATCAACCTTGGTCCAGGCAGTGATCTGCTGGGCCGGCAGCGGCGAGTTGTACTGCAGCGCGGCTTCGACAGCCTTGTCGACATTGATCAGACCAAAGCCATAGAACTGGTGGAATGGCAGACCGGCGGCGTTTTTCTGCCAGCCCGGAATGGCCTGATAGGTCTGGGCATTGCCATCCTTACCGGCGAAAGTCAGCGGTACGCCCGGCTGATTGGCATCGACCTGACGGGCAGTGGTCACCAGCAAATGACGTACATCACGCACATTCAGGGCAGGGTTGGCCGCCATGACCAGCGCGATCGAGCCGGAAGTGGCCGGCGCAGCCGAGGAGGTACCGTTCATGACTGCATTGAAATCGCAGTTCTTGTCCAGTGTGCTGCCGCCATGCAGGGTATTCACGTGCGGACGGGTGTTGACGTTGTAGCCCTTGTCGCAGCCGACCGGATCAGTCGTCACCATGGCTGGCGAGTCGGTGCCGAACTCGCCACCAGGCGCAGTCAGCAGGACGTTGGAGCCTACCGAGGTGTAGGACGAACGGACACCATCAGCGTTCAGCGCAGAAACAACAACGTTCCAGTAGTTGTTATTGGTCGACTCGATGTTGGAGTCATTGAACGGCAGACCTTCGTTACCGTTGAAGCCGCTCAGGCGGCCACCGCCAGCAGCAACACGCTGATAGCCGTTACCCGCCGACTTGACGAAGATGGCGCCGCGGCCAGCATGGCTGAAGCGGGTCACGTCTTCGTAGGCTTCGTCATACAGGCGAACAGTCAGGTTCTCGGCGGTGTTGCCGCTACGCGATACCAGCGGGCTGGAGCCATAGCTCTGGTTGAACACGCGCACATCGGTGAAGGCTTCCAGCGGACGATCGCCCGGGCGTTTGCCGTGGGAGTGCATCCAGGCTTCCAGCGTCTGGGCGTTCAGCCAGTTGTAGCCTTTCAGGCCGGCACGCGGCGCGATGCCGCGACCGCCGATGCCGTTAAAGCCGACAGCCGCCGCAATACCGGCGACCGAGGTGCCATGCGGCGAGTCAGGCGACGGATCGTTGGTGTTGTTGACGAAGTTGTACGAGCCCGGAACCACATTGCCCTTCAGATCCGGGTGGTTGATCTCCATGCCGTCGTCGATCACGCCGATGGTGATGCCGGTGCCGTAGATGCCACGCTGGTGGGTGAAGTCCAGGTTCAGATCGATACCCTTGACGCCGGCGCGCTGCGAGAAGGCAGTCTGGCCGGTGTTTTGCAGATACCACTGCTGGCTAACCAGCGGGTCGCCCGCCCGCAGGGTGTAGTAGCGGTCTTGTACAGGTGTGGCCGCCTGGCTGGACATTGCTGCCATCGCCAGAGCAACGGCACCTACCGTCACGCGAATGTTCATGATTTTTTCCTCTATCTGTTTTGTCTTTCCGCCTCGCAAGCGGAAGCCGCAGCATAATGTGTTTCCTCAGGCTTGATAAGAACAAAATTTCACAAAATTACAAACAAATGAAATTATATGTTTGTAATTTGATTTATAAATTAATAAAATATCATGAATATGATTATTGGCAATAAGACAAGTTGTCATCCGCAGGCAGTGCGATTACTCTCTGCACTTCGATTTTGGAGGGGGTGTGATGACTGCATGGCAAAAGCTGCGAGCGGCCTCAGGAAAGTTCGCATGGCTGTTACTGCTGTTGGCAAGCTGGCTTGCGGCCAACTACTGGTGGTGGCGAGCACTGCCGGGGCCTGATCACACCCAAGCCGAAGTGCAGGGCATGCCATTGCCGCAGGCCGTACAGCTGTTGGCAGGGCAAGCATGGTTTGGTCAGGCACAAGTCGCCATGCAGGCGGCCCCGACCATCCAGCTGCTCGGACTGTTGGGCGGGCAGGCGGGCAGTCCCGACGATTTCGCCTTGGTGGCGGAGGATGGCGTCAGCAAGACTTTACGTCTGGGGCAGAGCACCGCCAGCGGCTGGCAATTGCAGCAGATACTGGCCAGCGGGATTGTCTTGGTCCGGGATGGCCAGCGTCATGAGCTCTTGTTGACGCGCAATGCGATATCCGCTGGTGGTGTGTTGTCGCCTGACGCGGTCACGGCTGCGTCGCCGGGCCAGCCAGCCATGGCACCCCAGCAGACCAGCCAGCCACCGGTTGCCGTACCGCCGGCAACCTTGTTGCAAGATTAGAATGCCCTGCCTGCAGGGGATGGGGACGCTGGTACACGCGGGTGCCGGACGATAATGATGTGAACAAGAAAGACACTGAGATGCGATTTTCCCGTTTGGCTGGTGCCCTGGCGCTGGTCTTTGCCTGCCATGCCTATGCCGCACCGGACGAGCCGGTGATGCTGAACTTCGTGAATGCCGACATCGAAAGCGTGGTCAAAGCCATCGGCGAGATTTCCGGCCGTAACTTTGTGGTCGATCCGCGGGTGAAAGGCACCATCAACATCATTTCCGCCCAGCCGGTGCCACGTAGTCTGTCCTACGAGATTCTGCTGTCCAGCCTGCGCATGCAGGGCTTTTCGGCGGTCGAAAGCGGCAGCATGACCAAGATCGTGCCCGAGGCTGATGCCAAGCTGCATGCCGGCATGGCTACCTCACGACGCGGTGGCGGCGAAAAACTGATCAGCCGCGTTTTCATCATGCAGCACGGCAGTGCCAACCAGCTGGTGCCGGTGATTCGCCCCATCATTTCGCCCAACAATACCGTGGCCGCCATGCCGCAGGCCAATGCGCTGCTGGTGACCGATTACGCCGACAATATCCGCCGCATCGAGAGCATCATCGACAGCATCGAGCGTGCCTCGGCCAATGATGTGGTGATCCTGCCGGTCAAGCATGCACCGGCATCAGAGATGGCGCTGCTGCTCAATCGTCTGCTGCAAGAGGCCAGCACCGGCGCGGCCAACGCGGCGGATGGCGGCCGCTTTACCATCGTGCCCGATATGCGCAGCAACCAGCTTTTGGTGCGCGCCGATACTGCCGGCCGTCTGGCCAAGGTGCGCAGCCTGCTGGAAAAGCTGGATCAGCCCAGCCAGGCGGGTGCCAATGTGCGCGTGGTGTATCTGCGTAATGCCGAAGCGACCAAGGTCGCGCAGACCTTGCGCTCCTTGTTGTCTGGCGAGTCTGCGGCCAACCCTGCGCCGTCCGCGCCTGCGGCTGCGCCGGCTGGCGCTGCTGCACCAGCTACTCAGGCACCAGCCAGTGGCCCGCTGGCGGCCAACATCCAGGCAGATAGCGCCAATAATGCGCTAATCATGAATGTGCCTGATGCGATGTATCAGAATCTGCGCAATGTGATCGAGCTGCTGGACAAGCGCCGCGCCCAGGTATTTGTCGAGGCACTGGTGGTGGATGTCTCGGCCGAGCGCGCGCAAGAATTCGGCCTGCAATGGCAGTCGCTGAACAATCTGGCCAATGGCGGTGCGTTTGGTGGCACCAACTTCCCGTCGGGCTCAACGCCAGGCATCGTCAATATCAGTGCCGGACAAATGGCGGCCAACGGAGGCCTGTCCATCGGCTACAGCAAGGGCACGCTGAATCTGCCGGGCATCGGACAGGTGCTGAATCTGTCGGTGCTGGCGCGGGCGCTCGAGAAAGAAGCCGAGGGCAATGTGCTGTCCACGCCGAACCTGATGACGCTGGACAATGAAGAAGCCAAGATTGTCATCGGCCAGAACGTGCCTTTCCTCACCGGCAGCTACAGCAATACCGGCAACGGCAGCAGTGGCGGCAGCTCGTCGGTGTCTTCACCATTCCAGACTTACGAGCGCAAGGATGTCGGCCTGACGCTGAAGCTCACGCCGCAGATTTCCGAAGGCGGCCTCGTCAAGCTGAAAATCCTGCAGGAGCTGTCCTCGGTGGACGAGGCGAGCCGCAATAATCCGGCGGGCCTGACCACCAATAAACGCGCGATCGAGACCACGGTCACCGTCGATGATGGCAATATCGTCGCTATCGGCGGCCTGATCCAGGAGGCAGTCAGCGATGGCGAGGACAAGGTGCCGCTGCTGGGCAATGTGCCTGGCCTTGGCTGGTTGTTCAAATACCAGAAAAAACAGCGCAAGAAGACCAATCTGATGGTGTTTCTGCGACCAACCATCCTGCGCGATGCCGCTAGTGCCGTGCAGCTGGCGGGCGATCGTTACGACTATGTAATCGGCCAGCAGCAAAAGGCCGGCAGCCTGCCGCTGAATCCGGGGAGGACGCTACCACAAGGCCCGAGCGGCGGCATTCTCGAACAGTTGCAGCCGAAATTGCCGCTGGCCAACGGTGCGGCCAAGCCATGAGCGTGATTGCCCGCCCGCTATTACCGTTCGCCTTTGCGCGTGCCAATCGCATCCTGCTGGAAGACGGCCCGGATGGGCGGCTCTTGCTGCTGGAGGCTGCGACAGCGCCGACCGCGATGAGCGAGGTCTATCGTTTGCATGGCGCGCCGGACAGTGTGCGCGAGCTGACTGCCGAAGAGTTCGAGCGTCATATGTCGCGGCTGTATGCCAACCGCGAGCAGGCCGCGGCCAACGTGGTTGATGATATCGGTGACTCGCTTGATCTGTCGGCGATGGTCGATGCCCTGCCCGAAGTCGAAGACTTGCTGGAGTCCGAAGGCGACGCGCCTATCATCCGCATGATAAATGCCTTGCTGACCCAGGCCTTGCGCGACGGGGCATCCGATATTCATATCGAGGCGTTCGAAGACCGTTCGCTGGTGCGTTTCCGCCTCGATGGCACGCTGCGTGATGTGGTCAGCCCGCATCGCGCCTTGCATGCCGCGCTGGTGTCGCGCCTGAAAATCATGGCCACGCTCGATATCGCCGAAAAACGTCTGCCGCAGGACGGCCGTATTTCGCTGCGCCTGGGCGGTCGCCCGGTTGATGTGCGGGTATCGACGCTGCCGACCAGCCATGGCGAGCGCGTGGTGCTGCGTCTGCTGGATAAAGAAGCGGCGCGGCTAGACCTGGCCACTCTGGGCATGGCCAGCGACACGCTGGCCGAAGTCGACCGGCTGATTGCCCAGCCGCACGGCATCATTCTGGTGACCGGCCCGACCGGCTCGGGCAAGACCACCACCCTGTACGCCGCACTGTCACGACTCGATGCGCGGCAGAGCAATATCATGACGGTGGAAGATCCGGTCGAGTATCACCTCGACGGCGTCGGCCAGACCCAGGTCAATGCGCGCATCGACATGAGCTTTGCCAAGGCCTTGCGCGCCATTTTGCGCCAGGATCCGGACGTGGTGATGATAGGCGAGATCCGCGATCTCGAAACCGCACAGATCGCGGTGCAGGCTTCGTTGACCGGCCATCTGGTGCTGGCGACGCTGCATACCAATGATGCTGCCAGTGCGATTACCCGTCTTACCGATATGGGCGTCGAGCCTTTCCTGCTGGCGTCCAGCCTGCTGGGGGTGATGGCGCAGCGACTGGTGCGCCGCCTGTGTCCGCATTGCAAGAGCCCGCATCCGCTGGCACTCGATGATGAGCCGGCCACCGTGCATTACCGCGCTGTCGGTTGTCCGGCCTGTGGCGGTCACGGCTATCGCGGCCGCTATGGCGTGTATGAATTCCTGACGGTCGATGACACCCTGCAAAAGCTGATTCACGATCGAGCCAGCGAAGCCGAGTTGCGTGGCCATGCGCTGTCTTGCGGCATGCGCAGCCTGCGCGATGATGGCCTGCGCTGGGTGCGTGCCGGCGAGACCAGCGTCGAGGAAATCCTGCGCGTGACGAGGAGTTAAGCAGCTTGGCCGCATACAAGTTTCTGGCCGTGGATGGCGGCGGACGCGAACACAAGGGTTTGCTGGAGGCGGATTCGCCGCGTGCGGCGCGTGCCCAGCTGCGCGAGCGCGGGCTGATTCCTCTGGAAGTCGACAGCGTGGCCGCGCCCGGCCGTGGTGTGTCCTTGCTGTCTCGTGGACTGCCCCGAGCCGAGCTGGTGATGTTGACCCAGCAGCTGGCAACCTTGCTGGAAGCCGGGCTGCCGCTGGAGCGCGCGCTGGCGGCGATTGCCGAACAAGCCGAGCACCCGCGCACCCACGCAGTACTGGCGCAGGTACGCAGCGACATTCTCGAAGGCAAGTCGCTGGCACAGGCAATGGCGTCAGCACCGGCGGTATTCAATCATCTCTACCGTTCGCTGATTCTGGCGGGCGAGCAGACCGGCAATCTGGCGCGGGTAATGGTGAAACTGGCCGATTATCTCGAACAGCGTCAGCACACCCAGCAAAAAGTCGCGCTGGCGATGGCTTATCCACTGGTAGTCACCGTGGTGGCGCTGCTGGTGGTCGGCGGGCTGATGGCCTATGTGGTGCCACAGGTGGTCAGCGTGTTTGCCCAGAGCAAACAAAGCCTGCCTTTCCTGACGCGGGCACTGGTGGCCAGCAGCCATTTCTTGCGTGAATGGGGCTGCTTGTTGTTGCTTGCGCTGACAACGTTGGCCGCAGGCTGCTGGCGGGTGCTGCGCATACCGGCGGTGAAGGCGCGCTGGCATCGTTTGCTGCTGAAAACGCCGGTAATCGGCCGTCTGTTGCAGGCACTCAATACCGCACGCATGGGCAGTACGCTGGCGATTCTGGTCGGCTCCGGCGTGCCTTTGCTGACAGCGCTGGAAACCGCTCGCGGCATTGTCAGCCTGCTGCCGATGCAGGCGGCGCTGAGCGACACCATGGCGCGAGTGCGCGAGGGGGCGGCGCTGTCGCGCGCGCTGGCGGCGACGCGCCAGTTTCCGCCGGTGCTGATTCATCTGATCGGCAGTGGCGAATCCAGCGGCCGGCTGGCCGATATGATGGACCGAGCGGCACTGCAACAGCAGAACGAGGTCGAACGCAAGCTGGCGACGTTTACCACGCTGATGGAGCCGCTGCTGATCCTGCTGATGGGTGGCATGGTGCTGATGATCGTGCTGGCCATCATGATGCCCATCATCGATATGAACCAGATGGTGCGCTGATTTTGACAACAACAGCCCTTGCCCGCGAGGCGGGGCAGACGAGGAGAAACAATGAAACTGGCAAGACAGGCCGCGCAACGCGGCTTCACCCTGATCGAAATCATGGTGGTGATCGTGATTCTGGGCGTGCTGGCCGCGCTTGTGGTGCCCAAGGTGATGAGCCGGCCGGACGAGGCGCGGGCGGTGGCGGCCAAGCAGGACATCGGCGCCATCATGCAGGCGCTGAAGCTGTACCGCCTTGACAATGCGCGCTACCCGTCCACCGAGCAGGGCCTGAAGGCGCTGGTGGAAAAGCCGGCCACCGGCACCCCGCCGAAAAACTGGAAGCCGGGCGGCTATCTGGAACGTCTGCCGAACGACCCATGGGACAACCCGTATCAGTACGCCGCGCCGGGCAGCCATGGCGAGATTGATGTCTGGAGTCTGGGTGCAGATGGCGAGAGCGGCGGCGAAGGCAATGACGCCGATATCGGCAACTGGAATCTGTAAGCCGGCATGAAACCCAGCCGCGCCGCTTGCGGCCAACGTTGGCCGCAGACCGGCTTCACCCTGATCGAGGTGATGGTGGTGCTCATCATCATCGGCGTGATGGCGACCACGGTCAGCTTCACCCTGCGCCCTGACACCCATCGCCAGCTGGCTGACGAGAGCTATCGTCTGGCGCGTGTGCTGGAGCAGGCGGTCGATGCCGCCGAGCTGGGCGAGCCGATCGGCCTGTCCTGGCAGGCGGATGGTGCGCATTGGCAGTGGCAGGACGAAGCCGGGCAATGGCAGACGGCCAGCGAGGTTTTCTTCGCGCATCGCGCCCTGCCGGAAGGTTTGCGTGGCGATGGCATCTGGCTGGCTGGCGTGCCGGCCAGCGCTACCCAGGCGCTTTGGCAGGATGGTCGCAGCCCCGATTTGCGGCTGCGGCTGGTGGCTGACAGTGGCGCGCGCGAGATTCGTCTGTCGCCGCTGGGGCTAGTGACGGTTGAGGAGGTCGCCAAGCCATGAGGCGGCAGCAGGGCTTTACCTTGTTCGAGGTGCTGGTGGCGCTGGCCATCATGGCGGTGGCGCTGGCCGCGCTGCTGCGTGCCAGCGGCGTGGCAGTCGATAACAGCGAGAACATGAAGCAGCGCATGCAGGCCGGCTGGGCGGCGCAAAGCCGGCTGGCGCTATTGCAGGCACGGCAGGAGTGGCCGGCTACCGGCAGCAGCAGCGGTGATACGGCTGACGACGGCAGCCCATTGACCTGGCAACAGCAGGTCAAGGCCACGCCGAATGCGGCAATCCGCGAGGTACAGATCAAGGTGCTGGCACCGGGCAGCGATTATGTGCTGGCCGAGATCAATGGTTATCTGCGCCAGCCGCAAGGCGGCAAGCCATGAAGCGGCAGCAGGGTCTGACCCTGATCGAGATTCTGGTGGCGATGAGCCTGATGGCCATCCTGACAGTGATGGGCTATCGCGCCTTCGGCAATCTCTTGCTTGCCCGCGAGCATGTAATGCAGGTGGGTGAGCAGTGGGTGGAAATCGCGCGGGTGCTGCGCCGGCTTGAGAGCGAGTTGCTGCGACAGCCACGGCAGGCCGATGGAGTGCGTCACCCGGCCGCGCTGCGACTGGAGGGCGGGGCGGATGGCCAGCTGCTGGATTTATGGCTGGAAACTGCCAGCAATATGGCCGGACTCGAGACGGTGCAGTATCGCGGTGGCGCAGGCTTGCGCTGGCAGGTGTGGGCAGAGGGCGAGACGGCCAGCGGCGAGATTTATCCCGTGTTGCCGGCCGATATTCGTGCCAGCTGGCGGGTGCTGGATGGCAATGGCCGGTGGCATGCGAGTTGGCCGCCAGCCGGCAGCAATGCCCAGGCGCGGGCGTTGGAGATGCGGCTGCAATTGCCGGGCGAGGAAATGGTACGTCGCGTATGGAGTCTGCGATGAGGCGGCAGCAACGGGGGATGGCCATCATCATGGCGCTGCTGGTGGTGGCCTTGGCCGCAACGGCAGCCAGTACCGTGTTGTGGCAGCAGAGCCTGTGGTGGCGACAGGTGGATAACGACCAGCTGCGCGCCGGCATGCGTCAGGTATCGAGTGCGGCGGAAGACTGGGCGGCGGAAATCTTGCGCGCGGATCTGCTGGCCAGTGGCGAGCGCGACTATCTGGCCGAGGATTGGGCACAGCCCTTGCCGACATCATTCAGCGGCGATTTTCGTGTCGATGGCCAGTTAAGCGATGCCCAGGGGCGCTTCAATATCCGCAATCTGCTGCAGCCCGATGGCAAGCCGGACGAGGCGGCCGTCAAGCTGTATCAGGGGCTGCTACGTGTCTTGGGGCAGGATGAAAAGCTGGTCGAGCCATTGCTGGACTGGCTGGACGCGGATGAGGAAGCCCGGCCGCATGGTGCCGAAGCCGGCTGGTATGCGGCCCAGCAGCCACCGCGCAAACTGGCCAGCAATGAATACTTGCGCCGCGCCGAGCAGTTGCGCTGGTTGCGCGGTTATGACGAAACGGTAATGCGGGCCTTGTCGCCGCATATCGTGGTGTTGCCGCAGCGCAGTGCACTGAATGTGAATACCGCCACGCGCGAGCTGCTGCAGGCTTTGGTGCCAGGCCTGCCTGCCAGCCAGGCCGAAGCTTTGTTGTTGCAGCGGCGCAGTATCTATTTCAAGGATGCAGCCGATTTTGGTGCGCGCCTGACCGGTGGCCTGCAGCCTTTGCTGGTCGAAATCGGCGTGCGCAGTGATTATTTTCTGTTTGATTGTCGAATTCTCCACGAGCGCAGCCAGCTGCAGCTGCGGGCACTGTACCGGCGCGATGCCGCCGCCATGCGTCAGCTGTGGCGGCAGGAGGGCATTGTGCCCGGCGTGTTGCCCGGCAAGGAAAAACCATGAGTGTACTGAGAATTTACTGGCAAGCAGCCTGGCCGGACGCGCTTGAAGCGCTGGACTGGGCTTTGCTCGACAAGCAGGGCAGCCTGCTGGCGCAAGGGCATGATGCGGTGGCTGCGTGGCCTGCTGCCAGCCGGCTGGAGCTGGTGTTGCCGGCCGGCCATACCTTGTTTGTTGCCGCCAGTCTGCCGCCGGGCCGGCAGCTGCAGGGCGAGGCACTGGGCTTCGCGCTGGAAGAGCAGCTGGCAAACGACCCTGCGGCCAACCTTTACCAGATCGGCGCGTTACTGGCCGATGGCCGGCGGCAGATCGCGGTGGTCGAGCTGGCATCGCTGCGGCATGCGCTGGCCCGGCTGCAGCAATATGGCCGCGAGGTGGCGCTGATTGTGCCGGAAGAGTGTTTGTTGCCGCAGCTGGCGACAGGTTTGAGCCTGGCCCAGCTTGGCAGCGGCTGGCTGTGGCGCGGGGCGCAGGGCGAGTGCGGTTTTGTGCCGCAGGCCATGGCCGGTGTGTTGCTGCCGCGTCTGCTGGCTGATGGCGGCCAACTCCGGCTGTCTGGTGAAAGGCCGCAAGATGTGGTGCTGCCGGATGATATTGAAGTGGCCGAGGCTTTTGACTGGCGCAAGGCCCGAAGTAGCGGGGTGATCAATTTTGCCCAGGGCGCGCTGGCACCGCGTCGGGGAAAGGGCAGAGGCTGGTTGCCGCTCTTGGGCTGGTCGCTGGCTGGTTTGCTGCTGTTGCAGACTGTATTGATGGGCGGATTCTCCGGCTGGCTGGCCTGGCAAAAGCAGCAGTTGCAGCAGCAGATCCGCAGCGAGCTTCAGTCGTGGGCGCCTCAGGCGCTGCCAGGCAATGCCGTGCAACCGCTGCGCCAGGTGGTGGATGGCTTGAAGCTGGCGCGCGGCCAGACGCCGGATAGCGATGTCTTGCTGATGGCCGCCGAGGTGGCCGCCTTGCCGGGTGCATCAGCTTTGCGACTGGATAGCCTCGATTACGCTGATGGCGTGCTGAGATTTCGCAGTGCAGTGCTGAGTGAGGTGCAACTCAGGGAGTGGCAGCCAATGCTGGCCAGTCGTGGGCTAAAAATCATTGCCGGCAGTAGTGAACAGGGCGAGCGCGAGTGGCGCTTGTTGAGGGGGAAGTGATGAGGGGATTACTGACACAAGCCAGCCAGTACTGGCAGCAGCGCAGCCGGCGCGAACAATACATGTTGGCCGCAATGGCACTGGTATTGGGCGCGGCCTTGTATTACCTGCTGATCTGGCAGCCGCTGGCGAGCCATCGCGCCAAGACTCTGCGCCAGTTGCCGCAGCTGCAGGTTGAACTGCAGCAAGTTCAGGCGCTGACCCGGCAGGCAGCCGAGCTCGAGCCGCAGGGTGAGGTCGCGGCGATGCCGGCTGCGCAATTGCAGAGCCTGTTGCAGCAGCAGCTGGCACCTTTGGGGACGTCCTTGCAAATCAGTGCCGAAGGCGAGCATGCCGTGCGCGTCAAGGGTGAACTGAGCTTTGTTGACTGGGCCGGCATGCAGGGCAGTCTGGCCAGTCAGCAGATTCATGCGCGCACTTTGTCACTGCGTGCCGCCCCGACGGAAGGGCGTGTTTTGCTTGATGTGCTACTGGCGCATGCTGCTGGTATGTGAGGCAGGTTTATGTGCTGGCTATTGAGTTTTCGGGCATATCTGGTAAACTAGAAAAGTTTAACCGAACGGGACAAGCGCGTGCGCTATAGTCCCGTTTGTTGTATGCATCGACTGAAAAATCATTAATTTAGGAGCCAGCCAGTGACAACCGTACCCGCGATTCTTGCCTTGGCTGACGGCACGCTTTTTAAAGGCGTAGCCATCGGAGCCAGTGGCCACACCGTCGGAGAGGTAGTATTCAATACTGCCATGACCGGTTATCAGGAGATCCTTACCGATCCATCGTATACCCGTCAAATCGTCACCCTGACTTATCCCCATATTGGTAATGTCGGCGCGAACTCGGAAGACACCGAGTCCCGCGCCGTTTTTGCATCTGGGCTTATCATTCGCGACCTGCCGCTGTTGCACAGCAACTTCCGTGCAGAAGATTCGCTGTCTGACTATCTGAAAAAGCACAATGTGGTGGCAATTTCCGATATCGATACCCGCAAGCTGACCCGACTGTTGCGCGAGAAGGGTGCGCAGGCCGGTTGCATCATGGCGGGCGATATCGACGAGGCGCGTGCCATCGAGCTGGCACGCGGTTTTGGCAGCATGGCCGGCCAGGATCTGGCACAGGTCGTGACCTGCGAACAGCCGTACGAGTGGAACACCCGCGAGTGGCGCCTCGGCAAGGGCTATGTTGCCCAGACCGAGACTCCTTACCATGTGGTGGCTTTCGACTATGGCGTGAAGCACAACATCCTGCGCATGCTGGCCGAGCGCGGCTGCAAGCTGACCGTCGTTCCGGCCAAGACTTCGGCCAAGGATGTGCTGGCGCTGAATCCGCACGGCGTGTTCCTGTCCAACGGCCCGGGAGATCCGGAGCCATGTGACTACGCGATCACCGCCATCCGCGAAATTCTGGACACCAAACTGCCGGTCTTCGGTATTTGCCTGGGTCATCAGCTGCTGGGTCTTGCCTCCGGTGCCAAGACTTCCAAGATGAAGTTCGGCCACCACGGTGCCAACCACCCTGTGCAGGATCTGGATTCCGGCCGCGTGATGATCACCAGCCAGAACCACGGCTTCCAGGTGGACGAAAACACCCTGCCAGCCAATGTGCGCGTGACGCATCGTTCGCTGTTCGACCAGACCGTACAGGGCATTGCCCTGACCGACCGTCCGGCCTTCTCCTTCCAGGGTCACCCTGAAGCGAGCCCGGGTCCGGAAGATGTGGCCTATCTGTTTGACCGCTTTATCGCGGCCATGGCAGAGCGCGTCTGACAGGAGCTGATATGTTTGGCGTAACCGACCTGACTACCTACATTCTGGGCGTGGTGTTCATCATCCTGCTGCCCGGCCCCAACTCGATGTATGTGTTGTCCGTGGCCGCCCAGCGCGGGGTGCGGGCCGGTTTCGCCGGTGCTGCCGGCGTGTTTTGCGGCGACCTGATCCTGATGACCTTGGCCGCAACCGGTGCCGCCGGTCTGTTGCAGACCAATCCGGCACTGTTTGCCATCGTCAAATACCTGGGTGGTGCTTATCTTGCCTGGGTCGGGTTCAACATGTTGCGCGGTGCCTGGCGTGGCTGGCGTAATGCACGAAACACCGAAGAGGTCGCTGACGCGCGCGTGGAAGTCGATGCCCGCGAGCCGTTCAGCAAGGCGCTGATCATCAGCCTGATGAATCCCAAGGCCATCCTGTTCTTTGTTTCCTTCTTCGTGCAGTTTGTCGACCCGGCCTACGCTTACCCAGCACTGACTTTCGCCGTGCTGGGTGCCATCGTGCAAGCCTGCAGCATGATTTACCTGGCCACCATCATCGTGGCCGGACACCGGCTGGCTGCCAGCTTCCGTCGCCGCCGTCGCCTTGCCGCCTCGCTGGGTGGCGGGGTTGGCGCGCTGTTCATCGGCTTTGGCGCCAAGTTGGCCGCAGCCAGTCTGTGACGAATTTTGAATTGAATTGAGCGAATACCATGCCTAAACGTACTGATATCAAGAGCATTCTCATTATCGGCGCTGGCCCAATCGTAATTGGCCAGGCCTGCGAGTTTGACTATTCCGGCGCACAGGCGTGCAAGGCCCTGCGCGAAGAGGGCTACAAAGTCATTCTGGTGAACTCCAATCCGGCCACCATCATGACCGACCCGGATATGGCTGATGTCACCTACATCGAGCCGATTACCTGGAAGGTGGTCGAGAAGATCATCGCCAAAGAGCGCCCGGATGCCATCCTGCCGACCATGGGTGGCCAGACCGCACTGAACTGTGCACTGGATCTGGCACGCAATGGCGTGCTGGAAAAATACAAGGTCGAGCTGATCGGCGCGACCGAAGATGCGATCGACAAGGCGGAGGACCGTGGCCGCTTCAAGGAAGCCATGGCCAAGATTGGCCTGTCCTGCCCGCTGTCCTTCGTCTGCCACACCATGGAAGAGTCGCTGGAAGCGCAGACCAAGGTCGGTTTCCCGACCCTGATCCGTCCGTCCTTCACCATGGGCGGTTCCGGTGGCGGTATTGCCTACAACAAGGAAGAGTTCCTGGCGATCTGCGAGCGCGGTTTCGAAGCCTCGCCGACCCACGAACTGCTGATCGAACAATCCGTGCTCGGCTGGAAAGAGTACGAGATGGAAGTCGTGCGTGACCGCAACGACAACTGCATCATCATCTGCTCGATCGAAAACTTCGACCCGATGGGCGTGCACACCGGCGACTCCATTACTGTTGCTCCGGCGCAGACGCTGACCGACAAGGAATACCAGATCATGCGTAACGCCAGTCTGGCGGTACTGCGTGAAATCGGTGTGGATACCGGCGGCTCCAACGTGCAGTTCGCGACCAATCCGGACACCGGCGAAATGATCGTGATCGAGATGAACCCGCGTGTATCGCGTTCCTCGGCACTGGCCTCCAAGGCTACCGGCTTCCCGATCGCCAAGGTTGCGGCCAAGCTGGCTGTCGGCTTTACCCTCGATGAACTGAAGAATGACATCACCGGTGGCGCGACGCCGGCTTCGTTCGAGCCGTCCATCGACTACGTCGTGACCAAGATCCCGCGTTTCGCCTTCGAGAAGTTCCCGCAGGCTGACGACCGTCTGACTACCCAGATGAAGTCGGTTGGCGAAGTAATGGCCATGGGCCGCACCCTGCAGGAGTCGATGCAGAAAGCTCTGCGTGGTCTGGAAACCGGCCTGTCCGGTTTTAATCCGGTTACCACCGATGCCGAGACCATCCGTCACGAGCTGGGCGCACCAGGTCCCGAGCGTATCCTGTACGTGGCTGATGCCTTCCGTATCGGCATGAGCCGTGATGACATTTTCGCCATCAGCAAGATCGACCCGTGGTTCCTGGCCCAGATCGAAGACATCGTCGGCGAAGAAAAAGCCCTGGTTGGCCGCAAGGTCGAAACCCTGAGCTACGACGAACTGCGTCGCCTGAAGCGCAAAGGCTTCTCCGACCGTCGTCTGGGTGAAATCATCGGTACCGATCAGGCTGGCGTGCGTAGCCATCGCTGGAGCCTGAACCTGCATCCGGTGTACAAGCGCGTGGATACCTGCGCCGCCGAATTCGCCACCAACACCGCCTATATGTACTCGACTTACGAAGACGAGTGCGAATCCAATCCGTCCGATCGCAAGAAGGTGATGGTATTGGGTGGTGGCCCTAACCGTATCGGTCAGGGTATCGAGTTTGACTACTGCTGCGTACATGCCGCGCTGGCGCTGCGCGAATCCGGTTTCGAGACCATCATGGTCAACTGCAATCCGGAAACCGTATCGACCGACTACGATACTTCCGATCGTCTGTATTTCGAGCCGCTGACGCTGGAAGATGTGCTGGAAATCTGCCGCATCGAGAAGCCGTTCGGCGTGATCGTGCAGTACGGTGGCCAGACGCCGCTGAAACTGGCGCGTGCGCTGGAAGCTAACGGCGTGCCTATCATCGGCACCACCCCTGATATGATCGACGCTGCCGAAGACCGCGAGCGCTTCCAGCAGCTGCTGAACGATCTGGGTTTGAAGCAGCCGCCTAACCGCACTGCGCGCAATCCGGTTGATGCCATGCGTCTGGCCGAGGAAATCGGTTATCCGCTGGTAGTGCGTCCATCCTATGTACTGGGTGGCCGTGCGATGGAAATCGTGCACGAGCCAGCTGACCTCGAGCGCTATATGCGCGAGGCCGTCAAGGTCTCCAACGACAGCCCGGTATTGCTGGATCGCTTCCTGAACGACGCCATCGAAGTTGACGTGGACTGCCTGTCCGACGGCACCGATGTGGTGATCGGCGGCATCATGCAGCACATCGAGCAGGCGGGCGTTCACTCCGGTGACTCGGCGTGCTCGCTGCCACCGTACAGCCTGTTCCCGGCGGTGCAGGACGAAATCCGTCGCCAGACCGAAGCCATGGCGCGTGCGCTGAACGTGGTTGGCCTGATGAACGTGCAGTTCGCGATCCAGGGTGAAACCATCTATGTGCTGGAAGTGAACCCGCGTGCTTCGCGTACCGTGCCGTTCGTTTCCAAAGTGACTTCCGCGCCGCTGGCGATGATTGCTGCCCGTGCAATGGCCGGCATCAGCCTGAAAGAGCAGGGCTTCACCAAGGAAATCGTACCGCCTTACTTCGCGGTGAAAGAAGCGGTATTCCCGTTCATCAAGTTCCCGGGCGTGGATACCATTCTTGGGCCGGAAATGAAGTCGACTGGTGAAGTGATGGGCGTTGGCCGCACCTTTGCCGAGGCTTATGTGAAGGGCCAGCTGGCAGCCGGTGATCGTCTGCCGCGTACCGGCAAGGTCTTCCTGTCGCTGCGCGACGCCGACAAGGCGGGTGGCATCGAGGTGGCACGTGAGCTGCAGAAGCTGGGCTTCGGCGTTTGCGCTACCGGTGGTACTGCCAAGGCGCTGGCCGAGGCTGGCATCATCGTGCAGGTAGTCAACAAGGTGAACGAAGGTCGTCCGCACATTGTCGACATGATCAAGAACGGCGAAATCGACGTGCTGGTCAACACTGTTGACGAGAAGCGCAAGGCGATTCAGGACAGCCATGCGATCCGTCGCTCGGCACTGCAGATGCGTATTCCGCAGTACACCACCCTGGCTGGTGCCAAGGCTGTGTGCGCAGGTCTGAGCCATGTTGATGACTTTGATGTCTACAGCGTGCAGCAACTGCACGCCGAACTGAAGGCTTAAGCAGCAAGGTTGGCCGCTTGCGGCCAACCTTTGATGTAGCGGCAAATTGCCGGTACAATCCTGCCCAAACCCGATGTTCTGCAAGCCGCCGTCATGTACGGCGGCTTGCGCTTTTATTACAGGGCATCAGCCCTTGGAGATATCAGAAATGATCAAAGTCCCGCTGACTGTCCGTGGCGCAGAATTATTGAAAACCGAGCTGCAACGCCTGAAGAGTGTCGAGCGTCCTGCCGTGATCGAAGCGATTGCCGAGGCGCGCGCCCAGGGCGATCTGTCGGAAAACGCCGAGTACGATGCCGCCAAAGAGCGTCAGGCTTTTGTCGAAGGCCGTATCGCCGAACTTGAAGGCAAGCTGTCGAATGCGCAAATCATCGATCCGTCCGAGCTGGATGCCGATGGCCGCATCGTGTTCGGTACCACCGTTAAACTGATGGATCTGGAGTCCGAAGAAGAAAAGACCTACCAGATCGTGGGCGATGACGAGTCTGACATCAAGGAAAACAAGGTGTCGATCAATTCGCCTATCGCTCGTGCCCTGATCGGCAAGGTGGAAGGTGATGTGGCTGAAGTCCAGGCCCCGGGTGGTCTGCGCGAGTACGAAGTACTCGAGGTGCTTTACATCTGATCTGAAACGTAGGCCGCAACGGAACAGGAGTCATCATGGACGGATTGCGTGCGCTGGCACGAACCTTGTGGTTTGGTGGCATGTGGGTGGTGGGCATTATTGTGGCCCCGACCCTGTTTTCTGCGCTTGATAGCGTGACGGCAGGCATGGTGGCGGGCAAGCTGTTCAGCCACATGGCCTGGGTAGGTCTGGTTTGCGGGGTGTTCCTGCTGGTCGATTATGTCTGGCGACAGGGCGCCAAGGGCGTGAGGCAGGGCGGTTTCTGGCTGCTGCTGGGCATGCTGCTGTGCATTCTGATCAACCATTTCGGTGTGACGCCCATCATCGTGCAGCTGAAACTGCAGATGAATTCGGCGGCAGAAGGCTTGTTTGGCGGCGGTTTTGCCACCTGGCATGCGATATCGAGCCTGATCTACCTGGTGCAGAGCCTGATGGCACTGGTCTATCTGTTCCGTAACGACCAATGAAAAAAAGCGGTGGGAAACCACCGCTTTTTTGCACAAAGTTGACCGCAAGCTTACGGACGTGCCTTCAGTGCTTTCTTGCTCTTTGGCAGTTCGATGCGCTTGGCTTCGGACGGGCGATACAGCACCAGCAGTTTGCCGATGTGCTGTACCTGACCGGCGCCGAGTTCTTCAGCAATCTGGTCGTAGATGGCGACGCGTGCCACGCGGTCATCACCCAGCACCCGAACCTTGATCAGTTCGTGGGCATCGAGGCTGACGGCGATTTCGCGCAGCACGGACTCGGTCAGGCCGTTATTGCCGATCATCACCACCGGGTTCAGCGAGTGGGCCAGGCCTTTGAGATAAGTGCGCTCTACCGCGGACAATTCGATTTTCATGTGTAGCTTCAAGTTTCAGATTAAAAAAAGATTTTACTAAACTTTAGCCTGTTCCCCAAAGCGCTGAAGCATTTTTTTCAGGAATAAACGATGGCCAGAAGCAAGAGTAGCAACGCATGGCTGAGAGAGCATGTGAACGACCACTATGTGCACATGGCGCAGAAGGATGGTTATCGCGCACGTGCGGCCTATAAATTGCTGGAAATCAATGAGAAAGACAAGCTGATCAAGCCGGGCACGATTCTGGCAGATCTGGGCTCGGCACCGGGTAGCTGGTCGCAGGTGGCGGCCCGCATCGTGGGTGACAGTGGCAAGGTGTTTGCGCTGGATATCCTGCCGATGGCGGCGATTCCGGATGTGGCTTTCATCCAGGGCGATTTTCGCGAGCAGGAAGTGCTCGAGGAGTTTGTGGCCATGCTGGGCGGCCGTGAATTAGACCTTGTAATCTCGGATATGGCCCCCAATATCTCGGGTATGAGCGGCATTGATCAGGCCAGAAGTTATCTTCTTAACGAGCTGGCGCTGGAATTTGCACGCGATCATTTGAAACCTGGCGGCCATTTTCTCGTCAAAGTGTTCCAGGGTAGCGATTTCCAGCCTTATTTGCAGGCCATGCGTGACTTGTTCACCGAGGTCGTTACACGTAAACCCAAGGCCTCGCGTGATCGTTCAAACGAGATTTATCTGTTGGGCAAAGGTCGTCGCTGACAGCGTACCGACCCGGGTTTACAATAGAAAAACCATTCATCCAGTCAGGGCACATAGGAGCGCGCTCTTGTGAATAATATCGGTAAAAACATTGCGATCTGGGTCATCATCGGTCTGGTACTGATGACGGTGTTCAACCAGTTTACCAAGCGTCAGGAAACCCAGAATCAGGTCGAGTATTCGCAATTCATGAGCGATGTTGAGTCTGGCAAGATTCAGTCCCTGACCATCGAGGGCAATCCGCTGCGTGGCCAGTGGGTTCGCGGCAAACTGGCTGACGGTTCGTCCTTCAGTACTTATGCACCATTTGATGCCAAGATGGTTGACGTGCTGATCAAGCACAACGTGCGCTTCTCCGCCAAGCCGGAAGAAGAGCCATCGATGCTGATGAATATCTTCATCAGCTGGTTCCCGATGCTGTTGCTGATCGGCGTCTGGTTCTTCTTCATGCGCCAGATGCAGGGTGGCGGCAAGGGCGGTGCGTTCTCCTTCGGCAAGAGCAAGGCGCGCATGCTGGATCAGGACACCAATACCGTGACTTTTGCTGACGTGGCCGGCTGTGACGAGGCCAAGGAAGAGGTCAAGGAGATTGTTGATTACCTGCGCGACCCATCCAAATACCAGAGTCTGGGTGGTCGTATTCCACGCGGCATCTTGCTGTGTGGCTCGCCGGGTACTGGTAAGACGCTGCTGGCCAAGGCGATTGCCGGCGAAGCAAAAGTACCGTTCTTCAGCATCTCCGGTTCCGACTTTGTCGAGATGTTTGTCGGTGTCGGCGCGTCCCGTGTCCGTGACATGTTCGAGCAGGCGAAGAAAAACTCGCCGTGCATTATCTTCATTGACGAAATCGATGCGGTTGGCCGCCAGCGTGGCGCCGGCCTCGGTGGTGGCAATGACGAGCGCGAGCAGACATTGAACCAGTTGCTGGTCGAGATGGACGGTTTTGAAACCAACCAGACCGTCATCGTGATCGCTGCGACCAACCGTCCGGACGTACTGGATCCTGCACTGCAGCGTCCGGGTCGTTTCGACCGTCAGGTAGTGGTGCCACTGCCGGATATCCGTGGTCGCGAGCAGATTCTTGGCGTGCACATGCGTAAGGTACCGATTGCGGCCGACGTTGAAGCCAGCATTCTGGCGCGTGGTACGCCTGGTATGTCCGGTGCAGATCTTGCCAACCTGGTAAACGAGGCAGCCTTGTTTGCTGCACGTCGTAGCAAACGTCTGGTGGATATGCTCGATTTCGAGGATGCCAAGGACAAGATTTTCATGGGTGCAGAGCGCAAGTCCATGATCATCCAGCCGGAAGAAAAGCGTAAGACGGCCTATCACGAGTCCGGTCATGCGATTATCGGCGAGCTGTTGCCAGGTTGTGACCCGGTTCACAAGGTCACTATTATCCCGCGTGGCCGTGCGCTGGGTGTGACTTGGTCTTTGCCGGAGCAGGATCGCTTCTCTTGGTACAAGGATCAGATGCTGGCGCAAATCACCATGCTGTTCGGTGGCCGCGTTGCTGAAGATTTGTTTACCGGCCAGATTTCGACCGGTGCCTCGAATGACTTCGAGCGTGCGACCAGCATCGCCCGTGATATGGTTACCCGTTACGGCATGTCGGACAAAATGGGCCCGATGGTCTATGGCGAGAACGAGGGCGAGGTGTTCCTCGGTCGTTCGGTGACGACGCATAAAAACCTGTCCGAAGCGACCATGCAGCAGGTTGATGTGGAGATCCGCCGCATTCTTGATGAGCAGTATTCCTTGGCCGTCAAATTGCTGGATGAAAATCGCGATAAAGTCGAAACCATGACGAACGCGCTGATGGAGTGGGAGACGATTGACCGCGAACAGATTCGCGACATCATGGAAGACCGTCCGCCACGTCCTCCGACACCAGGTAGCGGTTTCAGCCGTCCGGAGAACAAGCCGCCGGCACCGCCTGCGCCAAGCATCAGCACTGAGCCTGCGCAAGAAGTCTGATCCAGTTTCAAACATTCAAGGGTGTCAGCCAGGCTGACACCCTTTTTTCATGAGGTTTGCCGATGGCGAGTTTGCAATGTGGCCGTTTCCGTCTTGAGCTGGACAGGCCCTTGATCATGGGAATCGTTAACGTCACACCGGATTCATTTTCGGATGGTGGCCGTTACGACCGGGTAGATGCCGCACTTGCACATGCGGAAAAACTGCTGGCAGAGGGTGCGGATATTCTTGATATCGGTGGCGAGTCCACCCGGCCGAATGCCCCGTTTGTCAGCCCTGAGGAAGAGTTGCAAAGGGTGATGCCGGTGCTGGAAAGGTTGGCCGCATTGAATGTACCGCTATCGCTGGATACTCGTAGAACCCTGGTCATGCACGCAGCGTTGTCAAATGGCGTGGTTGACCTGATCAATGATGTGTCCGCGCTTGAAGATGAGGGGGCGCTGGATCTGGTGGCCGCGGCCAAGGTGGCGATTTGCCTGATGCACAAGCAAGGCAACCCGGACACTATGCAGCTCAAGCCGGAGTACGAAGATGTGGTTGCCGAAGTGGGCAGCTATCTGCAGCGACGAGTGGCCGCATGTCTTGCTGCCGGTGTGGTGCCAGAGCGTTTGCTGGCAGATCCGGGGTTCGGTTTTGGCAAGAGCCTCGATCACAATCTGGCGCTGCTGAAACAGCTGCCAAGGCTGGAAGCCGAGGCTGGGGTGCCGATGCTGGCAGGCTTGTCGCGCAAGTCCATGCTGGGGGCTGTCACTGGCGAGGCTGATCCTGCCCAGCGTCTGGGTGCCAGCGTGGCAGCGGCCTTGCTGGCGGTGCAGGGCGGGGCGGCTGTGGTTCGGGTGCATGATGTCAAACCGACCATGCAGGCGCTGCAGCTCTGGCAGGCCTTGCGCTGAATCAGTCACGCATGATTTTGCCGATACTCTGGCAGGCGATTCTCGCTAGAATGTCGCCTTGCCCTGCTTGAAAACGAGAAAGAAAATGGCTCGCAAATATTTTGGTACAGATGGTATTCGTGGCAAGGCCGGTGAATACCCGATTACCCCGGATTTCGTCCTGCGCCTCGGCTATGCCGCAGGCAAGGTGCTGGTGGATCACGAGCACCAGAAACACCCGACAGTCATCATCGGTAAAGATACCCGTATCTCCGGTTATATGTTGGAGGCTGCCTTGCAGGCCGGCTTTACCGCAGCGGGTGTGAATGTTCTGCTGACCGGCCCGCTGCCTACGCCGGGCATTGCTTATCTGACCCGTGCCCTGAGACTTTCTGCCGGTGTCATGATTTCTGCCTCTCACAATCCGTTTGACGATAACGGCATCAAGTTTTTTGCCGAGGGTGGCAAAAAGCTGGACGATGCGCTCGAATTGCAGATCGAGGCAATGCTGGAGTCCGAGATGGTATGCAGCCCGTCCCGCGAGCTGGGGCGTGCCCGCCGTATTGATGGCGCCGCCGAACGTTATATCGAGTTCTGCAAGAGCAGCTTCCCGAATGAGCTCGACCTGAAAGGCTTGAAGCTGGTGGTCGATTGCGCGCATGGCGCGACCTACCACATTGCCCCCAAGGTCTTTCATGAGCTGGGTGCCGAGGTGATTACGCTGGGTGCCGAGCCGGATGGCTTCAATATCAATGATGGTGTTGGTGCGACACATCCTGAAGCGATGGCTGCCGCGGTACGGGCGCACGGCGCAGATTTTGGTATCGCTCTTGATGGGGATGGCGATCGTCTGATGATGACGGATCGTGATGGCACCATCTACGATGGCGACCGCCTGATTTACGTGATTGCCAAGGCAAGAGCCGCGCGCGGCCAACTTGTTGGCGGGGTTGTCGGTACGGTGATGACCAATCTGGCGATGGAGCTGGCCTTGCAGTCGCGCGGTATCGAGTTTGCGCGTGCCAAGGTCGGTGATCGCTATGTGCTGGAGCAGCTGCACGGCAAGGGCTGGCAAGTCGGTGGCGAGGCTTCGGGCCATATTTTGTGTCTGGACAAGCACACAACTGGCGATGGCATCATTTCCTGCCTGCAGGTGTTGGCCGCAATGCGCGAGCTTGGGCAGGATCTGGCACGGATCTGCAGTGACTGGGCACCGTTCCCGCAGCGCATGATCAATGTCCGCCTGAATGGTCAGGACTGGAAGGCTGCCAGCGCTCATGCGCTTACCGAGGCGGAAGCTGCCCTGGCAGGGCGTGGTCGCGTGGTATTGCGTCCATCGGGTACTGAACCGGTCGTGCGGGTGATGGTTGAAGCCGACGAGCAGGCACTGGCTGATCAGTGGGCTCAGCATATTGCCGGCACTATCGAGCAGGCTTGATTTCGTGCAAGGCCATCCTTTGGGGTGGCCTTTATTTTGGCTCGAAATAATTGATGCTGGCCAGCCTGGTGTAACAAAGGCCTGTGCTAAGATGCGCTCGGCGCTGAACTCATAGAAATGTCTTCAGTCATAGACGTTCGTTTTTGAAATCCTTGTCAGGTCTATATGGACATCCTGCAGATTCTCCTCGATTTTTTCACTACCTACGGATATGCCGCTGTATTTACGGTACTGCTGATTTGCGGGTTTGGCGTGCCGATACCTGAAGACATTACGCTGGTAGCTGGCGGGATCATTTCAGGTCTGGGCTATACCGATGTTCATACCATGTTTGCCGTGGGCATGGCCGGCGTGTTGGCCGGCGATGGCATCATGTTTACGCTTGGTCGTGTTTACGGCGAACGTGTACTGCGTTTCCGGCTGGTGTCACGCATCATGACTCCGGAACGTTTTGCTGCCGTGCAGGACAAGTTTGATCGTTACGGCAACTGGGTTCTGTTTGTTGCCCGCTTCTTGCCGGGCCTGCGCTCGCCGATCTTCCTGACAGCAGGCATGACGCGCCGTGTGTCGTATATGCGTTTTCTGTGCATGGATGGTTTTGCCGCGCTGATCTCAGTACCGGTATGGGTGTATCTGGGCCATTTTGGGGCCAGTAACCGAGAGTGGCTGATGCATGTCGTACATCAGGGGCAGGCAGGTATCCTGATAGTGATCGCACTGCTGGGGGCTGGTATCGGTATCGTCTGGTGGCGCAAGAAAAAGCAGACAGCCAAGGCCTGAGTGTCTAGCTGCAGAAAACAAAAAAGCCCGGATATCCGGGCTTTTTTCATTGGGTTTAGCCGACTTGCAGCAGCTCAACCTCGAATACCAGTGTGGCATTCGGTGGAATCACGCCACCAGCACCACGAGCACCATAGCCCAGTTCTGCAGGAATGGTCAGCTTGCGTTTGCCACCAACCTTCATGCCTTGAACGCCTTGGTCCCAGCCTTTGATCACATAGCCCTGGCCCAGAACAAAACTGAAGGGCTGGTAACGGTCCTTGCTGGAATCAAATTTGGTGCCATCGGTCAACCAGCCAGTGTAGTGCACGGTAATTTCTTCACCGGCTTCGGCCAGTGCGCCTTCACCAATCTGCAGGTCTTCGATGATCAGTTCCGCCATTTGATGTCCTTCGTTTGCAGCATTATCGAACCGGCTATTCTAACAGCTGGCACCGGATACGTCGAAAGGTTGCCATTGTCTTTGCCAGTCAATGACTTATAACGGAAGTACTCATCCTCGTTAGTGCAGGGTGAAAGAAGAGGGGTACGACCATGGACATTACACATCTTCCTTCCGAAGAGCATGTGGTAGTCAGGCAAGTGGGCCTTGATCAGCCGCTGAAGTGGCTGCAGCTGGGATGGCGGGACTTCCGCCGTGCGCCGGCTGATACCGTGTTTTACGGCGCTGTCTTTGTCTTGATGGGCTATATGCTCAACATCTATTACGACTACGCACCACAGTTCGTCATTACTTTTGCCACCCTGTTTTTGCTGGCGGGGCCGTTCCTTGCCATCGGGCTGTACGATATTTCACGGCAACTCGAGGCCTTCAATGGCGGGCGAGTCAGTCTGTTGCACAGCATGACGGCTTGGCGCGTCAATATTCCGGGTTTCACCCTGTTTGCCGCCTTGCTGACGGTGCTGGTGTTTGGCTGGTTTCGCATGTCATTGCTGATTTTTGCGCTGTTTTATGATGGCAATATCCCGAGTCTGGATACGCTGCTGTTGAGCATGCTTGGCTCCGAGCACATGACTTTCGCGATTGCCTATTTTGCGCTTGGCTTTTTCTTTGCACTGGCTGTTTTCGCGGTCAGCGTCGTGGCTATTCCGATGTTGCTGCACAAGGACGTCGATACCATTACCGCGATGGTCACCAGCGTGCGGGCGGTGTTTGCCAATATAGTGACGATGATGGCTTGGGCCGCTATGATCGTTATTCTTACTGCGATTGGTTTTGCCACCTATTTTGTTGGTCTGCTGATCATCATGCCGGTGCTGGGTCTGGCAAGCTGGCACGCCTATCGCGCCCTGGTAGAGTATGAAACCTGAAGACTGATCCATGACAATTGAAATCGTTTTCCTCGACCGGGACAGCTTGCCTGTCCCGGTTTCCGTTCCATCCTTTCCCCACCATTACACCGAGTATGCGGCCAGCAGCCGCGATGACATCATTGCCCGCTGTGCTGCGGCCAACGTCATCATCACCAACAAAGTGCCGCTGGATGCCGAAACACTGGCGGCGCTGCCTGCTCTCAAGCTGATTGCCGTGGCGGCAACCGGCTACAACCATATCGATCTGGCTGCCTGTCGCGAACGTGGCATTGCTGTCTGCAATATCCGCAATTACGGTGATGAAACCGTTGCCGAGCATGCCTTCATGTTGATGATGGCCCTGATGCGCAATCTGCCGGCTTACCAGCGTGATGTGGCCGCTGGCGTCTGGCAAAACGCGCCGCAATTCTGCCATTTCGGCGCACCTATTCGTGATTTGCAGGGCGCGACCCTGGGCATCTTTGGTCGAGGCGGCATTGGTCTCGCGCTGGCCAGACGTGCCGAGGCATTCGGCATGAAAGTGATTTTCGGCGAGCGAAAAGGGTCTGCCGATGTGCGTGAGGGCTATGTCGCCTTTGATGCCATGCTTGCGCAGGCGGATGTGCTGTCCTTGCATTGCCCGCTGAATGAGCAAACCCGCAACCTGATCGATATCGCCGAATTGCAGGCGATGAAGCCGGGCGCGATCCTGATTAATACCGCCCGTGGTGGCATCGTCAATGAAGACGCATTGGTGGCCGCGCTCAAATACGGCCAGATCGGCGGTGCCGGCTTTGATGTGCTGTCGGTGGAGCCGCCACGCGAGGGCAATCCGCTGCTGAAGGCGCGCTTGCCGCACCTGATTGTGACGCCGCATGTCGGCTGGGCCAGCCGTGAGGCGATGCAAAGGTTGGCCGCACAACTGACCGCCAATATCGAAGCCTGGCAGCGTGGCGAGCGGCAAAACCGGCTCGATTGATGCCGATGCCTGGTCTTTGAACGTGGCCTGAACAAAGCAGCCTGCCTTGTGCAGGCTTTTTTGTTGAACTTTTCTATATTGTACTGTACAAATCATGTACGAAATAAAGAGGTGGCTGTCATGAAGATCGCAGTGGTAGGGAGTGGTATTGCCGGGCTGTCGGCGGCCTGGCTGCTGGCGCGTAGCGGACACGCCGTCAGCCTGTTTGAAGCGGGCCATCGTGCCGGTGGCCATAGCAATACAGTAGACGTCACGCTGGACGGCATCCGCGCCGGCGTCGATACCGGCTTTCTGGTGCACAACGACCACACCTATCCGAATCTCACCCGCCTGCTGGCCTTGCTTGATGTGCCGGTCTACCAGACGGAAATGACCTTCTCGGTTAGCTTGCAGCGCGAAAACCTGGAATGGGCGGGCAGCAATCTGGCCAGCCTGTTTGCCCAGAAGCGCAATCTGTTGCGGCCAACGTTCTGGCAAATGCTAGGCGATATTCTGCGTCTGCACCGGCAAGCGCCGCAGCTGCAGCGCGAAGCGGCCGCGAGCCAGGAAACACTGGGGCAGATCCTGTCACGTCACGGCTATGGCGAGGCGATGCGCAACTGGTATCTGCTGCCGATGGCGGCGGCGATCTGGTCGGGCTCGACACGCGATATGGCCGCCTTTCCGGCGCAGACATTTTTTGATTTCTGCATGAATCATGGCCTGCTGCAGATTTTTGACCGGCCACAGTGGAAAACCATCAAGGGCGGATCGAAGGTTTATGTCGAGCGGATGTTGCGCGCGATTGTCGATGTACGCTTGGCCAATCCGGTCAGGCAGATCAGCCGGCCGGGCAATGGTGTCATCGTTCACGATGATCATGGCCAGCATCACTTTGACAAGCTGATTCTGGCCTGCCACAGCGACCAGTCGCTGGCCTTGCTGCAAGACCCGAGCCCGCGCGAAGCCGCGGTACTGGGCAAGGTGCGCTATCAGCCGAATCTTGCCTATCTGCATACCGATCAGTCTTTCCTGCCGACGCGCAAGCAGGCGTGGGCGGCGTGGAATTACCAGATGGCACAAGCCGGCGAAAGCGAGCGGCCGGTGATGGTGACCTATCTGTTGAATCGGCTGCAGGATCTGCCGTTTTCCTCGCCGCTGATGGTGACTCTCAATCCCGAGCGCGTGCCGGAGCATATTCTCGCCAGCTTTGACTATGCGCATCCGGTGTTTGATAGCGCGGCTATCGCGGCACAAAAGGCGCTACCCGCACTACAGGGCGAGCGCAATACCTGGTTTGCCGGTGCCTGGACGCGCTACGGCTTTCACGAGGACGGCTTGCTGTCCGGCATGCAGGTCGCGCAGGCACTGGGGGCGAGTATTCCGTGGGATTGCAGCCTGCCACTGGGCGAACACCGGCCGCTGCCGGAATTCGTATTGGCCACGCGATGACAGTCTCTGTTTTTCACGGCCATGTCTGGCATGGCCGCCAGCAGCCCAAGGTGCACCAGTTCAGCTATCCGCATGGCTGGGTGGCGATCAATCTCGACGATGACAGCCCGCGTCATGATCTGGCTCCGGGCATTAGCTGGCTGCGCAAGCGGCATGGTCCGGCGGACGGGCGGGCGCTCAAGCCATGGTTGGCCGCCATCCTGCAGCGTGCCGGTTTTAGCGAGGGGTTCCGGTTGACGCTGCACACCCTGCCTGCCGTTTTCGGCCGGGTGTTCAATCCGGTGAGTTTTTATCTGGTTCAGGACGCGGGCGGGGCCTTGCGGGCGGTATTGGCCGAGGTCAGCAATACCTTTGGCCAGCGCCATGACTATCTGTTGCATCAGCCCGATTTTGCCGCCATCGGCTCGAAGGACTGGCTGCTGGCCGGCAAGGTCCTGCATGTCTCGCCGTTTTATCAGGTTCAGGGGCAGTACCGTTTCCGGTTTCAGCTGGCGGATGGCGAGTTTGCCGTGCGTATCGAGTACGCCGCCGATGGTCAGCACTATGACTTTGCCGCCGCCTTGCAGGGCAGGGGGCAGCCGCTTGCCGCGCTGTCTGCCGGTGCGGTCTGGCGACAATGCGGCCGCAGCGTGCTGCTGGTATGGCTGTTGATTCACTGGCACGCCTGGCAGCTGTGGCGCAAGCGTATTCCGTTTTTTGGCAAGAGTGGTCAGGCAAATCTGCCGGCTCGGCAGGGAGAAGCAAATGAATACACGTAGCGAAAGCTGGCAATTGCCCCAAAGCGAGTTGCCATGGCTGGCACGGCCGCTGTGGCGGGTGCTGGATCGTCTGGTCGAAGGGGAGCTGACGGTGCATACCCCGGCCGGGCGTCAGGTGTTCAACGGGCAAAAAGCCGGCATATCGGCAAGCTTGCACATCCACGACTGGCGGGCGCTGAGCCGCATCATGCAGTCCGGAGACATTGGCCTGGCCGAAGCCTGGCGTGATGGCCAGCTGTCCTCGCCCGACTGGCCGGCGCTGCTGCAACTGGCGATTGCCAACGAGCAGATCCTGTCGGCGGCGATTCATGGCAACTGGCTGGGTACGCTGGGCTACTGGCTGCGCCATCTGTTCCGCGCCAACACCCGCAAAGGCAGCAAGCGCAATATCCAGGCGCATTACGACTTGGGCAATGATTTTTACCGGCTGTGGCTCGATGACAGCATGACCTATTCCTCGGCCATTTTCAGCGACGCAGCACAGCCGCTGAGCGAGGCCCAGGATGCCAAATACGAAAGAATCCTGCAGCGGCTGGATGTGCAGCCGGGCCAGCACATTCTGGAGATCGGCTGTGGCTGGGGCGGCTTTGCCGAATATGCGATCCGTAGCCGGCAGGTCAAAGTCACCGGACTGACCCTGTCGCACGAGCAGCTGGCGTGGGCAAGGCAAAGGTTGGCCGCAGCGGGGCTGGCCGAGCACGCCGACCTGCGCTTGCAGGATTATCGCGATGTGACAGGCCAGTTTGACCATATCGTCTCGATCGAGATGCTCGAGGCAGTCGGCGAGCGCTGGTGGCCGCGCTACTTCCGCACGCTGCAGCAAAGGCTGAAAGCAGGCGGCAAGGCGGTGGTACAGGTCATCACCATGGCCGATGCGCATTTTGCGCACTATCGCCGTGGCACCGACTTCATCCAGCAATACATCTTCCCCGGCGGCATGTTGCCGTCGCCGGCCGAGATGGCGCGCCACGCCCAGGCGGCCCGCTTGCAGATCAGTGATGCGTTTGCCTTTGGCGCTGACTATGCGCGTACCTTGCGTCACTGGCTGGCCAGTTTTGACGCGGTGTTGCCGCAGGTGAGGGCGCAAGGTTTTGACGAGGCTTTCATCCGTTTGTGGCAGTTCTATTTCTGGTACTGCATTGCCGGTTTTGAAGCGGGGCGCACCGATGTCTATCAGTTCGAGTTTAGCCATCAAGGCTAGCCTGATGATCATGAGCACCCTGATAAGCGGGCTGGTCATGGCGATGCCGGCAGAGCTGTCGATGCTGCGCCCCTTGGGCAAGGGCGATATGCGCTGGTTCGGCTTTCGCTTGTACGAGGCAACCCTGCTGACGCCACAAGGCCAGCCCTTTGACTGGGCACGGCCGTTTGCCCTGCAGCTGCGCTATGCGCGGCAGATCAGCAGCCAGCAGCTGGTGCAGGTCAGCGAGGAAGAAATGCAGCGTTACGGCGTGCCGGAAAATCGCCGGCTGATGTGGCGACAGGCCATGCAGAAGGCGTTTCCGGACGTGCAGGACGGCGATGTGATCATCGGCAGTTTTGACGGCCGGCAGACACGCTTCTGGTACAACGGCAAGCCGACCGAGCAGATTGACGACCCGGTGTTCGGCCGCCAGTTTTTCCGTATCTGGCTGGATGCAGCCTCGCGGGCGCCGGGCTTGCGACGGCAGCTGCTGAACGAGCCATCATGACACCGCGGCAGCTTGCCCTGGCCGGTTTTGCCGGCATGCCGCTGGCGATGCTGGCGCTCCCGGTGTATCTGCATACGCCGGCACTTTATGCGCGCGAGTTCGGCTTGTCGCTTGGGCTGCTGGGCGGCCTGCTGTTTGCGGTGCGGCTGCTGGATACCGTGCTGGACCCGCTGCTCGGCTACTGGCAAGACCGGCTGAGTCAGCTGCAATTGCGCAACGCCAGCCTGCTTGCCACCGTCAGTGCGCTGGCAGGCTTCACCTGGCTGGTGTCGCCGCAGCCGGGATGGCTCATCTGGCCGCAGCTGATAGCCAGCCTGCTGCTGGTCTATCTCGCGCATGGCTGGCTGGGTATTGCCCTGCTGCGCTACGGCGCGCTGCTGTGGCCGACTACCGAAGGGCGTGCCCGGGTGACTGCCTGGCGTGAAGGCTGGGGCGTGCTCGGCATTTTGCTGGCGTCGGCCTTGCCGGCCTGGTGGGCCAGAAGCGCTGGCGAGCAAGCGGCGCTGCAACAGTTTGTCTGGCTGCTGCTGCCTTGTGCGCTGCTGGCATGGTGGGCCTTGCGCGCTTCGCCGGCGATTATGCCGGCCGCTGCGGTGGCTGGCAGAGGGGTGGAAGCTCTGGCCAGCGGTGGCAAAGGTTGGGCCGCGCTTGCTCTGGTCTTGCTGATGAACGGTCTGGCCATGGCGATACCGGCAACCTTGCTGCACTTTTATGTGGCGGATGTATTGCAGGCGGAGTCGTCAACGGCGCTGTTTCTGCTCGCTTATTTTCTGGCGGCGATGCTGGCCTTGCCCTTGTGGGTCAGGCTGGCGGACCGTTGCGGCAAGGCGCAGGCCTGGTGTCTTGGCATGTTGCTGGCGATGGCTGGCTTTGTGCCGGTGTTCGGGCTGCAGAGCGGGGCGATAGGCGGTTTTCTGCTGGTGTGTGTGCTGACCGGCATTGCCCTGGGCGCGGATCTGGCACTGGCCGCCGCGATGGTGGCCGACAAGCTCGGCGAGCAGGCCGGGGAGCATGGCGGCAAGGTATTCGGCGTGATGTCGATGCTGAACAAGCTGGCGCTGGCCCTGGCGGCCGGACTGGCTTTGCCGCTGGCCGAGTGGTCGGGTTATCAGCCCGGCCAGAGTAGTCAGGAATTGACAAGCCTGTATGCCGGCTTGCCGATGTTTTGCAAAGGTGTGGCGCTGCTGCTGTTGTGGCGTCTGATGCGCAAGGAGTATGCAGCATGTGGCGCAAACGCTTGTTGATGGTGTTGGCGGTGTTGAGTCTGGGTGCCTGCCGCAGTGTGAGCATTGATGATTATGCCGGCACCCGGCCGGGGCTTGATCTGGCCAGTTATTTCAATGGCCGACTGACGGCGCAAGGCATGTTCCAGGATCGCAGCGGCAAGGTTGTGCGCCGTTTTACAGTCGAGATGACCGGCAGCTGGCAGGGCAATCAGGGCGTGCTTGACGAGCACTTTACCTACGATGATGGCGAGAAACAGCGCCGCGTCTGGCGACTCGTCAAACAGCCCGATGGCTCGTACACCGGCACTGCCGATGACGTGGTTGGCGAGGCGCGAGGCCGCACTGCCGGTTATGCGCTGTTCTGGGATTACACCCTGAAGCTGCCGGTAGACGGCAAGGTGTACGAGGTGCGCTTTGATGACTGGATGTATCAGCTGGACGAGCAGACGCTGCTGAATCGCTCGCGCATGAGCAAGTTCGGTATCACGCTGGGCGAGGTGACGCTGTTTTTCCGCAAGGACGCACCATGAGCCTGAATCCGCCGCTGCGTGACTGGCGCGGCCAACGTGTGTGGCTGGTCGGAGCTGGCCACGGTATTGGTGCCGCATTGGCGCGCGCCGTGCACGCTGCCGGGGCGCAGGTCGCGATTTCTGGGCGCACCCGCAGTGCGCTGGATGAGGTCGCCGCAGCCTGTCCGGGCATGCAGGTGTTGCCGCTGGATGTGACCCAGCTGGCGCAATGGCAGCGTGCGCGGGATGCCTTGCTGGCTGCCTGGGGGGGAATTGACATGCTGGTGTTGCTGGCGGCCGATTACCAGCCGGTGCGGGCGTGGGAGCTCGACAGTCAGCGCGCGGCAGCGACGCTGGATGTCAATCTCAATGGCGTGCTGCATGGTGTTGCGGCCAACCTTGCCACGCTGATGCAGCAGCAGGGGCGGCTGGTGCTGGTGGCCAGTGTGGCCGGCTGGGCCGGCATGCCCAATGCGCTGGTGTACGGGGCCAGCAAGGCGGCGGTCAATCACTTGGCCCAGACCCTGTATCTTGATCTGCACGACAAGGGCGTGGCGGTGCATGTGGTGAATCCCGGCTTTGTCGCGACACGGCTGACGGCGCGCAATCATTTTGCCATGCCGGCCTTGCTGACACCGCCACAGGCAGCCATGGCGATCATGAAAGGTCTGGCGGCCGGGCGCTTCGATATCCACTTTCCCGGCAGGTTTACCTGGCCCTTGAAGTTGGCCGCACACCTGCCTTACCGGCTGTATTTCTGGCTGGCTCGCAAGGTGACGACACCATGAATGCCAAACTGCAGGCACATCTTGACTGGTTTGCCGCACTGTCGCCGGCCAGCCTCGCGCGTATTGACGAGGTTTACGCTGCGGATGCGCGTTTCAGCGACCCCTTCCAGCAACTGCAAGGGCGAGCGGCAATCGGCGTGCTGTACGGCCGCATGTTCGAGCGGCTGCAGGCACCGCGCTTCGAGATTGTCGAGGTGATTGCCGAGGATAGCCGCGCCTTTGTCTGCTGGGATTTTCACTATGGCTGGCGTGGTCGCCAGCGCCGGCTGCATGGCGGCTCGCTGTTGCGGCTGGGGGCTGACGGGCTGATTGTCGAGCATGCCGATTACTGGGATGCCGCCTCGGGCGTCTACGAGCAGATTCCACTGCTGGGGGCTGTGCTGCGCGGCTTGCGCCGACGCATGGCATAATGCCGCTTTTGTCCGATTGTGAATGCCGATGTCTGACCTTATGCCTGAATCCAGCCAAAACGCGTCTGCGGGACTGCCGATTGCCGTGGTCGAGCGCGAGACCGGTATTCCGAAAGATCTGCTGCGCCAGTGGGAGCGCCGCTATGACTTTCCGAAGCCGCTGCGTGATGCGGCGGGGGACAGGCGTTATGCAGTTGAAGATGTCCAGCGACTCAAGCTGATTCGCCGCCTGCTCGACAACGGACATCGGCCGGGAAAGCTGGTCGCTCTCGCCATACCGCAGTTGCAAACCATGCTGGAGAGCGCCTCACCGCGCATCGCCATCAGCGAGGCGACGGTCGGTGGCGATTTCCTGCAAGTGCTGCAGGGCCACGACGCGCTGGCCGTGCGTCAGCTCCTGCGCCATCGTCTGCTCGAATTAGGTTTGCGCCGCTTTGTCTGCGAGTTTTTGCCTGCGGCCAACCTGCAGATCGGCGAAGCTTGGCAGCAAGGGTTGCTGCAGGTATACGAAGAGCATCTGTATGCAGAAGAGCTGATGCGGGTGATGCGCGAAACGCTGGCTACCTTGCCGGCCTCGGTCAGCGCACCGCGAGTGATGCTGACCACCTGCCCGGGCGAGCAGCACACGCTTGGCCTGCTGATGGTCGAGGCGCTGCTGCGGCTGTCGGCTTGCGACACCATTGCTTTCGGGGCGCAGATGCCATTGAGCGAGATCGCCTCGGCAGCCGTCAATCATCGCGTCGACATCATCGTGCTGTCGTTCTCGCAGTCGTATCACGGCAATGTCGGCAAGGACCTGCAAACCCTGCGTGGCAGTCTGCCCGAGTCAGTCGAAATCTGGCTGGGCGGGGCCGGCGTGCCACATGCAAGGCAGTGGCCATCGGGCTGCCGGCAGATCGCGCGGCTGGAGGATGTGCCGCAGTCCGTCAGCGACTGGCGACAACAATACGGCGAGGTTTGAAAAAACGGCGACTGTCTCTCATAAAGAGAACATCGCCGTTATTGCTTCAGTCATCCATGTCTTGCAGATTGAGACGTCGCTCGTTTTCCGGATCCTGCCCCAGCTTGCCGCGGATACAGGACAGGTAAACGTTGACGTCAGGCCCGCCGCCGTAGCGCTGCGCCTGCCAGATCATCTCGCCAAGACAGTCGATCACCTCATGCTGGGCATCGTGCTCGCTGCCGGTTTTCAGCAATAACTGCTTGTACAGATGACGAATGCCGAAAGGCTGGTCGATAGACAGTTGCTCTTCGACTGCCAGATGCATGCTCATGTGCATGAACGGGTTGGTTTCACCCTGTTCCGGCTGCCATTCGCGATCGCGGAACTGCTCCGGACGCGACAGCACGGCGTGGTATTCGGGATGGGCGGCGATCACGCTGGCCAGCAGTTTTTCAAGGTCGGACAAAGGATGGCCGGCCTGTTGCTTTTGCCAGGTATCGAAGAAGAAGCGGCGGGCATCTTCGCGACTCGGTGCAAACATGGATGTTGACTGTTTTACTTGAAAAAACAGCATTATACGGACGGAGGCAGCACATGACCACGATTGCCGATTTTTCCGCAGCATGCCCGGATGGCCGCAGCCAGCCCTTGGCCGAGTATCTCGGGCAGGTGGTGCTGATCGTCAATACGGCCAGCGAGTGCGGCTACACGCGGCAGTATGCCGGCCTGCAGGCGCTGTACAGCCAGTACCGCCAGCAAGGCTTTGTGGTGCTGGCCTTTCCGTGCGACCAGTTTGGCGGGCAGGAGCCGGGCAGCGACGAGAAGATTGCCGACTTTTGCCAGAGCCGATTTGCCGTCGAGTTTCCGCTGTTTGCCAAGGGCAATGTCAATGGCCGCTTCGCCCCGGCGCTGTGGCAATGGCTGACATCGGCGGACAGCAGCCATCCGCACCCGGTGAAGTGGAACTTCACCAAATTCCTGATCGATCGCAAGGGCAGGCTGGTCAAGCGTTACGAGCCAGCCGCCGAGCCGGAAGACATCTGCGACGATCTCGAAGTCTTGCTGCAGGCAGCCGGCTAGCGAGGTTTCTTACAGATCCTTGCGCATGAATACGCTGTTGGGGTCTGGCTGGTAATCGGCAAACGGGCCGCAATGGCGGAAGCCGGCCGCCTGATACAGCGTGATGGCGGCGGTTTGCAGGTAGCCGGTTTCCAGCGCCAGCCAGCGACAACCGGCCTCAATGGCGGCGTTTTCCAGCTTTTGCAATAAGGCCTGGGCGATGCCTTGGCCACGGTTTTCCGGCTTGACGTACATACGCTTGAGTTCGCCTAGCGCCAGTTGGCGGTTGATGAAGATGGCGGCGCAGGCAACAGCTTCGCCGTGGCTATCACGGGCGACGGCAAACAGGATATCGGGGCTTTGCAGTGCGGCCAGATCCAGACCGTGGTGGCTCTCGGCGGGGTAGAGCGGGATCTGGTAGGCGTCGAGTGCGGCAATCAGGGCGATGACTTCCGGCTGATTGGCGCTTTCAAAGGCAATTTTCATGGTGGTATCAGGCTTGCGGCCAACCTTTGGGGTTGGCCGCAGTCACGTCGTCTAGTGCTGATGGCTACGCACAGTGGCTGCAGTCATCACTTGCGGGTGAAGATCACATCCCATACGCCGTGGCCCAGACGGATGCCGCGTGCTTCAAACTTGGTCAGCGGACGATAGTCAGGGCGCGGGGCATAGCCATCGGCACTGTTTTGCAGCTCAGCATTGGCGCTGAAGACTTCCATGATCTGGATGGCGTAGTCTTCCCAGTCGGTGGCGGCGTGCAGATAGCCGCCCGGACGGATTTTCTTCACCAGTTTTTCGATGAACGGTGCCTGGATCAGGCGGCGCTTGTTGTGGCGCTTTTTGTGCCATGGGTCAGGGAAGAAAATATGCACGCCATCGAGCGAGCCGTCGGCCAGCATATTGTCCATCACCTCGACTGCATCATGGCGAATCACGCGCAGATTGCCGAGGTTTTGCTCGCCAATCAGCTTGAACAGATTGCCCACGCCCGGCGAGTGCACTTCGATGCCCAGATAGTCCTTGTCCGGATTGTTGGCCGCGATCTCGGCAGTTGCCGTGCCCATGCCAAAGCCGATCTCGAGGATTTTCGGTGCTTCGCGACCGAAGGCTTCGTTCAGGTTGATAGACTCGGGGCGATACTCGATACCCCAGCGCGGCATGCCTTCATCAATGGCGCGCTGCTGGGCGGCGGACAGGTGGCCCTGACGCAGCACGAAGCTGCGGATGGCACGGTTGAAGCCGGGATTTTCCATGTGCGTACTCGAAAAACTGCAAAAAGATCGCGATGTTACCGAAATTTGCCGCTCGCCGATAGCCTGCCGGCGGCGGCTTGACGATAGGGTGGCGGCATCGCTAGCATGATCTTCCTTTCGTCATGCGAAAGATGCTGCCATGCCCACCCTTGATACTCTGCTGCTGTTTTTTCTCGCCGCTTTTTTACTTGCGGCAACCCCCGGCCCCGATATGTTGCTGATTGCCTCGCGTAGTGCGACACAAGGCCGTCTGGCGGGTTTTGCCACTCTGGCCGGCATACAGCTGGGCACCTACTGTCATGCTTTGGCGGCGGCCTTGGGGCTGTCGCAATTGCTGCAGCATGTGCCGCTGGCCTACGAGGCCTTGCGCTTTGCCGGGGCACTGTATCTGGCCTGGCTTGCCTGGCAGTGCTTTCGTACCAAACCGGCGGCCGTGGCTAGCGAGTGCGCCGTGCCCGAGCGCATGTCGTTGCAAAAGGTATTCCTGCAAGGTTTGCTGACCAATCTGCTGAATCCGAAAATGGCCTTGTTTGTGCTGGCCTTGTTTCCGCAGTTTGTGCAGCCGGCGGCAGGCCCGCTGTGGTGGCAGATGCTGCTGTTGGCCACGGTACTGAATATGGTCGGGCTAGTCGTCAATGGCGCGGTGATTCTGAGTGCCAGTCATCTGGCGCGCCGTCTGGGGCGCAGCGGCCAACGTTGGCCGCAATGGCTGCTGGGTTCGGTTTTCGCCGTACTGGCCGGCCGACTGTTACTGGCCGAACGCGGCTGAACGGAGCCAGATCAATTCAGGGCTGTTTCGACCTTGGCTTCGGGCGACGGTGTGCCATGCTGTTAGTGACATCATCACCTGTGAGCCGGGGAGGGCAGCATGAGCGATACCTTGCATGATTTTATCCGTCAACTTGAAGCGCACCGCGAGCAAGGCCGGGAAATGGCCTCGCTGTTGTCGGTAGAGCCGGTGCGGCAATTGTCCGTGCCGCTATGTCACGATTGCTGCAAGGATTTGCGCGCAATGGCCGAGGTGTTCGGCTGCGACGAGGCCTTGCTGGCCTCGGCCATCTTGCGCGGGGCATTGCGTCATATCGAGGAAAATCTGACCGAAGACCTCGATGCGCTGGCGAGGCTGGCGCAAGAGCGGCTGGATAGCCCGTGCGAGCGGGCCAGCGAAGTCATCTAGCTTTTGTGGCCAGCGAGAAACTGCTGCACCGTCGGGTAAGTCAGGACGGGCAGCAGTTCTTTTTTCAGGCGATCGTTACGCAGGCGACGCGACTCGGCCATGTATGACCATAGCCCGGCCGGCGTCTGTGCCTTGACTGCCTCGCGCGACTGGCGTGGCAGACGAGCTTGCCCCAGGTGGTCGGCCAGCAGGTCATACCAGTCGCCGATCGCAGTTGGCGCATCATCACAGGCATTGAACACGCGGATGCCTTGTCGCGGCTTGTGCAAGGCTGCTACGCAGATACGCGCCAGATCGTCTGCGTGGATGTGATTGCTGTAGCTGTCTTCATCAGCCCGGATCAGCGGCAGCTGGCTGCTGAAGCGGCTCTGCGGCAGACGGTTGGCCGCATAGATGCCCGGCACGCGCAGGATGGTCAGCCCACTGCCATGGCTCAGGGCAAAGGCGCGCAGATTGCGCTCCGCGTCGACACGACGTCTGGCGCGATCCGAAACCGGCTGCAGTGGCGAGCACTCGTCCAGCCAGTTGCCATCGGCATTGCCGTAGACGCCGCTGGTGCTGATATACACGATTTGCTGTGGTAGACTTCCCGTTTTTGCCAGCTGCGACAAGACCTTGCGCATTCTGGGGTCTATCCGGCCCTGTTCCGGTGGTGGTGCCGAGTACAGCACGGCATCTGCAAGCCCGGCGAAACGCGCAAGGCTATGACGATTGTCCAGATCTGCCAGCATGGGCAAGGCTCCGGCCTCTCGCCAGCGCGCGGCATTTTCAGGCTTGCGGAGCAACACCACGACGCGCCAGTGCGCGCGCAGCAGGGGCAGGGTGCGCCAGGCGATATCGCCAGCGCCTATCATCAGTAATGTACGCATGCTGGCCATTCTAGCGAAGTTTAAGGGAACAACATGACCTGTCAGGTAAAAGTGCTGCCTAGCGGCCATACCTTCGCGGTAGAAGCACACGAAACCATTCTCGAGGCGGCCTTGCGCCAGAGCATCGGTCTGCCATACGGCTGCCGCGACGGTGCCTGTGGTGCCTGCAAGGGCAAAGTGGTCGAGGGCGATGTCGATCACGGCGGCGCTCAGGAAAAAGCGCTGAACAGTGCCGAGAAGGCCCAGGGCCTGACCCTGTTCTGCTGTGCCCGTCCGCAAGGTGATATCACCATCGAGGCGCGCGAAGTGGCCGGTATTGGCGATATCCAGATCAAGACCCTGCCTTGCCGCGTCGAAAAGATCGAAAAAGTCCACGATGTGGCGATTCTGAAGCTGAAACTGCCTGTGTCCGAGCGCCTGCAGTTCATGGCCGGCCAGTACATCGATATCCTGATGAAGGATGGCAAGAAACGCAGCTTCTCGATTGCCAATGCGCCGCATGACGATGCCTTCATCGAGCTGCACATCCGCCACCAGCCGGGCGGCTCGTTCTCCGACTATGTGTTCAACACCATGAAGGAGAAGGAAATCATGCGCTTCAAGGGGCCGTTGGGTTCCTTCTTCCTGCGCGAAGATTCCGACAAGCCTATCATCATGGTGGCTAGCGGCACCGGTTTCGCGCCGATCAAGGGTATTATCGAACACGCGATCCACAGCGGTGTGACCCGTCCTATCGTGTTCTACTGGGGCGCGCGTACGCCGGCCGATCTGTATCTGGCCGAGATGGCAGGCCAATGGCAGGCGCAGCACAGCAATATCACCTTCATCCCGGTGGTGTCGGATGCGCTGCCGGAGCACAACTGGCCAGGCCGTACCGGCTTTGTCCATCAGGCGGTGATGGATGATTTTGCCGATTTGTCCGGTTATCAGGTGTACGCCTGCGGTGCACCGGTGATGGTCGAGGCCGCCCACAAGAGCTTTATCGGCGAGCGTCAGCTGCCGGAAGACGAGTTCTTCTCTGATGCCTTCTTCCTGTCCAAGGATATGTCGGGCAGCAAGTAAGTACTGGCCAGATGCCAACAAAAAAGCCGCGATATTCGCGGCTTTTTTGTTGTGTTGTGGAGTTCTGCCAGCTCAAGACTTTGCAGGTTTGCCATCTTGTAGGCGCTGCCAGAGCAGCATGAAAGCCTGCTGGCAGTCGGCCTGTTGTTGCAATCCCGCTTGCAGCAGTCTGGCCAGGGCTAGCGCGAAGTGATCCTGATTCGCCGGCGGGGTGGTCATGGCTGTCAGCAGCGAGGCAAGTTCAGCCAGCGGTGGGTCCTGATGCTGTTGACGATAAGCCTGACAAAGTGCGAGTAACTGTTCGGCCAGTTGCCATTGCTTTTGCAGCAAGTGTGGCCAATCCGGGAGCCTGGCTTCTGTACTATCGGGCACGCCGAGTATCGGGCCGCACAAGTAAAACAACGCATCAAAAATCTGGCGACAAAAGCGTGCACTGCCATGAGGGCCGCAATACAGCCAGGCACCTGGCGCGGGTGCGAGTTGATTGAGATAGCGACTTAATGTCGGGTCTGGTCGGGCTGGGCCGGCGACAAACAGCATGAAGCCGAGTTGTTGTTGCAGCGGGTGCGGGGCAAAGTCGATACCAAGGTTGGCCGCAGGCAGTGTTGTGCTATCGATAGAAAAGGTGTGCGAGCCACAGTGTAGGTTCTGCTCATCCAGATGGCATTGCATTGGCGCGGCTGTGGCCTGCAGGCGAAGCTGCAGTGGCAACAGGCGGTTGGCAATGGTGCTGGACATGATGAGGGTCGATGGTGTGCAACAGACCTTACTGTATACAAAGCCATGCAGGCTGACCAGCGCAGGCAAGATGGCATGAAAAAGCCGGCGCAGGCGCCGGCTTTCGGGCAGCTTGGCCTTGCGGCCAACCTTGAGCTTAGCCTTGCTTGGCGCGCTCGATGCCTTCGTTCAGTTCGCGGGTCGCGTCTTCCATGGTGCCCCAGCCCTGGATCTTGACCCATTTGCCTTTTTCCAGATCCTTGTAGTGCTCGAAGAAGTGCACCATTTGGTCACGCAGCAGTTGTGGCAGGTCTTCCAGCTTCTGGATGTCCTTGTACATCGGGCACAGTTTTTCAACCGGCACGGCAACCAGCTTGGCATCCACGCCGCCGTCATCTTCCATCTTGATCAGACCCAGCGCACGAACGCGGATCAGCACGCCAGGTGGCAGCGGGAACGGGGTAACTACCAGTACGTCGACCGGATCGCCATCGCCAGCGATGGTTTGCGGTACGAAGCCGTAGTTGGCCGGGTAGAACATGGAGGTGCCCATGAAACGGTCAACACACAGCGCGCCGCTTTCCTTGTCGTATTCGTACTTGATAGGAGCGCTGTTGGCGGTGATTTCGATGATGACGTTGATGTCATTCGGCATGTCTTTGCCTGGGCCGATCAGTTCGAGGTTCATGCTGGATCCTTTACAGTGAAGTTGCGTAAACGGAAAACTTGCGGATTATAACAGCAGCACGAGCAAGGTATAATCGCCCGTATTGATGAAAGCCATAAGCCGACATGATCCTAGATACCCTGATTACCGAATTTGACCGTGGCCTGCGCACCCTGTTTGCACCGGCAGCCAGCGCCCGCCCGCATCCTGACCGCGAAGTGGAAGAAACGGCGCTGAGCGCGGAAGAAAAACAGCACGCCTTAGGCCTGATGCGCGTCAATCACTGCGGCGAGGTCTGCGCCCAGGCGCTTTACCAGGGCCAGGCGCTGACGGCGCGTGACCCGGCAACTCGTGAGGCGCTGCGTCATGCCGCGTTTGAAGAGGTGGAGCATTTGGCCTGGACCGAGCAGCGTATTCGCGAGCTGGGAGGTCGCCCCAGCGTATTCAACCCGCTGTGGTATACCGGCTCGCTGGCGATTGGCGTGACTGCCGGTTTGTTGGGGGACAAATGGAATCTGGGTTTTCTGGAGGAAACCGAACAGCAGGTGAGTGCCCATCTTGATAGCCATCTGCAATCCTTGCCGGCGCAGGATGCCAAGAGCCGTGCGATTGTCAGTCAGATGCGTGACGATGAATTGCGTCATGCCGAGCTGGCGCATAATTTTGGTGCGGCAAAGCTGCCCTTGCCGGTGAAGGGCCTGATGAAGCTGAGCGCCAAGGTCATGACGCAGAGCAGCTACAAGCTCTGATGTTTTGATATCAAGGTTGGCCGCAAGTCGAATGGAAAATGAGCCCGGATCCGGGCTCATTTTTTTGGGGATGGCTTCAGCTGATTGGTGGTTTGATCGGCATGCGGTCTTCGGCCACCAGCCTTTCCAGCGCCTTGACGACTTCGGGGTCAAATTGCTGGCCACTGCGTGACTTGATATAAGCCATGGTTTCATCGAGTGACCATGGTTCCTTGTAAGGCCGTTTGTGCAGCAGGGCGTCAAACACATCCACAACAGCCACGATGCGTGCGGACAGGGGGATGTCCTGACCTGCACGCTTGTAAGGATAACCATGGCCGTCGAAGAATTCGTGATGGCCATCAGCGATATCGGCACCCATCGACAGATAGCTGGTGCCCTCTACCAGCTTGCTGGCCTTGCGCAGGATGTTGGCACCGATCTCGGCGTGTTGCTCCATGATGCGGCGCTCATCCGGGTCCAGCTTGCCCGGTTTGAACAGGATGTGGTCGGGTGTGGCCACTTTGCCGACATCGTGCAGGATACTGGCCATGCCTATCATGTCGAGAAACGGTGGCGGCATCTGCTCGGTGTAAACATGTTTGCTGAACAGATCCTGGGCAATGGCATCGCTCAGTTTCTGTACTCGCAGTACATGCTCGCCGGTATCGCTATCCCTGAATTCGGCAAGGTCAGCGAGGGCGACAACGGTAGCCTCTTGCGATTTGACGAGTTGAGAGTAGAGATAGAGGTTGTCGTAGGCTGCTGAAATCCGCTGGCAATATACCTCGAGCAAATTGCATTCATATTCCTCCAGCGGCCAGGGCGGCTGAAAGTGGATCACAAACTCTCGGCCATTATTGGCTGTGATGTAGAGAATGTCGTATGGGTGCTGGTAGATCGAGCGTTTTTCGCTCAGTGCCTGCTCGATGGTTTGTTGCAGCTGGGGAAAGGTCGATAAATCGCCACCATTGAGCAGCGTTTCGAACTCGCCGGTTGCCGCCAGAATTTCCAGGGTTGGTCTACCGTTGCCTTGCGGCGCACTTTCCATGCACAACAGACCATCGGTGCCGACATCCAGAATCGCACTGATCTGCTTCAGCACACCCGATGCGAATTCCTTCAGCGAACGCAGCTGATAAAGATCGCTGGCTCCTTCAAGAATCTTGCCCAAGCCTTGGCGGTTCTTCTCAATCGTCACCAGGCTCTCATAACCGCGCAGTGAGGCAATGATGACGGTGAACAGTTTCTGGACGGTCAGCTCGGTCTTGGTCTTGTAGTCATTGATATCGTAATTGAGGATGACGTCCTGCTCCGGGGCTTGCCCGGGTTGGCCGGTTCTCAATACGATTCTGACAATCTGGTTATTCAGCTCTTCCCGGATCCTTTTGACAAGATTCAGGCCGGCGCTGTCGGTTTCCATCACGACATCGAGAAGAATGACGGCGATGTCGTGGTTAGACTGCAAAAGCTCGAAGCCTTCTGCTGCAGAGTAGGCACTCAGCAGTTCAAGACTTTTGTCCTTGTAGCGGATATTCTGGATGGCAAGACGAGTTGCGGTATGAATATCCGGTTCGTCATCGACGATCAGGATTTTCCAGGGCTTGCTGTGCGCTGCAGCCTGATGAGATGCAGCGGCTTGCTCCTCCGAGTCATCAAGCAGCCAATCATCATTTTCTTGCATGTATCCCCCTCACGCATTCATTTCGGGTGCCTTGCAGGGCAGCATCAAGGTAAAGGTTGTACCTTCTCCTGCCGTGCTGTCAACGTGAATGCTTCCCCCCAGCTTTTTAAAGACAATGTTGTAGACAATGTGTAGCCCCAAGCCACTACCGCCCGTGCCACGCTTGGTGGTGAAGAAGGGCTCAAAAATATGCTTGAGGTTTTCAGACGGTATGCCTTTCCCGTCGTCCCTGACGGTCAGTCTGATCTGGTTGTTGGCCAAAGGGTCAACCTGGATCAGAATGACACCGCTTTCCTTCTCATTGTATGCATGCAATAGCGCATTCATCAGCAGATTCGTGACAACTTGCGACAGGGCACCGGGGTAACTATCCATCTCGAGGCCAGACGGGCAGTCCACATCCACAGTGATCAGGCTGTGTCTGAGTTTCGGGCTCAGGCTGGTAATGATTTCTGACAGGTATTGATCAATATGAAACTGGCGTCGTGCTTCGCTGGTCTGGTCAACGGCAACTTGCTTGAAGCTGTGGATCAGATCAGCAGCACGCTGGCTATTGGAGAGAATCAGCCTTGATGACTCGTTGGCATCATTCAGATAAAACTCGAGATCGCTCTTCTTGATCTGGCCAGTTTGCATCTGCTCGTTAATCTTTTCCGTTGCCAGAGCAAGATGAGAGGCAGCGGTCAGGGTGATACCGACCGGAGTGTTGATTTCGTGGGCAACTCCGGCAACGAGCCCGCCGAGAGACGCCAGTTTTTCGGTTTCTACCAGCGTGTTCTGGGTTTCAAGCAATTGCTGGTAAGCAATTTCTGCACGGTCCTTTTCCAGTACCGCGGCTTGCTGGGCTGTCTTTCGCAAGCCCAGTTCGTTGCTGATCTTGATGATAATGAGGTTTACGCCGGTAACGAGGTCGGCAAACTCACGCCATTCGGCTTGGGGCAGTTGGATATCGGCCTCCAGCTCCATTGTTGCGGCTTTGTGCAGGGCTCTCTGCAAGGCGCCGATAGGGGTAAAAACATAGCGCCGCAAGGCAATCAACAGTACTGCAAGCAAAAGGATGATGACGATCAGCAGTTGGGCTGATTGAGTCCAGAGCTGATTGTTGAGCCGATTGGTGATGCGCTCGCGTGACAGATAAGCGGTGACCTGGCCGAGGTTATTGCGTTGCTGGTAAATAATGGGAAGTGTCAGCACTTCATCATGTAGAGGCGGAGTTGCTTTGGATAAGTCGGTAATCCGCCCATCGGGCAATCTCATCCTTCCGAAATAAAGGCCGGCATCCCCCTGCACAATCAACCCGACAATTGCGGGGGACTTCAGCTCGGCATCCAGCGTCAAGCGGATGAACTGGTCATCAAGTTGCCACACACCATGTGGGAGGGAAAGTGCCAGGCGCTCCTGCAGGCCTTGCTTGATGGACAGATAGTCGCGTTCCTCAGCCTGGCTAGCAGCTTGATAGGACAGGTACCCGATCGCAATCATCACGATACACAGCACAGAAACAATCCAGATAGCCAGCCTAGTTTTTATGCTTCGCATTTTTACTCACGTAGTACGTAAGGACTAATTCATCTTAGAGCAAGCCGCAAGCGGCTGACCGGGATTTTTTGCAGTATCAGTCCACCGAGAATCAAGGCAAGTCCAATGAGTGTGGACGGGAATATCTGCTCGCCAAGCAGGGTGGAAATAAAAAACAGGGAAAGTAATGGTGAAAGGAAAATAAGATTGGCAATCTTGGCCGTGCTGTCAGTCAGTTTCATTGCACTCAGCCACAATACAAATGTAATGCCCATTTCAAAAAAGCCGATATACGCGGCACCGGCCAGTCCCTGCCATGCCGGTAAGTGCAATTCATTATTTATCAGGCAGTAAATGAATGAAAAGATCATCGACATCAGGAAATTCAAACCAAGGCCGATGACAGGTGGTCTGTCATCCTTGGTATTGAGCAGCCAGTATATTGCCCACAGTAATGTTGATAGTAGCGCCCAGATGACACCTTCAATATTGGCAAAATCCAGACTGAAAGGATTGCCGCGCGTTGCGATGAACAGAACACCCAGATAGCAAAAACAGGCAGCCAGCGCATCCTGTAACTTCAACTTCTGCTTGAGGATAGGGACTGCCAGCAAAGTCATGGTCAGCGCCCAGGTATAATTGAGCGCCTGAGCCTCTTGGGCGGGAAGCAGATCGTATGCCTGGAATAAGATAAGGTAGTAAACGAATGGATTGATTGCTCCAAGAATAAGTGAGCGCTTCCAGTTATTTCTTATTGCGGTAAAAAATTGCTTGATGTCACCCTGAATGGTAATAATACCGACGATGCAAATCAGGGAAAACAGGCTGGAATAAAAAACCAGCTGAGCCGGGCTTAGGTGATTCAGTGTGATTTTGAAGGCGGTTGCAACGGTTGACCATGCAATGACTGCCGACAGGCCAAATGCGTATGCTTTTCTTTGTTGATTCAAGATTTTTTCCGTAACAATATTATTGTGCCAACTGCTGTTTGATCAAACTGATGGTGATACTGGCCGTCATGCCGACAAGTCCCGGATTTTCAATGGCATACAGATCGGCACTGTTGGCATGCAAATAACTGGCATGACATGCCGCGGCCCATGCATCGACATTCTGTGCCAGCAAGGAGCAGATGAGTCCGGTCAGGACATCTCCTTGCCCGGCATTGGCCAAGGCGGCATTGCCGGCATTGATGATGGCGTATGCGCCAGAGGGCGCGCACACGATGCTGCCGGCACCTTTCAGCACGACAATTGCCGAGTATTTCTCGGCGATTTTTCTGGCCGATTTGATACGGTTTCTTTGTATCGTTGGCGTATCGGTTTGCAGCAGCCTGGCGGCTTCGGCCGGGTGTGGCGTCAGGATGGCTGCTGTTTTGCGTTGTTGCAGACTTTGCTGCCACAGCGGATTTTGTGCCAGCAAATTGAGTGCATCTGCATCCAGAACCAAGCCGCCCTGATGTTGCATGACAGAGTACATGGCGCCAATAGCGTGTTCATCGCAGCCAAGTCCCGGTCCGATGCCGATAACGTCATTGTCAAAAGTATCGCCAGGGGTAAAAGCGGAGATCATCAGCTCAGGGCATGAAGGGTCAAAGATCAGACGCTCGTCCAGTGTGTGTGCCATGACTTTGCCAGAACCCGCGTGCAGCGCAGATCTTGCGGCCAACATGGCGGCACCAACCATGCCGTGGTTACCACCGATAATGTGTACCGTGCCATAGCTGCCTTTATGGCTATTGCGTTGACGCGGGGGGAGGGGCGATATGGATGCGATGAGACACCCTTCAGGCTCGGGGTAAAACCTCTCGGGGCAGGTCATATCAAGCAGGTGGATTTTGCCGCAGTTATCCGGGCCATCGGCAGTGAACAGACCTGGCTTGTGGGCAAGCAGAGCCAAAGTATGATCGGCCCTCAGGCATTGGGTCGGGCAGTCGCCGGTCCATGCATTGAGCCCGCTTGGCACATCAATGGCTATTCTTGTCCAATCTCTTTCATTGAGCTGCTGGATGATGCTCGTCCACGGTGCTGCCAGCGGGCGATGCAGCCCCGCACCAAACAGGCCATCGAGCAGAATGTCAGCCTCGGGCGCGACTGGCTCATGGTTGATACTGCCGCCGATCTGCTGGAAAGTTTGGGCGGCTTGCAGACAGGCAGGGGAGTTGGCTGGCACAGGTTGCCATGCGATGACTTTCGTTCCGCCTTGTTGCAGTAGGCGGGCTGCCACGAGGGCGTCGGCGCCATTATTCCCCGGGCCAACAGCAATCAGTAATGACTGATCGGGTCGAAGTATCTTTTGCTGTAACCAGGCCGCAATGGCGGATCCGGCTTTTTCTATCAGTTGCAAACCGGCCTGCTCGGCCTGTTGTTCCAGCGCTTTGAGTGGCGCGGGGCCGATCAGCATATCGGGCTGCCAGCTCATGTCGACTCCCCCCAGCGCGGGTGCAAGTCATGGTCGATAGCCAGCTGATCCATGATGCGGCCAACGATGAAGTCAATCATGTCCTGGATGGTTTGCGGATGGGTATAAAAAGCAGGGTTGGGCGGCAGGATGCAGACGCCCAGCCGGGCAAGCTTCAGCATGTTTTCCAGATGAATGGCTGAAAACGGCGCTTCGCGTGGCACCAGCACCAGCTTTCTGGCTTCCTTGATCATCACATCGGCAGCGCGCTCGATCAGATTGTCGCTGCTGCCGTTGGCGATTGCGGCCAACGTTCCCATGCTGCACGGGCAGACTACCATGGCATCGGCTGGATTTGAGCCTGATGCTGGCGGGGCGAACCACGCTTCCCGGCCAAATACGGCAATCTTGTCCGGTTCGGCATTGAAGTTGCTGATCAGCCATTGCTGGAATTCTTGTGGCTGCGAGGGCAGGCTGAGATTCATCTCCTGCTTGGCCACGACCTGTGCAGCCTGCGAATACATGACCCAGACGCGCTTGCCGGCCTTCAGCAGGCATTCAATCAGCCTGAGGCCATAAGGCAAGCCGGAGGCGCCGGTTAGCGCGACAGTAATGGTATTGACGGGTCGATTCATTTTTTCAGTAGCCTGTTGACTATCAGTCCATTGACCAGCCCCGAAAGGATGGCGGCAATTGCCATCGGCAGGGCGAGACCAAGAATATTATCGTTCGGGATAAATATTAGCCGTACCAGCAGTAGCTGCGCCAGCAGATGCGCCTGGGCAGCAATCAGACTATGGCTGACTGCACTGAAGTAAGGAGCAGGCAGGCGCAGGCTCAAGCCCAGACTTAACAGGCTGCTGATGGCACCGGCAGTGGCCAGCCAGAATCCTGGCGTAAACAGCGTACCCAGCAGCAGGGCGCTGGCCAATACGCGCAAGATGCTCACCCAGACCGCGGCACGCCAGCCATGCTGGTAGGCGGTTATCAGGACGATGATATTGGCGAAACCGGGTTTGATGCCGGGAATAGGGCTTGGAATGGCGGCATCAAGTAGGCTTAGCGAGATGGCCAGTGCGGCAAGATTGGCGATCTGCAGGTCTTGCTTAGTAGGCGAGAGAGTCTTCTGCTGTGGCATTGCCGATAAGTCTGAGTGAGATGCGGCTCGGCATGCAGATGGCTAATGCGCCAGCGGCGGAGAGCCAGCCTTGCTTGACGCAGTATTGATACTTGCCTGGGGATTGCGCAATGCGTACGCGGCCTTTACTGATCTGGATAACGGTATCGCCGGCGTCACTGTGCAGTCGTAGCGTTTTATCCAATCGCAGCGGGTATTGGCCGGTGATCCGGCCGTCTTGCGTGATTTCTACATAACTTGCACTGCTGTTGTCGGCTAGCTTTGCCTGCAGCAGCCAAAGGCTGGCCGCAAGCAAAACCAGTATCAGCATGTCGCCGATGCGCAGCACATTATTTGCCTTGCAGCTGCCTGTGGCGGATCAGGACTTGCTGGTTGTCGAAGGCTTCGGCCAGACGTTCTGCCAGATAGACAGAGCGATGTTGGCCGCCAGTACAGCCGATGGCAATCGTGACATAGCTGCGATTGTCGCTGCGGAAACGGGGCAGCCATTTTTGCAGATATTTCATCACGTCAGATTGCATCTCGCTGACCAGCTTTTCTTGAGCGAAGAAGTCCATGACGTCTTGATCGAGGCCGGTTTGCGGCCTGAGTTTTTCTTCGTAATAAGGGTTGGGCAGGCAGCGCGCGTCAAATACGAAGTCGGCATCAAGCGGAATGCCATGCTTGAAACCGAATGACTCGAATACAAGGGTCAGGCAGTCGGAGGCATCGGCATCTACAAGCAATTTGACCCAACTCCTTAGTGTGTTGGCTGACAGATTGGTGGTGTCGATACGATGGCCGAGCTCACGCAGATGTTCGAGCATTTCCCGTTCGAGATTGATGCACTCTTCTACGGTCAGACCGCTGCCAGACAGCGGATGTCTTCTTCTGGTTTCGGAGAAACGTTTGACCAGTGTGTTGTCGCTGGCTTCGAGAAAAATCAGGCGAGTATCAATGCCCTTGCTGCGCAGTGCCTGCATGGCACTGGGCAAGGCGGCGAGTGTCGCAGCAGAACGGGTGTCTACACTGATTGCCAGTTTGGGTTGTAGCTGATCATCGTGCAGGCTGACGACGTCTTCCAGCAACACGGCCGGCAGATTATCAACACAGAAAAAATCATTGTCTTCAAGCAGGCGCAGGGCAACCGATTTACCCGAACCGGAAAGGCCACTAATCAGAATCAGTTGCATGCTCTTGCTCACGTAACAAACTGGTATGTCTATCGATAAACTCTCTGGTGCTGTCGATACCGCGTAGCTGCAGGATGTAATTGCGCACAGCGGCTTCAACCAGTACAGCCAGGTTACGGCCGGCGGCAACGGGCAGGATGACCTTGCGCACCTTCACGCCCAGAATATCCTGAGTCTCGGACTGGATATTCAGCCGGTCGAGGGTTTGCATTGCCTGATCATTGGCTTTCATCAGGTGAATGATGAGTTTCAGCACCTTTTTCGGGCGAACGGCTGTCTCGCCAAAAATGGTGCGGATATTCAGAATGCCGAGGCCACGTACTTCAAGAAAATCACGCAGTAGGGCAGGGCAACGACCTTCCAGCGTTTCCGGGCCAATCCGGTACAGTTCGACCGCATCATCGGCCACCATGCCATGGCCGCGTGAAATCAGTTCCAGCGCCAGTTCACTCTTGCCCATGGCGGAGTCACCCATGATCAGCACGCCGACCTCGAGTACATCAAGGAATACGCCATGCATGACGGTTGAAACTGCCAGCGCTCGGGCCAGATAGATGCGCAGGACATCCATCAGATAGGGACTTTCCAGCGGGGTGCTCATCAGTGGCACGCCGTGGGTATGGCAGTAATCACGCAGCAGGTTGGGCACGTTTTGGGCATTGGCGACAATGACAACGGCCATGCTGCGGTGAAACAGCTGGTCAAGCGCGGTTCTGGCGGCAGCCTGTTCCAGCTTGTTCAGGTACTCCACCTCGGCAAGACCCAGCACCTGTACCCGGTTGGGGTGAATGAAGTTCAGATGTCCCACCAGTGCTTGGGTGGGTCTTTGTTCATCATTCGAAATAAGGTTATCGGCACCCGAACGACCGGCGATCCAGCTCAGATTGAGCTTGTGCTGATTTTCCTGATAGAGGCGGCGTACGCTGATATTAGGCATGGTCACTCTGGCCGCAGATCAGTTCATAAAGTTGTTCTGCATTACTTTCCGGGCTGTTCATTTGCTCGCGCAGGCTTCTGCTGGAGAAGCGCTGGGCGAGTTCGGAAAGTGCCTGCAGGTGAATATCTGTCGCCTGGTCCGGCACCAGTAGCACAAACAGCAGGCTGACCGGCTTGTTATCCGGGGCGTCAAAGGCGATAGGAGTGCTCAAACGGATGAAAACACCGGTGGCTTCTTTCAGGCCCTTGATGCGGCCATGAGGTATGGCGACACCTTGACCAAGTCCGGTCGAGCCCAGTTTTTCGCGGGAGAACAGGCTGTCAAAAACATCACTGCGGGCAATGCCCTGTGAGTTTTCAATCAGGATGCCGACTTGTTCAAACAACCGTTTCTTGCTGGATACATCCAGCCCGACCATGACATTTTCTGGAGAAAGGATTTTGCTAATGAGGCTCATCTTGCGTGGTGCCAGTAAAGAACGTTGGCCATTCTACGCTTTCCGGCAAGATTTCAATAGCCGATCAGGACGTAAGCGTGGTGGATTGTTTCAAACAAAAAGAACGGATAAGAAATCTTATCCGTTCTTGTCTTTGCAGGGTATCAGAGGGCTGCCTGATCCTGAATGATAGGGCTGACGCGGTGGTCAACCTGTTTTTCCTTGAACTTCAGAACCTGACGATCAAGCTTGTCTGCCAAGGCATCGATGGCAGCATACATATCGGCATCCGTCGCTTCGGCGTGGATGTCTTTACCCGCCAAATGCACGTTTACTTCGGCTTTCTGTACCAGTTTGTCGACAGACAATGTCACGTTGACACCGATAACATTATCTACATGCCTGGTAATCCGCTCCAGCTTGCTTTCTACATATTCACGCAGTGCTGGGGTAACTTCGAGGTGGAGACCGGTAATCTTGAGGTTCATACCCTTTACTCCTTCTTAAAGTGTCGCGAACGAAGTGTCGCGACTCAAGAAAATCAAAGTGACTTGCGTTGGCTGACCGGTGGTATCTGCATCGCTTCCCGGTACTTGGCAACCGTTCTTCTGGCTACCTGTATGCCCTTGGCGACGAGATGGTCTGCAATCGCACCGTCTGACAACGGCTTTTTATTATCTTCATGATCGATGAGTTGCTTGATGATGGCCTTGATGGCTGTCGCCGAACACTCACCGCCACTATCGGTATCAACAGAGCTGCCGAAAAAGTACTTCAGCTCAAACAGGCCTCTGCTGCACAAAAGATATTTTTGCGTGGTTACCCTGGAAATGGTTGATTCATGGAGTCCAAGCTCATCTGCGACATCCCGCAGAATCATCGGGCGCATGGCTACTTCGCCCAGCTCGAAGAACTCTTGTTGTCTTTCGACTATAGATTCCGCCACTTTCAGGATGGTGTCAAATCGTTGCTGAATGTTTTTGATCAGCCACCGTGCCTCTTGAAGTTGACCACCCAGATCGTGGCTGGTTCCTTTCTGTTGTAGCAGAGAGGCATACATCTGGTTGACACGAAGTTTGGGCAGGTTGGCCTGGTTTAGCCGGGCAACCCATCTGCGGCCAACCTTGATCACCCGGATATCCGGTGCAACGTAGTGGGTTTCACCGTGGTCAAAGCCACTGCTCGGGCGCGGGCGCAGGCTGGTGATCAAGCCGTGAGCGGCTTTCAGTGTCGGATCGTCAATGCTCAAGGCCCGCTTCAACTTGATGAAGTCACGGTTGCCCAGCAAGTCAAAATGCTGGCTGACAATGCTTGCGGCCAACTCGCGCGCGGGGTGCTTGTCATGGGGGGCATTGTCGAGCTGTAACAGCAGGAATTCCTGCAGATTAAGACTGGCAAAGCCGACGGGCTCCAGTTGGGTCAGCAGGCGACGCAGGCAGGACAACTCTTCCAGCTCGACATCCAGCTCAAGCGGCAGCTCGGCGAGTATCTCGTCCAGAGGGCTGGAGAGGTAGCCATCATCATCGAGCTCGTCGATCAGCAGGGCAATCAGGGCGCGGTCACGCTGGCTTAGTTGTAGTTCGCCGGTCTGGCTTAACAGGTGCTCGCGCAGCGAGGGCTTTTTCGGGGCGCTGAGGATGGGGTCAAACTCGTCATCATCATCGTGATTGCTGCTACTGCGGCTGCCCCAGTCAGCAGGCTCGTCAAATGCACTGCTGTTATCACTATCTTGTGAGGCGTTTTCTTGCGGGGTTTCCGGAGCTGTTTCGGCCGGTTGGTTGCGCTCTGGCCATTCGCTTGGCGGCACCAGCTTTTCTTCGCTTTCTTCCTGGCGTTCCAGCAAGGGGTTTTCCAGCAGATAGCGCTCCAGCTCGGAGCCCAGTTCGAGTGTGGACATCTGCAAAAGCTTGATGGACTGTTGCAGCTGCGGCGTCAGCGTCAGCTGTTGACTGGTCTTGAGCTGGAGGGTCTGTTTCATGCTTGTTTACAGATGGAAGTGTTCGCCCAGGTAGACACGTCTTACCTGTTCATTTTCAACGAGTTCGCCCGGCAGGCCGGAGGCCAGTACGCCGCCTTCCGAGATGATGTAGGCGCGGTCGCAGATGCGCAGGGTTTCGCGCACGTTATGGTCGGTAATCAGCACGCCGATGCCGCGTGATTTCAGAAACTGGATAATCTTCTGGATATCGATCACGGCAATCGGGTCAACGCCGGCAAATGGCTCGTCCAGCAGGATGAAGCGCGGTCGGGTGGCCAGTACCCGGGCGATTTCCACGCGGCGGCGCTCACCGCCAGACAGTGCCATGGCGTTGCTTTCACGCAGATGGCCGATGTTGAGATCGTCCAGCAGCAATACCAGCTCGTTTTCCAGCTCTTCACCGCGCAGGCCGGTGATCTCGAGCACGGCCTTGATGTTTTCTTCTACGGTGAGTTTGCGGAAAATCGATGCTTCTTGCGGCAGATAACCCAGCCCCATGCGCGCGCGCTGATGAATCGGCAGGTGGGTGATCTCCTGCTTGTCGAGTTCGATACGGCCGTCATCGGCAGCGATCAGGCCAACGACCATGTAAAAGCTGGTGGTTTTGCCGGCGCCATTCGGACCCAGCAGGCCGATCACTTCGCCACTGCTGATGTCCAGCGACACATTCTTTACGACGGTGCGCTTTTTGAAGGTCTTTTTCAGCTGGCGGATGGAAAGCGTGCTGCTCATGGCTTGCTCTTGGGTTGCAGGATCACGGTGACGCGGCCGGTGCTGCCGTTGGCGCTGCCATTGACTTCATAGTTCTCGGTCGCGGTGTTGTAGACAATGCGGCTGCCGCTGACCGAGTCCATGCCACGCTTGATACGCGCATTGCCGGTCAGAATGGCAAGGTCGCTGCCATTGTCGTATTGCACGCTGTTGGCCGAGCCTTCAACGAATTCGTTGCTGCCATCAATCTTCTGGCGGAACTTGACCGGGCCGCCACTGGCTTGCAGCTGCTGCTGGCCCTTGTTATCGCGTACCACAATGACTTTGTCGGCCTGAATCAGCAGAGTGCCTTGTTTGACATCGACATTGCCCTCCCAGACTGTGGTGCCTTTTTTCTGGTCAAGCGTGCCTTTGTCGGCGCTGATTTCGATCGGTTTGTCACGATCGGCCTTGTCGGCATGAGCCGGAACGGCAAGGCAGCTGATCAGTAACAGGGCTGGCAGGCTATGGCGCATAGAAGATCCTAACATTGGACAGAAATTCCAGAGTCTGGCTGTCCTGGCGATAAATGAAACCGGTGGCATTGAGCCTGGAGTTTTGCTGGGTCAATAGCAGCGGTGCCTGATTGCGTACTTCATGCTTGTTGCCATCCAGCTGCATGCTGGAGGTCTGCAGTACGATCGGCGTTTTGCCCGGCTGCTCCTGCTCCCAGCGGACATTGTCTTTCAGCTCGGCCAGCTTTTCCTGACGGTGGTAAGTCGCCGTCGAGGCGTTTACCGAGAAGTCGGCCTTGCCGTTCTGATAACGGGTCAGCAGTGGCTCTTGCACAAAGACCAGCGGATTGCGGGGCAGTTGCCACAGCGATTTGGCGTACAGGCGCTCTTGCAGCATGCCATGCTCGTCATACTGGCGCGCCTGCAGATTGCTGATGGTGTATTCCGGCTCGTTCAGATTCAGGTCTGGCCGGGCGAAGGGCTGCTGCGTCGTAACGATGTGCAGGTATAAGGCCAGCAGCGCCATGCCTAGCGTCAGTCCGAGCGGAAAGAGTCGTGCAGCGCGATTCATGCCAGATAGCTGTTCATCAGTGCGTCAAAGGTGCCCTGTGCCTGCATGATCAGCTCGCACAGCTCGCGCACTGCGCCGCTGCCGCCGTGATTGCCGGTGACAAAATGGGCATGCTGGCGCACGAAGCTCGGTGCCGCCGGAACGGCAACCGCGAGGCCAACCTTGCTCATTACCGGCAGGTCGATCACGTCGTCACCGATGTAGGCGCATTGTGCGGCAGTCAAGCCGGTTTTTTGCAGCAGGTCGGCAAAGGCGACACGCTTGTCGTGCACGCCTTCATAGTAATGATCAATACCGAGGCCGCGAGCGCGATGCGCTACGCTTGGGGCGGCACGGCCGGTAATGATGGCCAGTTGTACACCGGTAGACTGCAGCATTTTCAGGCCATGGCCATCCAGGGTATTGAAGGCCTTGAACTCTTCGCCGGAGGCGGTAATGAAAATCCGGCCATCGGTCAGCACGCCATCTACATCCATGATCAGCAGGCGGGTTTGCTTGGCCAGTTCGTTAATCGTTTGCATTGTCAATCTCAGATAACGCCTGCCTTCAGCAGGTCGTGCATATTGAGGGCGCCGAGCAATTGCCCGTCCTTGCCGGTTACCAGCAAGCCGTTGATCTTGTGTTGCTGCATCAGGTGAGCGGCCTCGCTGGCCAGCAGGTTGGCCGCAACGGTGCGCGGGTTTCTGCCCATCACGTCATCAATGTAGAGCCCGGCCAGATCCAGCGTGCGATCCAGCGTGCGGCGCAGGTCGCCATCGGTGAAGACACCGATCAGCTTGCCTTCACGGTCGCAAACGGCAGTCATGCCCAGACCTTTCTGGGTCATTACCAGCAGCGCTTCCTTGAGACTGGCACCGGATTGCACCTGCGGCAGGGCTTCGCCACTATGCATGATGTCGCGAATGTGTACCAGCAGCTTGCGGCCAAGACTGCCACCGGGGTGGGAGAGGGCAAAATCCTCGGCCTTGAACTGGCGGATTTCGAGCAACGCTACTGCCAGTGCGTCCCCCAGCGCCAGTGCGGCGGTGGTGCTGGCAGTCGGGGCGAGGCCCAAAGGGCAGGCTTCCTTTTCGACGCCGGCATCCAGATGGATATTGGCCTCACGTGCCAGTGTGGATTGTGGGCGGCCGGTCATGGCGATGATGGGCGTGCCCTTGCGCTTGAGCGCTGGCAACAGGGCGATGATTTCGTCGCTTTCACCAGAGTTGGACATTGCCAGCAGGATGTCCTTGTCGGTAATCATGCCAAGGTCGCCGTGGGCGGCTTCGGCCGGATGCATGAAAAAAGCCGGTGTGCCGGTACTGGCCAGTGTTGCGGCAATCTTGTTGCCGATATGACCGGACTTGCCCATGCCGCTGACAACTACACGGCCCTTGCATGCCAGCATCAGTTCAACACTGCGGACGAACTGCTCGTCCAGTCTTTCCGAGAGCCTGGTAATGGCGGCTGCCTCGATTTGCAGCGTTTCTCTGGCCAATTGCAGGCAAGTTTTTGGGTCAATTTTCATAGTCGGTAATTATATCAGCTTATAATCACTCGGCACCTGTCAGCTGGTGCAAGATTTGCTTAATAACCATTGCCCTCAGGCCAGGAGTGTTGTTCCGGATGCATGACCTCTCACCTATTGTTCTTGTCTTGCTGGTTGCAGTACTGGCGGTAACCGCCTGCCGCAGCCTGCGAGTCCCCCCCATGCTGGGCTATCTGGTGGTCGGTTTTATTGCCGGCCCCGGTGTCATGCACCTGATACCCGAGGGGCCGGAAACCGAGTTTCTGGGTGAGATCGGCATTGTCTTCATGATGTTCTCCATCGGCCTCGAATTCTCGCTGTCCAAGCTGCGCGCCATGCAGCGGCTGGTGTTCGGAGTGGGGGGCTCGCAAGTCGCGCTTACCATGCTGGTGATCGGCATCATAGTCTGGTGGCTGAGCGGTAGCGGTCTGGCCGGCTTTGCAGTGGGTGGTGCGCTGGCGCTGTCTTCGACGGCGATTGTGCTCAAGCTATTGTCCGAGCGCGTCGAGATGGCGCAGCAGCATGGCCAGCTGGCGGTTGGTGTGTTGCTGTTCCAGGATCTGGCGGTAGTGCCGTTGCTGATCTTGCTGCCGGCTTTTGCGGCCAACTCTGATCAGCTGTGGATGGATCTGGGTCTTGCCTTGCTGAAGGTCATCATCGTGATGAGCCTGTTGCTGGTATTTGGCCAGCGCCTGATGCGGCCGTGGTTTCACATGGTGGCCAGCAAGCGCTCCAGCGAGCTGTTCATGATCAATGTCTTGCTGGTGACCTTGGGCGTTGCCTACCTGACCCAGCTGGCCGGCCTGTCGCTGGCGCTGGGTGCCTTTGTCGCCGGCATGCTGATTTCCGAAACCGAATACCGCTATCAGGTTGAGGAGGACATCAAGCCCTTCCGCGACATCCTGCTGGGTTTCTTCTTTGTCACCGTCGGCATGAAGCTCGATGTCGGCGTGCTGGTCGAGCAGTCCGGCAGCATCATGGTGATGCTGTTGCTGCTGTTGCCGGTCAAGATCATCGTGATTTTCCTGCTGGCACGTGCCTTCGGTCATCGCGCCAAGGATAGCCTCAAGGGTGCGCTGGCCCTGGCGCAGGGTAGTGAGTTCGGCTTTGTCCTGCTGGCGCTATCCGGCAATCTGGGCTTGATCAGCAGTGAAGTCGAACAGTCGGCGTTGGCCGCAATCGTATTGTCGATGTTGCTGGCACCGTTCCTGATCCAGTACGCCGACCGCATCTGCAAGCTGGTGATCCGCGAGGACTGGGCGCAGCAATCGGTCGATCTGCACCAGATTCTGGTGCAGACCATGGCCAAGGACGAGCACGTGATTATTTGCGGCTACGGTCGTAGCGGTCAGTCGCTGGCGCGCTTGCTCGAGGCCGAAGGCATCTCCTTCTTTGCATTGGATCTGGACCCGGAGCGCGTGCGTGAGGCATCCGAAGCCGGCGATCCGGTGGTATTCGGCGATGCGGCCAAGCGCGAGGTATTGATGGCAGCCGGCGCGATGCGCGCCAAGACCGTGGTGATTACCTTTGCCGATACCCATGCGTCCGAGCGCATTATTCATGTGGTGCATGATTTACGCCGTGATCTGCCGGTGATTGTGCGCACGGTGGATGACAGCGATGTCGAGAAGCTGCGTGCTGCCGGTGCCGACGAAGTGGTGGCCGAGGTGATGGAAGGCAGCCTGATGCTGGCCTCGCACGCACTGATGGTGCTCGGCGTGCCGATGAGCCGTGTGCTGCGCCGTATCCGGAGCGTGCGCGAGCAGCGCTACAGCCTGTTTACCGGCTTCTTCCGCGGGGCCAGTGACGATGCAGAGGGGCTGGATGACAGCGAGCAGCCACGGCTGTACAGCATTCCGCTGATTGCCGGTGCCAGTGCGGTTGGCCGCTGTATCGGTGAATTCAGGCTGGATGATATGGCTGTCGGCATTCGCGGCATTCGTCGTGGTAACCGCCGTATCAACGAGTTTGACAGTGCCTTCGAGCTGGAAGAAGGCGATGTGCTGGTGTTGCTGGGCCGTCCGGCGGCGCTGGCGCAAGCTGAAATCCGTCTGTTGCAGGGGGATTGATGACTGCCTGCAAACTGGTTTATCAGGATCCGCGCTTTTATCTGGTCAGTAAGGTGGCCGGCGTCAGTTTTCATCAGGATGACGATGAGGCCGGCCTGCTGCCGCAGGTGCGCGAGTTGCTGAATGATGAAGCCATCTGGCCGGTGCATCGCCTCGACAAGGTCACCAGTGGCCTGTTGCTGCTGGCGCGCAGCAGCGAGGTGGCCGCACAGCTGGGTGCCGCCTTTGCCGAGCGGCGTGTCAACAAGTTTTATCTGGCGCTGTCAGCGGCCAAGCCCAAACGCAAGCAGGGCCTGATTCGCGGCGATATGCTCAAGGCGCGCGGTGGCGCCTGGCGGCTCAGCGAAACGCTGGCCAATCCGGCCATTACCCAGTTTTTCAGTTTCAGCCTGACGCCGGGCCTGCGCCTGTTTGTGCTCAAGCCGCATACCGGCCGCACGCATCAGCTGCGGGTGGCGATGAAGTCGCTGGGTGCGCCGATCTACGGTGACGAGCTGTATGGCGGCGCACAGGCGGATCGTGCCTATCTGCACGCCTGGCGCATCCGTTTCGCGCTCGATGGCGACTCGTTCGACTTTTGCGATCTGCCGGATAGTGGTGAAGCCTGGCCGCAAGAACTGCTGGCCGCGACACTGCAGCAGCACGAAGCTGCCAATCTGCCGTGGCCAAGGCTGCCGGGCTTGCCGGATGCGGCTGGCGCGATGTAGGCTGTAAGTGCGGCACTACAAGGCCGCACTTACGGAGTCAAACATGAACCTCAAGGCTTGTTTATCCCGTCAAGCCGTGCACTACGGTTCACCGGCGGGCAATTGGTACACTCTTGATGTCGTCCTCAACGACGACTTCCCGCACGCCTGATCTTGCTGGCAGCCGCCCGGCTGCGCGCTTTCATTCCCCGATAAAAAACCGAATTTGCCTGATGGCAAGATGCTTTTGCGTCTGCCGGCAGGCGCTATGGCTATTGGAGCAAGATCATGGCACGACGCATTCCCGAACCGTTCCGCATCAAGATGGTGGAACCTATCCGTATGACCACGCCCGAGTATCGCCGCGAGGCGCTCGAGGCCGCCGGCTGGAACCCTTTCCTGTTGCGTGGTGAAGATGTCTATATCGATTTGCTGACCGACAGCGGTACCGGCGCGATGTCGGACCGCCAGTGGGCCGGCATCATGACCGGCGACGAGGCGTATGCCGGCAGCCGCAACTTCTATCATCTGGCCGACACCGTGCGCGAGCTGTTCGGCTACGCCCACACCATGCCGACTCATCAGGGCCGCGGTGCCGAGCAGATCCTGTTTCCCGAGCTGGTGCGCCGCCGTGGCAGCAGCCAGCCGGTGTTCATCTCCAACTATCACTTTGACACCACCAAGGCACATGTCGAGATTGCCGGCGCACGTGCCATCAATGTGCTGACGCCACAGGCGCTGGACACCACCACAGCCTACGACTGGAAGGGTGATTTCGATCTGACCAGCTTGGCCGAAACTATCGAAGAAGTCGGTGCGGCCAACGTCGCCGGCCTGATCATTACCGTCACCTGCAATAGCGCCGGTGGCCAGCCGGTCAGTATGGGCAATATCCGCGAGGCGGCGGCAATGGCGCGCCAGCACGGCATTCCGGTGGTGATTGATGCCGCCCGTTTTGCCGAGAATGCCTGGTTCATCCAGCAGCGCGATCCGGCCTATGCCGCTGCCAGCATGCGCGACATCGTGCTGGAGATGTTCAGTTACGGTGACATGCTGACCATGTCGGCCAAGAAGGACGCGCTGGTCAATATCGGCGGCCTGTGCTGCTTCAAGGATGACGAAGAGCTGTTCCGCGCAGTGCAGGTGCGTTGTGTGGCGATGGAAGGCTTTGTCACTTATGGCGGTCTGGCCGGCCGGGATATGGAGGCGCTGGCCATCGGCCTGAAAGAGGGCATGGATGCCGACTATCTGGCCTACCGTATTGCCCAGGTTGCGTATCTGGGTGAAAGGTTGGCCGCAGGTGGCGTGCCAATTCAGACACCGACCGGCGGTCACGCGGTATTTGTCGATGCGCGCATGCTGTTGCCGCATATTCCGGCCGGGCAGTTTCCGGCGCATGCACTGGCCTGCGAGCTGTACCTGGAAGGTGGCATTCGCGCGGTCGAAATCGGCTCGCTGTTGTTGGGGCGCAATCCGCAGACCGGCGAGCAGGAACCGTCGCCGTTCGAGCTGCTGCGCCTGACCATTCCGCGTCGTGTGTATACCAATGATCATATGGACTACATCGCCGATTGCCTGATCGATATCGCAGCGCGGGCGCGCAGTATTCGCGGCCTTGGCTTTACTTACGAGCCGCCGATGTTGCGTCACTTCACCGCCAGACTGCAGCCGCAAGCTTAAGGTCGTCGTAACCGGAAAACCGGCGTGGTCAGTAATGACTGCGCCGGTTTTTTTGTGTCATCTGCCTGTGGCAGAATCGCAAGCCATCCGCATGACCATCTGGTAATACGGAAAGATAAGTTTGTGGCTTATAAATTAAATCAGTAATCTCGTTTGTAATGCTTGCTAATGACTGCGCCGTACTGAAACCGGGAAAATAATATGTTCAAAGAACTGGTCCGTATCTTGTGGCCTGCTTTTGTCTGTGTCTTGCCACTGATGTTTCTTGAGGCAGTGGTGGATCCGTCGGACTGGCTGGAAATAGTCTGGGATGTGGTCACCCTCTCCGTTTTCACCGTATTGGTCCTTTACCGGATCAGCACGCAATGTCTGCGCCCGCTGGTGCAGCTGACCGAGTTCTGGAAGTCGCAAGGTGGCACTGGCGAGCGGCCGCAGCTGCCTGATCTGAATGGCCTGCCATACTGGCAGCCCTTGCTTGGCGGCATGCTGCAATGGCATCAGCACATGCGCGACACCCTGCAGGAAGGCAACCAGACGGCTGCGCGGCTGGTGCCGATGGCGCAAGAGCTGAAAGACACTTACAGCGACATGATGCAGAAAAACATGATGCAGGCCAGCCACGTCGATGTGATGGTGGGCGGTATCACCAATATGAGCGCGCAGGCCGCGCATCTGCAGCAGGATGCCACGGCGATTCATGCCTCGGCGCAAGGTGCCGGTCAGCAGATGGCAGAGGCCTTTGAAGACGCAGCCATCGTGATTGATGGCGTGTCAGTGGTGGCGCGTGATCTGGGCGCGGCCGAGCAGGATGTGCAATCGCTTGCCCATGCCGCCGCTCGCGTCAGCACCACGTTGCAGACTATCAAGGACATTGCCGACCAGACCAATCTGCTGGCGCTGAATGCCGCCATCGAAGCCGCCCGTGCAGGCGAGGCCGGTCGCGGCTTTGCCGTGGTGGCCGACGAAGTGCGCAAGCTGGCCGGCAAGGCGCAAGAGGCGACCCGCGAAATCGAAGACATCATCAGTGCGGTACAGCAAAGCAGCCAGCAGGTGGGGGCCACCATGCAGCAGGCCGGCGAGCGTGCCAGCCACGCCGCGCGGCATGCCGACAGCTCGCGCAGCAAGCTCGGGGCGGTGCGCGAGGCGATTGCCAGCATCAATCAGGCCGCCAGCCAGATTGATGAGGCGGTGCAGGCGCAGGCCGATGCGGTCAGCACCTCGCGCGGTTCCGGCGAGATCCTGCAGCAGCTGAATCAGGACGCGCTGGCCAGCAGCAAGGCGCACCCGATTGCGCCGGACGACCTGCTGAATCTGGCCGAAAAACTCAAGGCCGTGCTGCAGCGCTCCAGTCAGGACATGCAGGCCTGGAGCGCGCCGCGTCGCAGCAAGCCTCGCATTACCGAAATGAAACAGGCCGAGGCTAGCGAGTTGGCTGGCGATATCGAACTGTTCTGATCTTATTGATAGTTATTATCATCTATTGCAGAATGGCAGCTTTTGAGCTGCCATGTCTGCCGCCCCTCTCCAGCATATTCCCGCCGATCTCGTCAGCCTTGGCGATTATCAACGCTACGCCGCGCAGCACCTCAGCGCCAATGCCCGCAGCTATATCGACAGCGCCGCTGCGGATGAAACCAGCCATGCGGCCAACCTTGCTGCTTTTTCGGCTTACCGGCTGGAAACCCGCGTACTGGCAGAGGTGAGCGGCGGCCATTGCCGTCGCAGCCTGTTTGGTCTTGCGCTTTCCCACCCGATTCTGCTGGCGCCGGTCGCCTATCAAAAGCTTGCCCATGCCGATGGCGAACGCGCCGCCGCCTATGCCGCCACCGCCGTTGGCAGCAGCATGGTAGTCAGCACGCTGGCGAGCACCCCGCTGGAAGACATCGCCGCCGCCGCGCAAGGCCCGCTGTGGTTCCAGCTTTACTGGCAGCATGATCGTGATTTCGTCCTGCAGCTGGTCCGTCGCGCCGAGACTGCCGGTTACCGCGCCATCATGCTGACGGTGGATGCACCGCTGGCAGGGGTGCGCAACCGCGAGCAGCGCGAAGGCTTTGCGCTGCCGCCCGAGGTGTTTGCGGCCAACCTGCAGGGCATGCCGGCCTGGCAGCCCACGCTGCGCGACGGCCAGAGCATGGTGTTTGACGGCTTCATGGCCATCGCGCCGCGCTGGGACGACATCGCCTGGCTGCGCCAGCAGACCCGCCTGCCGATTCTGCTCAAGGGCGTGCTGTCGGTACATGATGCCCGGCTCGCGCAGCAGGCCGGCGTGGATGGGCTGGTGGTGTCCAATCATGGCGGACGCGTGCTCGATAGCGTGCCGGCCAGTCTGGAGGTACTGCCCGAAATCGCCAATGCCGTGGCCGGCCAGCTGCCGATCTTGCTGGATGGCGGCGTGCGGCGCGGTACTGATGTGCTGAAGGCGCTGGCGCTGGGGGCGCAGGCGGTGATGATAGGCCGGCCTTATCTGCATGGCCTCGCGGTGGCCGGCGCGCTGGGGGTGGCGCATGTGCTGCGGCTGTTGCAGGAAGAGCTGGAAGTCGCGATGGCGCTGTGCGGCTGCCGCACGCTGGACGACATCGGCCTGCAGCTGTTGCGGCCAACGGCAAACCGCGCTTGGTAAAAGCGACCGATCGTGCTAATTTAGCCGCATGAAACGTAGCGACAGCAAATACGCCCTCATCGTGCAGCAGGCCCTGCAGATGGCCAACTCCATCGGACTCGAAGCCGTCACCCTCGGCACCCTGGCCGACGGCATCGGCATGTCCAAGAGCGGGCTGTTTGCGCACTTCAAATCCAAGGAAGCGCTGCAACTGGCGGTGATCGAACGCGCCGTCGAGCAATTCCGCGCCGATGTGGTGTTGCCGACCTTGGCCGCACCGCGCGGTTGGCCGCAAGTGCAGGCGCTGTTCGCGCATTACCTGGCCTGGCTGGGCGGCGAGGTGCAACAAGGCACCTGCTTTTTTGTCGCCAGCAGTCAGGAGTTTGACGACCAGCCCGGCGCGTTGCGCGATGCCTTGCATCTGGCGCTGGACGACTGGCGCGGCTTCATCGCCCGTCTGATCGCCCCGCTGTTGGCCGCAGCGCCAGCCGGCGAGGGCAATGATGCCGAGCAATTCGCCTTCGATTTCATCGGCCTGACCATGTCTTATCAGCTCGCGCACAAGATGCTGCGCGACCCGCAAGCCGAAGCCCGTCTGCGCCACGCCTTTGCCGGCCTGCTGCAACGTTACGGCTACCTTCCCGACGCCTGACCTTCATCTGACCATTCCGAGGTAGATCATGTCCGAACCCCTGAGCAGCTTGTCACACCCTCAAAAAAGCACGATCGGTCGTTTTGAAAAGACAAAGAAACGCAGCCTGCCAGCCAGACTATGGCTCGCGGCGCAGCGGGCCTGGCCAAATCCGCTGGCGACCGTGCTGGCGCGTTTGATCCTGCGTCCGCAGCGGCAAAAGCCACGCCCGTCGCAGCTGGCTGTGCTGCAACAGGCGCAGCGTGTCCGTCTGGCTACGGCCGATGGCGAGCTTATCGTCTATCGCTGGGGCGAAGGGCCGGCCGTGTTGCTGCTGCATGGCTGGTCCGGCAGCGCCGCACAGATGACGCCGCTGGTCGCACCGCTGCTGGCAGCCGGGCTGAGTGTACTGACGCTGGACATGCCGGGGCATGGCCGTGCCGGCGGCCGGCAGGCCTCGATCTGGCATTACTGCCGCGCCATCGAGGCCGTGGCGCAGCAGCACGGCGCGCTGCATGGCGTGGTCGCGCACTCGTTTGGCGCGCTGGCCATCCTGCTGGCGCAGTCACGCGGCTTGGCCTTGCCACGGTTGGCCGCGATTGCGCCGCTGGCAAGTTTTGATCATGTCTGGCAACAGCTGGCAAAGCGGTTAGCCTTGCAGCCGGCCACCTTGCAGGCGCTGTCACGGCCAATCGAAAAACTGGCGGGCGGCAGTCTGGCCAATCTGGAAGCGGGCGAACTGGCGGCCAACCTTCAAGCTCCGCCAGCGGTGCAAATCTGGCACGATGTTGCCGACCGCGAAGTGTCATTCAGCCACGCCGAAATGTTGGCCGCAGCGCTGCCCGGCAGCCTTCTGCAGCCGCAGCAGGGCATGGGGCACGCGCGCATTTTGCAAAGTGAAGACGTGGCGCAGGCTGTCGCCCGTTTTCTGGCGGATGGTGCGACGCACGACATGCCGCTGCCACCGCCGGCCCCTTTGTACTGAGGTGACGTCGGATGGATACGCAGGCATTGCAAGACTACCTGCTGCGGCAATTTCCACTGGCGCAGGCGATGGCGGTGACGGTCGAAGACATCACGCCCGAGGCGCTCAGCCTGGCCGCACCGCTGGCAGCGAATAGCAATCACCAGCAGACATTATTTGGCGGCAGCGGCGTCACGCTGTGCATCCTGGCCTGCTGGTCGCTGCTGCATTGCCGCCTGCAGGCGGCGGGTGTGGATGCAGAGGTGGTCATCCAGCGCCAGCAAATGCACTACCAGCGACCGGCCAGCGCCGATGTCTGGGCCGAAGCGCAATTCATCGACGACACTGACTGGCCACGCTTTGTCCGCCAGCTGGCACGAAAAGGCCGCGCCCGTCTTGCCTTACAGGCAGTGCTGGTGTGTGAGGATGAACGGGTGGGGGAGTTTGCCGGCGAGTTTGTGGTGTTGCGTGGCTGAGCTTGCGGCCAAGGTTGGCCGCAAGTATTGCCGTAGCCATCAGCCTGCCGGGGGCTGTTCGGCTTGCTCTGCGTCAGGTGCGTGCTGGATGTCCTGCCACAGTCTGTGCAGCATGGCTTCGTATTCGCTGTCTTGTGCTTCAAGACGGTGTTGCTTGGCATCATTTTGTTGTTCTGCATACGATGCCTTACCACCTAGCTGCAGACAATCACGGGTGTATCGCTCGGCCTTGGCAGTTTCGTCCTGCAAAAAGTGGGCGTAGCCCAGATTGCCAGCGATTAATGCACGCTCTTCATCGCGACAGCTTGATAGTGCGGTAGTCAAGATGGAAATTGCTTTAGCCAGTAAATTGCTTTTACCAGTGCTTGAGTTTTCCTGTTTGGCTTGCATCAAAAAAATGAACCCAAGTGTATTTCTGGCGTGGCTGACGATGGTTTTGCAGCTGGCGACATTATCAAACCTGCTGATTAGTTTCTCTAGCGTATCAATGGCCTGCTGCTTGCTCAGCTCATTCTTCTCATGGACAAGGCCAAGCTTATACATTATGTTTGCAAGATCATTCTGGATTTCTGGCTGGTTATCGTTTTTATAAAATTCGGTAATTTGCCCTAGTGTGCCTATTTGCCTCTCAGGAGGGAGGCGATATTCAAGTGAGGAAAGGGTGTTTTCAAGGCCTAGAGTAATATGTAAATCGTGTTTGTCATCACCTCTTTTAATGGCTTCCAGATATACCTGAATGGCTTGGCCATAATTACGAAGTTTTTTGTATGCCTCTGCCATATTGATTGCAGCCTCAACAGCTCGTTGCTGTACGTCACGATTTTCATCGTTGCCATATCGTTCGATAACTTGCTGGTAGGCGTGGATTGCTTTGTCAAACTGCTGCAAGTTCTTGAAAGAAATACCGGTATTGAACAGCGCGCCAGCCTTGTAAAGACGAAGTTCAGGAGAGTCTGAGTCTTTGATCAGCTCGTCTGCTTGGCTGTAAGTCGCGATGGCTGCCTTGTCATCGCCTGACTGAGATTGGCAGGTGCCGCAGTTGACCACTGATTTGGCAACTATTTCGCGGGTATCTTTATCAACACTATTTTTCAATCGATTAATGATTTGTTGATAAGCAATAATCGCATCTGCATAATTTCTGAGATTGTGTTGGCTCGTGGCTTTGATAAATAAAACCTTGGCTATTAGTGTTGGAGTGTCGTCATTTGTTTTGATGTAATTCAATGCTTGGTTGCAGTGGGTGATTGCGGCGAAATAATCACACTCACGAAATGATTCCATTGCTTTATCAAGTAAATTTTGTAATTCCGTCAACTCTGTTTTGACTGAGGGGGCTATTTCCAAAGGCGGCTGGTCGTGCTTTTCAGTAATAGGTAGACTGTCTTTCGTTTCGAATGTTACTTCCGTTTTGTCTGGATTTATCTCGTCAGATTTTTTACGTAGGTCGGCATTAAAATATTCGAATTGTTTTTGCTGGCCAATTCTGAATTGTTTTGCAAGTTCTTCAAGAGCATCAAAATTCTCTTGCGTGCGTGCATTAAGAGTGTCCCATTTTTGCTCGAGTGTATTGTTTAAATATTCGAATTTTTGCGTTAGGGCGGCTTCTTGTTCTGCGGCTTGCGTATGCAGCTCTGCCATTTTTTCTTTGTGTTCTTCGAATTGTTTCGTGGCCTCGCGCTTGGCCTTTTTGATTTCATCAAGCTCCTTTTCTGCCTTTTCCATCATGGCTTTGCTGTCAGCTTCGAACTTGGCGGCTAGCGCCTCGGTACGCTTGTGCACAAAAAAGCCTGCTCCGACCGCAAGGATGGTGATCAGGATGCTGACTTCTGCAATCAGCGAGCCAAGTTGGGATGACTGGTTCGACAGCAGCGCGATCTGGTTGGCTTGTTTGCCGTCAAATGCATCCATCTTGCTGGCGAGAATGCCGACTTCGAGCTGCAGTTTGTTGATGTCCTCCTGAACCGCCTGATTTTGCGTTGTAGCAGGGGCGACAAGCGGTGTGGGTGATGGGCTGGCAGGGTTGGCCGCCATGACATTCAGCGTGGTGGCAAGCAGCAAAATGGATAGCAGGGCGCGCAGCATGGCGGAGGTCCGGCAAGAAAGTTGCAGAATTATGCCATAAGCCAGAATGGTGTGGCCTGGCTTGCATACATCATGGGATTGCCCAGGCCATAACTGCCGATCTGTACATCTGGCTTTTGAGTTTGCGTGCTGGCAAGCCAAGACGGGCGGCCAGCTATTGGTTGCTGCGGTAATCCAGATGGGTTCAATACTTTGCTGGTGATTATCAGACCGTAGTAGTCGAGCAGAGCTTGGCCACAGATGACAAAACCCGCCTGGTGGCGGGTTTTGTCGGGGTGTCAGGCGGCAATCAGTTGCCAACCATGACCAGCCGCAGCTCGGGGCTGGCGTCCAGCGAGGCCAGCTCTTCGGCAGCTTGCATGCGCAGCTCGCCATCGATAAACAGGCGGGCATCGACAGCAAACTTGCGGCCAACCTTGGCGTGGGCACGGTCGTAACACAGCGAGAACGCTGCCGGGGTGCCGACTTTCTCCAGCGACTGCTCGGCCAGCACCTGATGCGGGCTGCTGCTGATATCCAGCAGGCGCACGCGCAGCAGGGTCTTGTCCTTGGGGAAGACGATGCGTTCGAGATAGAAAGCCTTGCCGTTCACATAGGCCATGTTTGGCCGGGTGGTGGCGCAGGCGGCCAGCAGCGAAGTGCCAAGGCCCAGCAGCAGATGACGACGATTGCTCATGATGTAGTCCTTACTGGCTGACGGCTTTGGCCGTGCCCAGTGTCAGTGCATTGCCCTCGGCCGGCAGCCATTCGCCCTGTACGCGCCAGATGCCTTCCTTGTCTTGCACACGCACATACCAGTGGCTGGCCTGGTCAGGCTTGAGTTTGCCCTGATACATATTGTCGGCCATGCGGCTCAGCGCGATGCTCTGGTCACCCTGCTGGCGGGTCGGGTGCAGCAGCAGCAATTCCGGCGTGCCGCTGAACGGCTGCTGGCTGTTGATCAGCACGCGCACCGAGCTCATGTCTTCGTTGAACATCAGCTGGGCGGTCATGCCCATGTCGCGCGCGACCACATCACGCTTGAGCTCGAGGTTGATGTCTTTGCCTCGCTTGTAATAGTCGTCATTGACGAGGTCGTCGGCACCTTTGGCAATGATGCCAAAGGTGACGAAGCCGGCGATGACAACCAGGATGGGGCCAGACATCAGGACCCAGAACCAGCGCTCTTTAAACCAGGGGCGTGGTGCCCCTGCAGACTTCTGCATGCTTACTCTCCGATAAAGCTCGATTTTTCCTCGATGCTGCTGCCGGTGTCGACAGAGTCGACGTGGAAGTAGATCGGGTGACTGCCTTTGGTCGCATATTGTGGATCAACTTGCACCCGTACGTCGAATTGCTCGTTTTCGGTGCCTTTCACCACGATTTCCTTGCGGTCGAACACCAGTTTGGCGTCAGGCAGACCTTCGACTGTGATGCGGAAGCGTTGTTCCTGCTCAGAGGTGTTGATGATGCGCAGGTTGTAGCTGTTTTCCAGCCAGCCTTCATCGGTCTCGCGCACCAGCGAAGCGCGGTCCTTGATCACATCAACCTTGAACGGTTTGCGCATGGCCAATGAAGTTACGGCGGCAACGATGATCACCAGCAGTACGACGCTGTACATCACCACGCGCGGGCGTTTCAGACGGCCCCAGAACTGGCTTTCAGGGTATTTGCCTTCCAGTGCGGCTTCGGTGGTGTAGCGGATCAGGCCTTTCGGGCTGCCGACCTTGACCATCACTTCGTCGCAGGCATCAATACAGGCTGCGCAGCCGATACATTCGTATTGCAGGCCGTTGCGGATGTCGATGCCGGTCGGGCAGACCTGCACGCAGATACCGCAGTTGACGCAATCGCCCAGGTTTTCGTTTTCCTGGCCTTTCTTGCGCGCACCACGCGGTTCGCCGCGCTTTTCGTCGTAAGAGATGATCAGGGTGTCTTCATCGAACATCGCGCTCTGGAAGCGGGCATACGGGCACATGTATTTACATACCTGTTCGCGCATATGACCGGCCAGCAGATAGGTAAAGCCGGCATAGAAGAACATCCAGAACGCTTCCCACGGGCCGTAGCTGAAGGTCGGCATGGCGGCGACCAGATCCAGCATCGGTGTGAAGTAGCCAACCAGGGTGAAACCGGTGATCAGCGAGAAGATGATCATGATGCCGTGGGTGGTAGCGCGCAGACGGAACTTGCGCAGGCTCATCGGCTCCTTGTCGAGCTTGATGCGCTTGTTGCGGTCACCGACTACCCATTGCTCGATCCAGATCATGATTTCGGTGTAGACCGTTTGCGGGCAGGAATAGCCGCACCACAGACGGCCGGCGATGGTGGTCCAGGTAAACAGGCCGAAGGCGCAGCACATCAACAGGGCAGCCAGATAGACAAAGTCTTGCGGCCAGATGGTGAGGCCAAACAGGTAGAACTTGCGGTTGACGAGGTCGAACAGCACCGCCTGGCGGCCATTCCATTGCAGCCATGGCAGGCCGAAGTAGAACAGTTGGGTGGCCAGGACAAACAGGATGCGCCAGTTGTTGAAAATGCCCTTGACACTGCGCGGGTGGATTTTCTTTTGCGATTCGTACAGCGAAACCGTTTCAAGGACGGGTGTTTCGACCTTGATCTTGATGTCTTTCAGCGGCTCGTTCATAGGAAGATCCTTGGCAAGAGAACTTGGCAAAACACACGAAGCCATGTGCTTGGCCAAACAATCTGAATGTGCGTTTATTATACAACTAAATAAACTGTATGATGAAAACAATACTGCCCGCTTGCGCGGGCAGTATTGAGGCGGATCAATTACTGAGCTGCTGGTTTATTGGCGAGGCCATAAACATAAGCTGTCAGCAGGTGAACCTTGCCGTCACCCAGGAAGTCTTTCCAGGCTGGCATCTGGTTGTTGCGACCATTGGTGATGGTCTCGACGATGGTTTTCTCGGTACCACCGTACAGCCAGACATTGTCAGTCAGGTTGGGCGCACCCAGCGCCTGGTTGCCCTTGCCGTCAGCACCGTGGCAGGCCACGCAAACTGCGGTAAAGGTTTCCTTGCCGCGTGCTGCGCGCTCGGCATCATGCTTCTTGCCGGACAGCGACATTGCGTAGTTGGCAACATCCTTGACCTTCTCTTCGCCGAAAGCTGCACCAAAGGCCGGCATCTGGCCATGACGGCCTTCAGCGATGGTCTTGTGGATGGTGGCAGTATCGCCGCCGTACAGCCAATCGCTGTCGGTCAGGTTAGGGAAGCCCTTGGCTCCGCGAGCATCAGAGCCGTGGCACTGCATGCAGTAGGTCTGGAACAGGCGCTTGCCCATGGCTTGTGCTTCCGGATCGGCAGCAACTGCCTTGACATCCTGCTTCAGGAACTTGTCATACAGTGGCTGGTACTTGGCTTCAGCGGTAGCACGCTCTTCCTTGTACTGGCCAACCGAAGTCCAGCCGCGAATACCTTTCCAGGTACCCAGGCCTGGATACAGCACCAGGTAAACCGCACCGAAAATCAGCGTGATGTAGAACATCAGCATCCACCAGCGCGGCAGCGGGTTGTTGTACTCGGCCAGGTCGTCATCCCAGACGTGGCCGGTAATCTCGACTTTCTCGCCTTTCTGCACTGTTGTTTTCGATTGCGTAAACAGCAGATAAGTCAGGCCGACAATACCTACGATCACGATAACCGCGATGTAGATACTCCAGAAGTCACTCACGAAATCACTCATTTTTTCGCTCCGTTGGAAGCGTCAAGTCCGTCGCGCTCTTCCTGGTCTCCATTGAAGACCAGGTTGGCCGCATCGTCATAACGCTTCTGCGATTTTTTACCGAGGGCACCCACCAGAATCACGACAAATGTCACGAAACAAAAGACCGTGAAAAGAATGCGTGCCAGATTGGTCCAGTCCATGGTTAGCGGGTGTTCTTCAGTGCAAGGCCAAGACCTTGCATGTAGGCAATGATCGCATCCATTTCGGACTTGCCTTCAACCATGGCTTTCGCTTCGGCGATTTCCTGATCGGTGTATGGCACACCAACCTTGCGCAGGGCAGTCATCTTAGCCGCAACGCCATCAGCGTCGGCAAGGTTCTTGGACAGCCACGGGAAGGCAGGCATGTTGGACTCAGGAACCACGTCACGCGGATTGATCAGGTGAACACGATGCCATTCGTCGGAGTAACGACCGCCAACGCGAGCCAGATCAGGACCGGTACGCTTGGAACCCCACTGGAACGGATGGTCGTATACCGACTCGCCCGCAACAGAGTAGTGGCCATAACGTTCAGTTTCTGCACGGAACGGACGAATCATCTGCGAGTGGCAGCCATAGCAGCCTTCACGGATGTAGATGTCACGACCGGTCAGCTGCAGCGCGTTGTAAGGCTTGACGCCGGCAATAGGCTGAGTGGTCGATTTCTGGAACATCAGCGGTACGATTTCTACCAGTGCGGCAATGCTGATAACCAGCAGGGTCAGCACGATCAGGTAGGCAACGTTTTCTTCAATCAGTTTCTGGATTTTTTCCATGATGTTTTCCTACCCCTTAGTGCGCGTGAGCGGCAACGGCCGGGATCTTGGCATCAACGGCGCGACCTGCGGCAACAGTACGGAAGGTGTTGTAAGCCATGATCAGCATGCCAGACAGGAACAGAATGCCACCCAGCAGACGTACGAAGTGGTACGGGTACGTTGCTTTAACGGCTTCTACGAAGGCGTAAGTCAGGGTGCCGTCGGCGTTCAGGGCACGCCACATCAGGCCTTGCATTACACCGGAGATCCACAGTGCGGCGATGTACAGAACGACGCCGACAGTGGCCAGCCAGAAGTGGGCTTCGATCAGCTTGGTGCTGTGCATGCCGTCACGACCGAACAGGCGCGGGATCATGTAGTACAGGGAACCAATGGAGATGAAGGCAACCCAGCCCAGAGCGCCGGAGTGAACGTGACCAACGGTCCAGTCGGTGTAGTGCGACAGGGCGTTAACGGTCTTGATCGACATCATCGGGCCTTCGAAGGTGGACATACCATAGAAGGACAGGGAAACCACCAGGAACTTCAGTACCGGGTCGGTACGCAGTTTGTGCCACGCGCCGGACAGGGTCATGATGCCGTTGATCATGCCGCCCCAGCTAGGTGCAAACAGGATCAGGGAGAACACCATACCCAGCGACTGGGTCCAATCAGGCAGGGCGGTGTAATGCAGGTGGTGAGGACCAGCCCACATATAGGTGAAGATCAGTGCCCAGAAGTGCACAACGGACAGACGGTAGGAGTAAACCGGACGGCCAGCCTGCTTCGGAACGAAGTAGTACATCATGCCCAGGAAGGCGGCGGTCAGGAAGAAACCTACGGCGTTGTGGCCGTACCACCACTGCACCATCGCATCAACTGCGCCGGCGTAGATGGAGTAAGACTTGGTCAGGGATACCGGAATCGCCAGGCTGTTGACTACGTGCAGCAGGGCTACGGCCAGGATAAAGGCAGCGTAGAACCAGTTGGCTACGTAAATGTGCTTGACCTTGCGGATAGCCAGGGTGCCGAAGAACACAATGGCGTAAACAACCCAGATCACGGTGATCAGGATGTCGATTGGCCATTCGAGTTCGGCGTATTCCTTGCCGGCGGTATAGCCCAGCGGCAGGGTGATGGCGGCCAGCAGGATAACCAGTTGCCAGCCCCAGAAGGTGAAGGCAGCCAGCTTGTCCGAGAACAGGCGGACATTACAGGTACGTTGAACAACGTAGTACGAGGTAGCAAACAATGCGCAGCCGCCAAAGGCGAAGATTACGGCATTGGTGTGCAGTGGGCGCAGACGACCGTAGTGGAACCAGGGCCCGAAGTTGAGCTCTGGCCACACCAGCTGGGCCGCAATAATGACGCCAACCAGCATGCCGACAATGCCCCAGACTACGGTCATTATCGAGAACTGGCGCACCACCTTATAGTTATAAGTGGATTGCGTTTCCATTAGGGTTTCTCCAAGGTTGCGAACTAGAACGTAAAACCTGACGACTTGAACCCCCGGTGCGTAGCCCCATATGAAAATGAAGTCCGGCAAGTCGTGACGGGACTTGGGCGTAGCCTCAGGTCATGGTGAACTTTTCCCTGACCGGAAACGTCCATTACGAACAAGTCGCAATGAATGCCGTTATCCCTGATATCAATCAGCCATTCTAAATCAAATCGGTTGTTGGCGGCCAGCCGCGCCAGTGGACGCGTGCAGGTTTTTTGCAGTGCAAAAAAGTATATACCAACTGGGTTTTAGCCCTTTTTACCTACGTGCGATTATATTGTCATCCTGATTTCTCTTCTTGATGAAAATCAAGATGACCAGACCGGCCGTTATTGTGCCGAAATGTTAGAATCCCGTTCCTGTTTCTATAAGAAAACCAATTGGAGTCGCTGATGGGCGCAGCCATTCGTTACCGTATCCAGCCGCTGGATGTGAATGCACATCTGTTTCAAGTCACCATGACTATTGCCAAACCGGCGTCTGCCGGCCAGGTTTTGCGCTTGCCGGCGTGGATTCCGGGCAGTTACATGATTCGCGAGTTTTCGCGTCATATCGTGCAGATCGCGGCACGCAGCGGCAAAAAGACAATTGCCCTGCAAAAACTGGACAAGCACAGCTGGCAGGCGGCTGCCGTCAAGGGCGAGCTGACTGTCGAGTACACCGTATACGCCTATGACCTGTCGGTACGCGGTGCGTATCTGGATCAGCAGCGTGGCTTCTATAACGGTACCAGCGTGTTCCTGAGTGCGGATGGCTACGAGAACGAGCCGTGCGAGGTTGAAATCGTGGCTCCGGAAGGCAAGGATTTTGCCGACTGGAAAGTGGCGACCAGCCTGCCAGCGCTTGAAACCAAAAAATCCGGTTTCGGCACCTATCGTGCTGCCGATTACGACGAGCTGATTGATCACCCGGTCGAGCTGGGTGATTTCGAACGGGTGAAGTTCGAGGCTTGCGGCGTGCCGCACGAATTTGTGGTGTCGGGCAAATACAAGGCAGATCTGAAAAGGTTGGCCGCAGACACCAAGCGCATCTGCGAATGGCAGATCCGCTTCTTTGGTGAGCCGGCGCCGTTTGACCGTTATGTCTTCATGCTGTTTGTCGGCGCCGACATTTATGGCGGCCTCGAGCATCGTGCCTCTACCGCGTTGGTGGCCAATCGTGACGATCTGCCGGCACCAGATCTGGCCGAAGGCGAAATCGGCGAAGGCTATTTGCGCCTGCTTGGCCTGATCAGCCACGAGTACTTCCATAGCTGGAACGTCAAGCGCATGAAGCCGGCGGTATTCACGCCGTATGATCTGAACCGTGAAGGCCATACCACCTTGCTGTGGGCTTTCGAAGGCATCACATCCTATTACGACGATCTGGCGCTGGTGCGTTGCGGCCTGATCGACGAAAAGCGTTATCTGGGTCTGCTGGCCAAGGTGATTACCGGTGTGATGCGCGGTAATGGTCGTACCAAGCAGTCGCTGGCTGATTCCAGCTTCGACGCCTGGACCAAATACTACCGTCAGGACGAAAACAGCCCGAACAGTATCGTCGGCTATTACACCAAAGGCTCGATGGTGGCATTGGCGCTGGATCTGCACATCCGTCACGAAACGGCAGGGGAGAAGAGCCTGGACACCGTGATGCTGGCGCTGTGGCAGAAATGGCTGGCTGACGGCAAGGGTCTGGAAGAGGGCGAGTGGGAGTCGGTAGCCGAGGAGGCGACCGGTCTCAAGCTGGGCAAGTTCTTTGATCTGGCGATCCGCTCGACAAAAGACCTGCCGCTGGAAAAACTCTTTGCCACCCAGGGCGTGAGCATGCAGCTGGTGCCATCCGACAGTGCCGGTGATAGCGGTAGCGTGGTTGACGAGATCAAGGCCGGCAAGTTGCGGCCAACTCTGGGTGTGAAGGCGGTTGCCGACAGTCTGGGCGTCAAGCTGGCACAAGTGCTGGATGGTGGTTCGGCGCAAGCAGCCGGTTTGTCTGGTGGTGATGTGGTGATTGCGATTGACGGGATGAAGGTGGCAGACCTTGATAAAGCGCTGGCTCGCCACAAGGTTGGCGATACCGTCAAGATCCACGCTTTCCGTAGGGACGAACTGAGCACCTACAAAGTGAAGTTGGCCGCAACCCAGGCCGATACCTGCCGTCTGGCCCTCGCTGTCGATGGCGGCAAGTGGATCAAATCCTGAGTCAGGGCAGCATCTAACAAGACATGACAAGGGCGGGCGGCCTGTGGCCGACCCGCCCATTTGCATAGGAAACGCTCATGGGCACGCAAGCACAAGTGAAGTACCGCAAGGATTATCTGCCGCCGGCTTATCTGGTGGACAAGGTTGACCTGACTTTTGACATTATTGAAGACAATCTGACCCGTGTGCAGTCGCGCATGGTGATTCACCGCAACCCGGAATCGGCTGCGGCCAAAGTGCTGGAGCTGGATGGCGAAGCCAAGCTGGTTTCACTGGTACTTGATGGTGATGTGCTGCCGGCCGAGCGTTACAGCCTAGAGGGCGACAAGCTGTTTATCCGTGAGGTGCCGGACAGCTTCATTCTTGATGTCGAAACCGAAATTGACCCGGTAGCGAATACCAGCCTCAGCGGCCTGTATGCATCCAGCGGCAATCTGTACACCCAGTGCGAGCCGGAAGGTTTCCGCCGCATTACCTTCTACGCTGACCGTCCGGATGTGATGGCCAAGTTCACCACCACCATCATTGCCGATAAGCAGCGTTATCCGGTGCTGCTGTCCAACGGCAACAAGGTGGGCGAGGGCATGGCTGACAAGAAGCGCCACTGGGTGAAGTGGGTAGACCCGTATCGCAAGCCGGCGTATCTGTTTGCGCTGGTAGCCGGCAAGCTGGTGGTCAAGCAGGACAGCTATACCACCGGTAGCGGCCGCAAGGTGGCGCTGGAAATCTGGACGGTGGCTGCCGATCAGGACAAGGTTGATTTCGCCATGGGCGCGGTCAAGCGCTCGATGCTGTGGGACGAAGAGCGTTTCGGTCTCGAGTACGATCTCGACATCTATATGATCGTGGCGGTTGGCGACTTCAATATGGGCGCCATGGAAAACAAGGGCCTCAACATCTTCAATACCTCGGCCATCCTGGCGCGCCAGGATACCGCCACCGATGCCGACTTTGATCGTGTTGAAGCCATCATCGGCCACGAGTACTTCCACAACTGGACCGGTAACCGCGTGACCTGCCGCGACTGGTTCCAGCTGAGCCTGAAAGAAGGCCTGACCGTGTTCCGCGATCAGGAATTCAGCTCCGATCTGCACAGCCGTGCGGTCAAGCGCATTCAGGACGTGAAAAACCTGCGTCAGCTGCAGTTCCCGGAAGACGCCGGCCCGACGTCGCACTCGATTCGCCCTGACAGCTATATCGAGATGAACAACTTCTACACCATGACCATCTACGAAAAAGGCTCGGAAGTGGTGCGCATGTATCACACCTTGCTGGGTGAAGAAGGCTTCCAGAAGGGCATGAAGCTGTATTTCGAGCGCCATGACGGTCAGGCGGTCACTTGCGACGATTTCCGTGCCGCGATGGCGGATGCCAATGATGTCGATCTGACCCAGTTCGAGCGCTGGTACAGCCAGGCCGGCACGCCGCTGCTGAAAGTACGTGGCGAATACGATGCGGTGGCGCAAAGTTATACCCTGCATGTCGAGCAAAGCTGCCCGGCTACGCCTGGCCAGAGCGAAAAGCTGCCATTCCACATCCCGTTTGCCGTAGGCCTTCTGGGCAAGGATGGTCAAAGCCTGCCGCTGCAACAGGCGGGCGAAGCGGCCGCCGGCGACAGCACACGCGTGCTCGAACTGCGTGAAGCGGCGCACAGCGTTACCTTCGTGAATGTGACCGAACAGCCGGTGCCATCGCTGCTGCGTGGTTTCTCTGCGCCGGTGCGTCTGGAGTTTGACTGGGCCGATCACGAACTGGCCTTCCTGATGGCCAATGACAGCGATACCTTCGCGCGCTGGGAGGCCGGTCAGGCTTATGCCGAGCGTCTGGTGCGCCAGTTGCTGGCTGATCAGGCTGCCGGCAAGCCGCTGCAGCTGGCGGGCGGTTTTGTTGAGGCCTTCCGTGCCGTGCTGGGCGACAAGGCCAGCGATCCGTCGTTCAAGGCGCTGATGCTGAATCTGCCGGCCGAAAACGAAATTCTGGAAATGGTTGACGTTGCCGATCCGGCTGCTATCCATGCGGTGCGCGAGTTCATTCTCGACACCCTGGCGCAGCAGCTGCGTGGCGAATGGCACGAGGCGCTGGATCTGAACCAGTGCAGCGAATATCGTCCGGAAGACGGTGGTCGTCGTGGCCTGAAGAATCTGGCGCTGGCGATGCTTAATCGTCTGCCGGATGCCTGGCCGGCCGAAGCTGCCGAGCAGCAGTTCCAGTCGGCGGACAATATGACCGACCAGATGGGCGCGCTGCTGGCCCTGCGTGACCGCGAAGGCGAAGAGCGTGAAAACTGCCTGCTGGCCTTTGCCAGCCGCTGGCAGGATAACGCGCTGGTGATGGACAAGTTCTTTGCGCTGATTGCCAGCAGCCAGCTGCCGGGTACGCTTGAACATGTGCGTGCCGCGATGTCGCATCCGGCCTTCACCTTGAAAAACCCGAACAAGGCACGCTCCCTGCTGGGCAGCTTTGGTCGCAATCTGCTGCACTTCCATGCGGCGGATGGTTCCGGTTATCAGTTCCTGGCCGAACAGATCAAGGTGCTGGATGGCATCAACCCGCAGGTAGCCAGCCGCCTGGTGTCGGTGTTCAACCGTCGCCAGAAACTGGAGCCGGCACGCAAGGCACTGATGACTGAAGCGCTGCAGAGCATTCTGGCCAAGGATGGCTTGTCGAACGATGTGTTCGAGATCGTCTCCAAAAACCTGTCTGCATAAGCGGTATAATCAGCAGCCTTTCTGCTGACAGGCCGGGTCGAAAGATCCGGCCTTTTTATTGCGTGCGCTGATGTCTTATTCCTTTCTCGCCATGCTGCTCGGGCTATGGTTGGCCTGGGGCGGTAACTGGGTGGTTACCAAGCTGGGGCTGGCTTACGCCAGTGCTTTTCAACTGGGGCTCGGGCGTACTCTGCTGGCGGTGATGACGCTGGCGCTGATCATGTCCTGGCGCAAGCTATCTTTTCGCATGCCACCCTTGCGGCCAACCTTTTTGCTGGGACTGACGCAGACTGCCGGTTTTGTGGTGTTTACCAATCTGGCACTGGTGGCGGGCGGGGCTGGCAAGGTGTCGGTGCTGTGTTACACCATGCCGTTCTGGACCTTGCTGTTGGCGCGAATCTTTCTGCATGAAAGGTTGGCCGCAAACCAGCTCTTGGGTGTGGCGCTGGCCTTTGTCGGGCTGATCTGCATTCTCGAGCCATGGCAGAGCGGCGGTAACTGGCTGTCGGACTTGCTGGCACTGACTGGCGGTCTGGTGTGGGCAGCCTCGGCCATCATTGCCAAGAAGCTGCGCGCCGCCCATCCGCATCTCGATACCCTGTCGCTGACTTTCTGGCAGATGTTGTGTGGCTGTCTGCCGCTGTTGCTGTTACTGCCGTTTTTCCCGGGCAAGGACATCGTGTTCTCGTGGCAGCTGTCGGCGGTATTGATGTTTTCGGGTGTGCTGGCGGGCGGCCTTGGCTGGCTGATGTGGATGACGCTGCTGTCACGCCTGTCGGCCGGCATGGCCGGTGTCAGCATTCTGGCGATTCCGGCGGTTGCCTTGCTGCTGTCGATGCTGCTGATGGGCGAGAGCCTGTCGCTGAGCGAAAGCGTTGGTGTGATCTTGCAGGCGGCCGGCCTGTTGGCCTTGTCTGCCGCCTCCTTGTGGCGACGCGCCTAGAACGGCTTGGGCAGGGGCAGGTGGGTGGTGTGCTTGATCGGCTCCAGTGCGATGGTCGATTTCACACTGCGCACCAGCGGCACGGTCATCAGCTTGTTCATCACGAATTTGGATAGCGAGGGCAGGTCGGGCACTACGATGCGCAGCCAGTAATCGGCCTCGCCGGCGACGGCATAGCATTCGAGTACTTCGGGCAGGGCGGAGATCGCGGCGGCAAACTCGCGGATCGAGCTTTCGCCGTGTTTTTCCAGACTGACATTGGCAAAGGCGGTCACCGACAGGTCCAGCATGTCGGGGCGCAGCGCCAGATGGTAGCCCTGGATCACGCCACTTTCTTCGAGCCGCTGGATGCGCCGGCCGATTTGCGAGGGCGACAGGGCAATGTCTTGTGCCAGTTTCTGATGGGTGGCGCGCGCATCTTTCTGCAGGGCTTCCAGGATCAGGTAATCAAAACGGTCAAACTCTACTGTGCGCATTTTCTGCATATTCCTATAATTGGTGCGGGAAGTATGCAAAATTGCGGTGATGTTGGCAAATGTTGCGGACATGCCGCATGCATCCCCTCCTACACTACTTGTTCTGGCGCACACGCCAAAATACAAAAGAGAGAACAAGATGGAGAGCACACCGTTTACCGTACCGGACATCACTGTCCGCAAGAATGCCGGTCTCGGCCATGACAGCGATTTTACCCTGCCGCAGCCGCTGGATCGCTATAGCGCCGAAGATCACCAGACCTGGGCAACCTTGTACCAGCGTCAGAGCGAGCTGCTGCCGGGCCGCGTCTGTGATGAATTCCTCGAAGGCTTGGCCGCACTCGAGGTCGATACCGACCGCGTGCCGGATTTCGAGCGCCTGAACGAAAAGCTGTTTGCCGCCACGCGCTGGAAAATCGTCGCGGTACCCGGCCTGATTCCTGACGAGGTGTTTTTCGAGCATCTGGCCAATCGCCGTTTCCCTGTGACCTGGTGGCTGCGCGAGCCGCACCAGCTTGATTACCTGCAAGAGCCGGATGTATTCCATGACCTGTTCGGTCATGTACCGCTGCTGATGAACCCGGTGTTTGCCGATTATCTCGAGGCCTATGGCAAGGGCGGCATGAAGGCCAAGTCACTAGGTGCCTTGCCGCTACTGGCGCGCCTGTACTGGTATACGGTGGAATTCGGCCTGATCAAGACCGAGAAGGGCTTGCGTATTTACGGTGCCGGCATTGTATCCAGCAAGACCGAGTCGGTTTATTGCCTAGAAAGCAGCAGCCCGAACCGTATCGGCTTTGACCTGCTGCGTATCATGAATACGCGCTACCGTATTGATACTTTCCAGAAAACCTACTTCGTGATCGACAGCTTCCAGCAGCTGTTTGATGCTACTGCCCCCGATTTCACCGCTTATTACGAGCAGCTGAAAGACGCCGCCGCCTATTCGGCAGGCGATGTCTTGCTGATTGATGCTGTGCTGAATCGTGGTGATCGTAGCGGCTGGGCTGATACTGAAGACGTCTGATGATTTGAGTATGATTTTATTGCGGCCTGCAAGGATTTTTGTCTTGCAGGTCGTTTCATTTTGCCGGTATGCGTCAGAAGTTCAGGCGTTTGCCAAGTGCACGTAACAGGTTCAAGGCGTGTGCATAGTCCAGGCACTGCATGGCGATATCGATCTCGGCAACATCGAGTGCGGAGATTTGTGCCAGCCGTGGCTTCAGTTCGGCAAAGTGCCGACTAGCTCTGATATTGCGCTCTTTCAGTAGCGTAATCAGTGTGTCCCAGTCAGCCTGCTCAATCAGTGTTTTGCCTGCCTTGTTATCAGCCTGGCTGGCATCATCGCTGGCAAACAACTGGTCGAGCTCCGCGATACACGCGGCCAACTGAGTGCCTAGCGCGGCGGCAAGCAGGTGATGATCGGCATCGGGCTCGTCACGCAAGGCGCTTTCCAGTTGATGGGCGGCACTTTGCAATTGTGTTGCTCCCAGCGTTGCAGCGACTCCTTTGAGTGAGTGGGCAAGGCGCAATGCCGTAGCATGCTCGTCATCTTGTAACAAGCGGGTGAGTTCGTCGGCGCTTCCTCGATATTCTTGCTGCATTTTCTTTAGCAATCTGCGCAGCAGTGAAGGTTTGCCCCCCATACTGCTCAATGCCGAGGCAAGGTCAAAGTGCAGCATATTGTCCGGAAGGACGGTATTTGCCGGAGGCGGGCTGCTGACAGTGCCGGTTGGTGTGGCATGTCTTTCACGGGCAAAACGTAGCAGGGTGCTGAACAGCAGCTTGGACTCTACCGGCTTGCAAAGATGGGCATTCATGCCGGCCTCTAGCGACTTTTCAACTTCAGCCTGCAAGGCATGGGCAGTCATGGCAATAATCGGCAATTGCTGCGGGCTGTATTGCTTGCGGATTTCTCTGCTGGCTGTCAGGCCATCCATTCTTGGCATCTGGATGTCCATCAGCACGATATCGAATGACGGGTCTGACTGTAGCTGCGCAATGGCGGCCAAGCCATCTTCCGCACAGCTGACCAAGGCTCCGTGGCCTTGCAGCAGGGCGCTCTGGTATTCGGTCAGCAAGGCATTGTCTTCCACCAGCAAAATGCGCATGCCGGCAAGCGTACTGGGTGATGCGGGTTCCAGCTCCTCCAGTTGCAGGTCCTGGTCTTTTTGTCCGTTTTTCAGGCTGATGGCAAAGCTGAACGTCGAGCCTTCTGCCGGCACGCTTTGTACCGAGATGTGACCGCCCATCTGTTCAACCAGCTGCTGGCAGATCGCCAGCCCCAGACCGCTGCCGCCATAACGGCGGGTGGTAGAGCTGTCTGCTTGTGAAAATGTCTGGAACAAGCGCTCGATTTCTGCCTGGCTCATGCCTATACCGGTATCGCTGATGCGGAATGACAGCTGGCTGTGCTGGTGTTCGAGGGCGGTTACGGTGACGGCGAGTTGCACATGGCCGCTATCGGTGAACTTGATCGCATTATTGGTCAGGTTCAGCAGAACCTGGCTCAGCCGTAGCGGGTCGCCGATCAGCGAGTGACTGTCCGAGGGCGCTTCGATATTGAAGCTCAATCCTTTGTTCTTGGCCTGCAGATTGAGCATGGCATACATATTGGACAGGACGGTATGCAGCTCGAAGCTGACACTCTCGAGTTCGAGTTTGCCCGACTCTATGCGTGAAAAGTCGAGAATGTCATTGATGACATCAAGCAGGATGCGTGCTGCCGTCGTGATGCGATCAACGTTGACTTGCTGGGGTGTCTCCAGCTTGCTGGCAGAGAGCAGGTGCAGATGGCCGAGGATGGCGGTAAGCGGGGTGCGGATTTCGTGGCTCATATTGGCCAGGAATTCGCTTTTGGCCGAATTGGCCTGTTCGGCGCTGGTGATGGCATCCTGCATCGATTGATGCTGGCGGCGCATCAGGGTGACTTGCTGCTCTAGCGTATCAATCAGCGTGTGCAGATTGCTGACCGCATCAGATTTGTTGATGTTGAAGGTTTGGGCAATTTCGCGCGACGACAGCAGTTTTTCCTGCAGCTGGTTGAAGGGCCTGATCAGTCTGCGGCCAACCCTGCGGTGATAGTGATAGGGGAGTGTCGCTGCTATCAGCATGAGGCTCAGTGCCAATGGCCATCGCCATGGGGCGAGCCAGCTCAGCTGTGCTGGTGGCAGCTGGCCTGGCGTATTGAGAAATGCTGCCTCGGCGAGGTAGAAAGCGAGCAGGGTCAGTGGTAGCCACAGCATGAGCACAAGGCCATGCCAGATCAGCGGCCCATCCGAGTACAAGTGCGCCTTGCTGTTGTTTGTCGTGGCTACCATTTCTGCAAACCCGGTTCAGTATTTCATTTCGAGGCAGGCGAGATCTGCTGGCTAGAAAAGAATGATGGAGCCCGCATCGCTGTCGGTTTCTTGTGGTGCTTCCGGCGCGCTCACCTCTTGCCCTGCCGCATCTGAAAGTGAAGACAGAATGCCGGCAAACTTGTCATCCAGCGCCAGCCCTTGGTCGTACAGGGCGCCGGCATGTGCGGCACCGGCATCGATGATCTTCATCACGGTGCGCTCCTGGCTCTCGGTCAGGCCAAGATAGACCATTGCCTGCTCCATCTCACTGCGAATCTGGTCAAACACGGCCATGTTTTCTGATGCTTGCTGGCGGTAGATCAGGTCCAGATCCGTAATAGTCTGGCGGGTTTCCATCATCGAAGACTGCATCAGCTGTTGCTGACGGCGCAGCTTCTGGTCCATCACGATGCCGTCAAGCCGTTGCTCGGAGGCGTCAACCAGCAAGGCGATGTGGTCACGCAGGCGGCCACACTTGTCCGGGTCATCAAGCGGCATGTCCTTTACCTGCAGCGTGATGCGCGGGTAGTTGATGATCAGGCGCTTGCCCATGTTGTAGATGCGATTGCTGTCCTGCGACAGGCTACGCAGCATTTCGGCTTCCAGCGGGTTGGCGCGGCCCATGCTGTCCAGCGTTTTTTGCTGATCATCCAGCCGGATTTGTGCTGACACTTTCAGGCCAAAGCCGGATGAGGCGGTAGTGATCAGCGACTTGAGCAGATGATCAACATTGTGGCTCTGCGACAGATTGCGGGTGAATTCGAGCACGCAGCCCATTTCGCCGGTGCTGCTCATCGCCTGCATGGCGACTTCGGTGGCTTGCTGGATGGAGTCCTGCAGTTCTTTGGCGTTCTGGATCACCTCTTTCATGCGTCTGAGCTTCAGGATCAGCTCGGCAACACGGAAAGGTTTGGCAATGAAATCATCGGCACCGGCATCGTAGGCCGTCATACGAGCCTGCAGGGTGTCATCACCCGACACAAAAATGATGCGCGTATCAGGGTGGGTGGCCAGAATGGTTTCGCAGAGTTCGTAACCATTCATGCCCGGCATTTGCACATCCAGCAGGGCGATCTCGCAAGGTTGCTCGGCAATATAGGCTAATGCCTCACGTCCCGATGCGGCTTGCCGGATAGGGAAGTACTGCTCAACACTGTCCGCAATCATATTGCGGAAATCATCGTCATCATCAACGATCAGCACATGAATATCGTGCATCTTGCATTCCCTTTGAAAGTGTCAGCTTGCTTGTTTGTTTCGTGCCTGTTCATCCAGGCGTTCGCGCACGCGGATGGCTAGCTCAGATTTTCTGAATGGTTTGTTGATCAGGTGGGCGGCCAGAGTCTGATACTCGGGGTCGTCCTTGATCTTTTGCGGAAAGCCCGAGCAAAGCAGAATGGCGATGTCGGGATAGCGCTCCTGTACGCGCAGGGCCAGTTCGGTGCCGAACATGCCACCAGGCATCACGACATCGCTGAGTAACAGGTGAATACCGGACTGCTTGTCCAGAATGGCCAATGCTTCTCCTGCGTTGGCCGCACCGAGCGTCTGGTAACCCAATTGCTGCAGATGGTCTGTCGTCGTGCTCAGCAGATCGGGCTCGTCATCGACCACCAGGACGGTTTCACCAGTCGTGGCGGTGGGTAGAAGCTCATTGCGCGGCTTGGCCGCAGTGGCGATGCTGGCTTGTTCTGACGCGGGCAGGTATAGATAGAAAGTGCTGCCGATGGCGGGGGTACTCTCGACCCGTACCTGACCGCCAAGATCCTTGATGAAGGTGTACACCATAGCCAGCCCGAGACCGGTACCCTTGGCTTCCTTGGTGCTGAAGAAAGGTTCGAAGGCGCGCTGTTTGACATCCTCGCTCATGCCGCAGCCATTGTCGCTGAAGGAGATCTCCAGATACTGCCGGCCGGGGTCAAGTGCGCGACGAGTCGGCGCCAGTAATTCGCCGGCGGCCAGATTACGGGTGCTGATGTGGATTTCACCACCATCCGGCATGGCATCTCTGGCGTTGACAGTCAGGTTCAGCAAGACGTTTTCAAACTCAGCCGGGTCAAGCTGGCAAGGGTGGGCATCGGTAGCCAGATCGGTAATCAGGCTGAAATTGGGCCCCAGCATTCTTTGCACGATCTTCAGGACTTCGTTGATCAGGGTATTGACCTGGTAGGCCTGGTTGCTGCGGTTGCTGCTGCGTTGCTTGGAAAGTGCCAGCATGCGACGGGTAATGTCGGCGCCCCGCTCGGTGGCGCGGATGGCGGATTGCAGGCGCAGCAGTGCCTTCTCGTCCCCTTCAAGCCGAGGCTCCAGAAAATCGAGGTTGCCGGTGATGATGCCTAGCAGATTATTGAAATCATGGGCAAGGCCTCCGGACAGCAGGCTCAGCGATTCCATTTTTTGGCTCTGGATCAACTGCGCCTGCACAGCCTTGCGCGCAGTGATGTCACGGATGGCAACGGTATAGTAGGTTTCGTCGTTTTCCTGCCAGTCGGCAAGGGTAATTTCTGCCGGAAAGCTGTCGCCATTGTGCTTTTGCATCAATAGTTCGCTGCCTTTACGCTCGCCAAGGCGTCGCTGGGGGGCGCCGGCCTTGTCCAGCAGGGTGTCAAGCACGCTGTGCTGGTCCGGGCTGATCAGTTGGCGGATATTCAGTTGCTTGGCTTCGTGGCGTTGATAGCCAAAGGTATCGCAGGCCGAGGGGTTAAGCTCTTCTATATTCAGTTCTGCATTGATGACAATAATTGAGTCGACCACACTGTCAAAGATGGCATTCAACCGGGTCTTTTCTTGATGCAGGGCCTGTTTGATCTGCTTGTGCTCGGAAATGTCCTGATAGGCACCATGCAGTTTCAGGATGTGCTCGCCTTCGTAAAGTGCCTCGCCTTGCATCCGGATCCAGCTTTCACGCCCTGAGGCGGTGATGATGGGGAGTTCGAGATCCCAAGCCTGGCCATTTTGCAAGGCCATGCTGATAACGCCCGACAGCTGGCTGCGGAAATCTGCCTCTACAAAGTCGATTGCACCTTGCAGGTCAATTTCGGTCTGGGGCGACAGTTCATGAATGCGGTAAGTCTGGTCTGACCACGAGAGCTGGTTTTTTTGCAGATCCAGCTCCCAGCCACCGATCTTGGCGATTTGCCCCATGCGGCTGAGCAGAGACTCGCGTTGTTGCAGTGTCTGCAGGATCTGTTTGCGTTCGGTGATATCGGTAGTCGAGCCGATAATGCGCCGCGCCTTGCCATCGGCATCGCGATCTACGACAAGACCGCGATCAAGCACCCATTTCCAGCTACCGTCGTGGCAGCGCAGCCTGTGCTCGCTGGTATAGCTGTCGCTGAGTCCGGCCAGATGGTTGCCGAGCAGCATCCGGACAAGGTTGGCCTCATCGGCATGCAGCTTTTTGTCCCACTCAAGAGGCGAGGTAATGACGGTTTCTGGATCATGCCCCAGCATTTGTTTCCAGCGTGGCGAGACATAAAGCCGGTCCGAGGCAAGATCCCAGTCCCACACGCCATCGCCAGCGCCTTCGAGGGCAAATTTCCAGCGATATTCACTTTCGGCCAGTGCCTGTTCGGCAGTTTTGCGATCGGTGATTTCGGTGACAAAGCCCTCACGACCCTGCAGCAGGCCATCTTTGGACAGAATGCCGCGGCCACGTTCCCATACCCATTTGAGCGCACCGGATTTGGCTTGAATACGATATTCCACCTCGTAAGCATTCTGCCTTAGCAGGGCATGGCGAATGGTTTCCATGACGCGGTGGTGATCTTCATCGTGAATTTCCTGGCCATGCAGGGTGTTCTGATGCAGCAGGTAATCATCCTGTGTATGGCCGGTAATACTTTCGACCCCGGTGCTGATGAAGTCTGGCGTGCAGGGCGTCAGGTAACGGCTGCGGTAGACATAGCCCGGCAAATTGGCGATGAAGGCACCCATCTGGCGCACGTCTTCCAGCAGGGATTGTTCAAATGAGGCCTGGCTGCTGCGATCGCTATTGGTTCCGCAAACCCGGATGGCTTTGCCGGTACTGTCGCGGAGAATGAAGCCGCGAGACAGCAAGGGCAGGTAATAGCCCTCCTTGTGCAGCAGCCGGAAATTGACTTCATAGCGTTCGTCATTGCCTTTCAGCGCATGACTGATCTGTGCCTGCAACTGCGGAATGTCATCCGGATGAATGCGCTGTTTCCACGAGTGAATAGTCGAAACGATCTCGTCTTGCTGCATGCCCAGCATTTGCCAGCCACGCGAGGAAAAATAAATGGTGCCACTGGCTAGATCCCAGTCCCAGGTTGCATCCCGCGAGCCCATCAGCGCCAGCTCGAGTCGCTGTTGCGACTGCTTGAGTAGTGCCTCTTGCGAGGCCTGTTCGCTGACATCGTACAGTACCAGCAGGATGCTGCTTTGCCAGTCGGACTGTTCGATCATTGATAATTCGACCGTGGCATTTTTGTGCTGTTGGCCGATCAGGCTTACCCGCTGCTCGAGTGAAGATAGACGATGCGGATTTTCCAGCCAGGCGCGAACTACGGGCTGGTCGGCCGGGTGCAGGAAATCATAAAAATTTTCGTTTTCGGGGCTGCGGCCAAGTAGAGCCCTGGCGCTCAGATTGCTTACCACGATCTGCTCGTCGTGTATTTCCAGCATGGCAACCGGCGCGTCTTCAAACAGGATGCGGTTTTTGAGCGCCTGTATCAGCAGCTCGTTATGCAGACTGGATTCTCCGCGTTGCAGGCGGCTCAGATAGCGGTGAATGGTAAAAAGCAGGGTGGCAATTACCGAAATATTCACCAGCAGTGCGAGGGTAGTGTTGTGAATGTAGTGGCCGGCTTCATGTAGCAGACTGACGAAAATGGCGACCAGCAGCGAAAGCTTGAGTGCTTGCTTGTGTGCTGTCTGAATGACCGGGATTTTCATGATCTGTCCACTCGTGATAGCTGCCAGGTGCGCGGAGCGAGCTGCTCCAGTGAGTTATCTTGAATTGTAACTCATATGGCATTGAGTGTTTGTTTTCGAGAGATTAAAGCATATTTTATCAAAAAATACTAATTTACCCGTGGCAGAATGGCATTCAGCTGTTTGCCCAGCTCTTTTTTCAGCGTTTGCTGCTTTTCGCTCTCGGTTTTCTTGCCTTTGACAATGGCGTTAAAGTCGAGCGAGTACACCGGCTTGTTGACCGGGCCGGTGATCTTCAGCGGGATGTTGACCTTGCCAAGCTTGTTGAATGCGACAGGGTTCGGGTTGACGTCGAGGCTGTAGTCAATCAGCCCCTGGGTGATATCAAACTTGCCATTGCCTTGTACATTGACCAGCGAGGACGCGAGTTTCAGATCCTGATTCCTGGCAATGCCATCCTGCAGCTGCAGTTGTGCCGAAAGCGAGGAGAATGTGGTTTTCTGATCGGGCGCATCGTCCAGCTCGGTGGTCCAGTCGGAAGTGCCGACCGGCAGAGTCTGCAAGGTCTTGACGAGGTCGATACCCAGTAGCGCGCCTTTCTCTAGCCGTGCGGCCACATTGCCGGTCAGCGAGTTGCGTAGCGCCATCATGGATGTGCCTCGGGACTCGAGCTGAATCCAGCCATTGCCCGAGCCTTCGATACGGCTGAAGTTGAACAGATCGGACATCAGCGGTTTCATCTGCATGCCGGTCAGTTGTTGGCGCACCTGCAGCTTGGGTTGTTTTTCGCGCAACAGGCTGATTTCGCCATTGAGCTGGCCTTCGTAAATGTCGGCTGACAGATTGCTCAGTTGCAGTTTTTCACTGTTCGCCGTCAGGTCGGCACTGATGCCGCCAATCTTGAAGTTGTCTACCAGCAATTCACCGATATTGGTTTTGCCGCTGATATTGATGTAGTCCATCCAGTCAAGCTGCAAAGCTTGCTTGTTGTCGAACAAGGCCGTTGTGCTTTGCGTCTTGTTTTCGGGCAGGTAGCGGTTAAGGTCGAGTTTGTCTACCGACAGCAGGAAGTCATGGCTGGGCAGCATGAAGCCTTGCTGCTTGATGGTGGTGGCCAGCTTGGAGCCGTCAAGTTCACCATTTACCCGCAATTCGAGCCGGGCTTCATCCAGTTGTCCATCCAGTTCGCCATTCAGCTGGGCGCGCAGTTGGCCGCGCGGCAGAATCGGCGTCTTCAGTTGGGCGGTCAGCGCAATCGGCTTCATATTGAGCTTGGCCAGCTGCTCGATCTGCAGGGGCGATTGCAGCGACATGGCCAGCGAGTGCGGGCCAACCTGCCATTTGAAATCGTGATTGGTCTTGCCGGCGGCAATCAGGCCCGGTTTGACGTTGAGATCGGCAAAGTGGCTGGTAAACGAGTAACGGGTTTTTTCGTAGTCGATCAGGCCGGTCAGGCTGGCATTCGGCGCAGACATTTCATCCAGGCTGACGGCGAGAGACGGCACCAGCAATTCACTCTTGCTATGCGGATGCGTACTGCCCAGCGTCAGCTTAAGGTCCTGACCTTGTGCCAGCATGGTGGCGAGATTCAGCTGCAGCTTGCCGGTGCCTTCTGCCTTGATTTCACCCAGTTCCACACTTTGATGCGAGGCAAGAATATCGAGCTGTGGAATGTCGATCTGGTCATCAATGCGGGTAAACGGTGCGGTCGCGGCAAGGTCGACGGCGCGTCCTGCCGATTGCAGGCGGCCCTTGAAATCCAGGCTGGCATCGTCGTGCAGCGAGTCGATATCCAGCACCGCGTTTTCCAGCCGCCATGACTGGCCGTTAAAGCGGTCCTGATAGTCAAGACGGTTGATCTGCAGCGAGAAGGCGTCGAGATTCAGCTGGAAGCGGGTTTGCTGGCGGCGTTGCAGCAGATCGCTGATGTTGAGCTTGCCATCAGTCTGGCGCACCAGCCGCATATTGCTGCCTTCGGTTGCCAGATAGTCGATTTCGAGACGGCCAAAAATCAGTGGCAGCCAAGCGAGACGGGCTTCGGCACGCGCAATGCTGGCAAAGGTGGTCTTGCCGTCGGTTTCGCTGAGGGTGAGGTCGGTAATCTGCAAACCCGGGGCCGGGAATAGCAGCGGCGAGATATCGCCATGAATCTTCAAGACACGGCCCGTGTCGCTCAGGGCACGTTCAAGCTTGTCCTTGGTGCCTTCGGTATCGAGATGGGCAATGTAAAGCAGTGCTGCACCCATGAACAAGGCAGCCACCAGCAAGGCGTATACAGAAATTTGTAGCCAAAGCCGGCCGGAGTTCCACTTCATGATCTGGGCGGGGGAGGAGGAATCGCTGGAGCGGGTGAAGGGAATCGAACCCTCGTCGTAAGCTTGGGAAGCTTCTGCTCTACCATTGAGCTACACCCGCAGAGGGCGCCAGTATACGCAGAGCGAATGAGACTGGCAATCGTCATCGCTTTGGCCGTCGGGGTAAGCCGGCATTTTCAATGGAAAGTATCTGTGATATTTTGGATATTGTATTGTGAATACAAATGATCGCACCCAAGATCATGGACTGATAGTCCCTGCGTTCATTCCAGATACGGTTTACCTGTGCCGGCTGACCCATGTCCGGTGAAAGGCTGAATCGTAACGGGCAAGCTATCCGCTTGCGGCCAACCTTGTAGCGCGCTATCCCGCACGACAGGGAGCAACGATCGCTAGACGGCAGTACCCCTGCCTGTTGATGCAGACCGGTAATCCGGTTTTTTTTCGTTCCGTTTATGTAGAAGTGATGTATGGCTAACTCTCAATGGGGCTCACGCCTCGGCTTTATTCTGGCCGCTGCCGGTTCGGCAATCGGCCTTGGTGCAATCTGGAAATTTCCTTATGTTGCCGCGACCAACGGCGGCGGTGCTTTCCTGCTGATTTATCTGGCGATCTGCCTCAGCGTCGGTCTGGCGCTGATGATGGGCGAAATGGCGCTTGGTCGCGCCTCGGGTAATGGTGCGGTAGGTACCTTCCGCGAGCTGCGCGGTGGCCGCTGGCCGGTTGTCGGCTTTGTCGGCGTGCTGGTGTGCTTCCTGATTTATTCTTTTTACAGCGTGGTGGGCGGCTGGACGATTGCCTATATCGGCAAGTCGATCAGCGGTGAAATCCTCACGGCTGATGCCAAGCTGCTGGAAGGTATTTTTACCGGTTTCATCACCAATCCATGGGAACCGCTGATCTTCCATGCCGCTTTTGCGATCCTGACCCTTGGCGTGGTGCTGGGCGGGGTGCAGAAGGGCATTGAAAGCCTGTCCAAATTCCTGATGCCGGCGCTGTTCGTGCTGATGCTGATCCTGATCGTGCGGGGTCTGACGCTGCCCGGTGCGGTGGATGGCCTGCTGTACTTCCTGACGCCGGACTTCAGCAAGGTGACCGGTGCGATGCTGGTCGATGCGATGGGCCTGGCTTTCTTCTCGCTGTCGCTGGGCATGGGCATCATGATTACCTATGGCTCGTATGTGGACAAAGAGGCCAATCTGCTGGGTTCGTCGATGTGGGTGATCCTGCTGACCGTGCTGACCTGCTTCCTGGCAGGCCTGATGGTGTTGCCGGCGGTGTTTGCCTTTGACTTCAACCCGTCTGCCGGCCCGGGCCTGACCTTCATTACCATGCCGGCGGTGTTTGCCAAGATGGCGGCCGGCCAGCTGTTCGCGATCCTGTTCTTCGTACTGCTGCTGGTGGCGGCGCTGACTTCGTCGGTGTCCTTGCTCGAGGTGGTGGTGAACTTTGCCATGCAGGAATGCAAGATGGAACGTACACCGGCAGCACTGCTGGTGACGCTGCTGATCTTCCTGCTTGGTGTGCCGGCTTCGCTGTCGCTGGGTATCTGGAGCGAGTACAAGCTGTTCGGCATGGCTTTCTTTGATCTGCTGGACTTCCTGACCTCCAAGCTGTTGATGCCGGTAGGCGAGATCCTGCTGGCGCTCTTTGTCGGCTGGAAGGTATGGCCGGTGATCGAGAAAGAACTGTCCGGCAACAATGAACCTGCAGCTTGGCTGCTGGCCATGCGCGGCTTCTGCCGCTTTGTGGCGCCAGCGCTGATTGCGGGCATCCTGGTGCATAATCTGTAATTGCCGACTGGCAATCACCAGATGATCAAGACGGCGTGATTTACCGATCGCGCCGTTTTTTATTTCCGAATTGCGGCCAAGCTGGCCATGAGTACCGATGATGAAACGCTTACTGATTCTCTACACCGGCGGCACCATAGGCATGCTGCCGACCGCCGATGGTCTGGCACCGGCCGATGGCTATCTTGAGCAGCAACTGTCGCGCCTGGCGCGTGATGGCGTCAGCTGGGAAGTACGCAGCTACCAGCCGCTGATCGACTCCTCGGCCATTACCATCGCGCACTGGCAGCAGCTGGTGCGGGATATTGCCGCTGACTATCAGGCGTTTGACGGTTTTGTGGTGATTCACGGCACCGATACCATGGCCTACACCGCCAGCGTGCTGGCCTTCTGTCTGCAGCAACTGGGCAAACCTGTGGTGCTGACCGGCTCGCAACTGCCGCTTGCTCATCCGCGCAGCGATGGCTGGGGCAATCTGGCGGATGCCATCGAAGCCGCCTGCCAGAGCGATCTGCACGAGGTGGTGATTGCCTTCAACCAGAAACTGCTGCGCGGCTGCCGTGCGCGCAAGGTGGATTGCGCGAGCTTTGCCGGCTTTGACACGCCGAATGCCCCGCATCTGGCCAGCTTCGGCATTCACCCGGCCTGGCATCGCGAGCATTGGCTGCAAGCTGGCGGCGAATTCCGCGCGGTACTGCCGCGTGAGGCGGATATCCGTTTTGTCGGCCTGCTGCCGGGGGCGATGGCGGTCAGTGCCGGCCAATGGTTGGCCGCCAGCCCGCCCGAGGCGGCGATTCTGCAGGTGTACGGCAATGGCAATGTGCCCGATACGCCAGCGCTGTTTGCCGCGATTGCCGAGTTGAAAGCGCGCGCGGTGCCGGTGCTGGTGTTGACTCAGTGCCAGCGCGGCGCAGTCGAGGTGGGTGCTTATGCCGCCAGCCAGCCCTTGTTCCGTGCGGGTGCCATCAGTGGTGCCGACATGACGCCGGAGGCAGCGCAGGCCAAGCTGCTGTGTCTGCTGTCGGGCGGCGCCAGTGGCGATGCCGCTTCCTGGCTTGCGGCCAACCTTTGCGGTGAGCTGGGCTGATTGCCTGTTTTTTAAGCGTTGATAAAAAAGGCCAGTACTATCAGTGCTTTGCCTGATTTATCCACAGCTCGCTCACAAGCCTGTTCAGCACTGGCGTGCATAAGCGGCCAGTGCTGACTGTTTTTTGAGCAGCCTTGAAAAGTCTTTTTGCCATCAAGGGCTTGTTGTGCTTGTCCATAGTTGGCCAACAGCCCTTTCACATGACTTTCCCCGCTGCGTGTGGGTGATTTCTGAATTGCTGCCGTGCAGCGTATAATTCAGCCCATGTCAGTTGCGTCTTCTCCCTTGCTTATTGCGCTTGTCGGCCCCGAGTCCAGCGGCAAATCCACCTTCTGTCAGGCCATGGCTGCACGATTGCAGCAAGCCGGCATCGATGTTGCCGTGGTGGATGAATATGCCCGCGAGTATTACGCGAGCCGTGAATACCGGCCAACGCTGGATGATGTGCTGGCGATTGCCGCCGGCCAGCAGGCGGCTGAGACACGGCTGGCAGCACAGCACCGCGTGTTATTGTGTGATACCACGCGGCTGACTTGCCGCCTCTGGGCCGAAATCGGATTTGGCGTCTCGCCGGCAGCCTTGTCTGCGGCCGATCATGCCAGCCGCTACCGGCTGACCTGGTTGATGCAGCCCGATATACCGTGGCAGGCAGACCCGCTGCGTTCGCATCCGCAAGCCCGCGAGATGCTGTTTGCCCGGCATCAGGCCTTGCTGGCCGAGCTGGCGGTGGATTACCAGGTATTGTCGGGCAGCGTGACTCAAAGGTTGGCCGCAGCCTGGCCGGCCTTGCAAACTTGTCTGCCGGAACTGCCTGCTTTTTAAGCAATGGCTAAAAGCCTTGCTGCAGCAATGACTTGCAGCAGTTGTCCACAAGGGGTGCACAAGCCTGTCCCTTGGCGGTGTGGAAAGCGGATGCAGGCTGATCAAAAAATGATCAGCAAAAAAAGTATATTTACAAACAAAGACTTGTCTTGCTTGTCCACAGTGGATTCACAAGACTGTCAAAAGACTGTGTGAAAAATGAAAGAAACCTTCGAATTGCGTGGTGAGTACATCGCCCTGTGTGACCTGTTGAAAACCACCGGCATCATGGATACCGGCGGCCATGCCAAGCTGTTCATTGCCGAGGGCAATGTCTTTGTCGATGGTCAGCTTGAGCTGCGCAAGACCAACAAGATTCGCGCTGGCCAGATCGTATCGGGCGAGGGCTTCGAGATTCGCGTGGTAGCGGCAGCATGAGCACGTTGACGCCACTGCCGGCCGAGCCGGCCTGGGACGACGAATTCGACCCGGAGCCGGAAAAGCCCGAAGTGCCGGATGACAACGCCTGCTGTCATAGTGGTTGCCAGCCCTGCGTCTGGGATTTCTATGATTCGGCGCTGATCGAGTATCGCGAGAAACTGGCGGCCTGGCAGCTGCGTGAAGCACAGCGTCAGGCAAAGGCAGGGCAATGAACAGCATCGATCTGCACTTTCACTCGACGGCTTCTGATGGCGGTCTGCCACCGGCCGAGGTGATCCGCCGCGCGGCCGAACGTGGCGCCACCTTGTTGTCGCTGACCGATCACGACTGCACTGCCGGCCTTGCCGAGGCGCGGGCAACGGCCCTGGCGGCCGGTGTAGCCTTTCTCGACGGTGTCGAGATCTCGGTCAGCTGGGGCCGCAGCCATACCGTGCACATCGTTGGCCTGGGCATAGCCCCGGACGAGCCGACGCTGGCCGCTGGACTCAAGTCCATCCGCGACGGACGGGTCGAGCGTGCGCGGCAGATGTCGGCCTCGCTGGAGAAGGTCGGCATCCACGGGGCGTTTGATGGCGCAATGGGCTTTGCGGCCAACCCCGAGATGGTTGGCCGCACCCACTTTGCGCGTTTTCTGGTGCAAAGCGGCCAGGTCAAGGATGTCAAAACCGTATTCCGCAAATATCTGACGACCGGCAAACCCGGCTATGTGCCGCACGAGTGGGCAAGCCTGGAAGAAGCCGTTGGCTGGATCCGCGCGGCGGGCGGCATTGCCGTCGTCGCCCATCCGGGGCGCTACGATATGGGCCGCACCTTGCTTGAGCGGTTGTTTACCGATTTCAAGGCCGCCGGTGGTGAGGGGGTCGAGGTCGTCAGCGGCAGTCATAGCCTGGACGACAGCCTGCGCTTTGCGCTGTTTGCGCAAAAACATGGCTTGCTGGCCAGCGCCGGCAGCGATTTTCACGCCCCGGGCGAGGGTGGCCGCGATGTCGGCAGCACCCAGCCCTTGCCGCCGATCTGCCAGCCGGTGTGGGACGCGCTGCAGGCGCGCATCCATCGTCCTGCGGCCAACGTACAGGAGCTCGCATGTCGCAGTTCTTCATGATTCATCCGGAAAACCCGCAGGCGCGGCTGATACGCGAGGCGGCCAAGATCATTCGGGATGGCGGGGTGGTCGTGTATCCGACCGACTCCTGTTACGCGCTTGGCTGCCACTTGGGTGACAAGCAGGCGATGGAGCGGCTGCTGGCGATCCGCCAGATCGATCTCAAGCGCCACCTGACTCTGGTGTGCGCCAATCTGTCGGAATTGGCCAATTACGCCAAGGTTGATAATGCGCAGTACCGCATGCTGAAGGCGGCGACGCCGGGCAGTTTTACCTTTATTCTGCAGGCCAGCCGCGAGGTGCCCAAGCGCACCCTGCATCCGAAGCGCGCCACCATTGGTCTGCGCGTGCCTGATCATCCGGTTACGCTGGCCTTGCTGGAAGAGCTGGGCGAACCCATCTTGTCCTGTACCCTGCAATTGCCGGGTGACGAAGAGCCGCTGACTGACCCGTATGAAATCCGCGAACGGCTGGAACACGCGGTCGAGCTGGTGATCGATGGTGGCTGGTGTGGTACCGAGCCGACCACGGTGGTCGACATGACTGACGGTGTCGAATTGATCCGGCGCGGCAAGGGCGACGCTGCCATTCTTGGCCTGTGACAAAGGAAAAACATTGGAAGAGCTCAATCTGATCCAGAAAATCTCGGTGTATGCCTTGCCGGTGCTGCTGGCGATTACCCTGCACGAGGCGGCGCATGCGTATGCTGCCAAGATTTTTGGCGACAAGACCGCCTATATGCTGGGGCGGGTAACACTGAACCCGATCAAGCATATCGACCCGCTCGGCACCATCGTGCTGCCGCTGATCGCGGTGACGCTGGGTGGCTTCCTGTTTGGCTGGGCCAAGCCGGTGCCGGTCAATGTCGGCGCCTTGCGTGATCCGCGCCGCGGCATGCGCTGGGTCTCGGCGGCTGGTCCTGCGGCCAACTTCGTCATGGCCGTGATGTGGGTGTTGTTGTTCAAGCTCGCCATCACCATGGACAACGATTACACCCGGCCGCTGGCACTGATGAGCCAGGCCGGCATCAGCATCAATGTGGTGTTGATGGTGCTGAACCTGATGCCGCTGTTGCCGCTGGATGGCGGCCGCATTCTCGAGAGCTTCCTGCCGCCGCGGCTGGCCTACAGCTTTTCGCGTATCGAGCCTTACGGCATGTGGATTTTGCTGGCGCTGGTGTTTACCGGCCTGTTGTCACCGATCTTGCGACCCTTCATCAATCTTGTGTACGACCTGCTCGGCCTGCTGGTCTGAGCCGGAATAACCTTTTCGGAACCCTTACATGTTTGCCAACCGTATCCTCTCCGGCATGCGCCCAACCGGCAGCCTGCACCTTGGCCACTATCATGGCGTGATCAAGAACTGGGTCGAGCTGCAAAGCAGCCACGAGTGCTTCTTCATGGTGGCCGACTGGCATGCGCTGACCACCAACTTTGACGACGTGTCCATCATCGGCAAATCCATCCACGAGATGGTGATCGACTGGCTGGCCTCGGGTGTCGATCCGGAACAGGCCACCATTTTCGTGCAGTCGCGCGTGCCGCAGCATGCCGAACTGCATCTGGCCTTCTCGATGGTGACGCCGCTGGGCTGGCTGGAACGGGTGCCGACCTACAAGGACCAGATGGAAAAGCTCAGCCACAAGGATCTGACTACCTATGGCTTCCTTGGCTATCCGTTGTTGCAGGCGGCCGACATCCTGATCTACAAGGCTGGCCTCGTGCCGGTGGGCGAAGACCAGGTGCCGCATATCGAACTGACCCGTGAAGTGGCACGCCGCTTCAACCACATGTTTGGTCGCGAGCCGAATTTCGAAGAGCTGGCCAAGGCCGCCGTCAAGAAAATCGGCAAGGCCGGCAAGCAATTCGAGCAACTGCGCACCGCCTATCTGCAGGACGGCAATGTCGAGGCACTGGAAAAGGCACGCGAAATCCTGGCCATGAGCCAGAACCTTGGTGGCGCTGACCGCGAGCGCCTGATGGGCTGGCTGGAAAACAAGGGCAAGACCATCCTGCCGGAGTGCGAAGCCAAGCTGACTGCCGCCTCCAAGATGCCGGGTCTCGATGGCCAGAAGATGTCCAAGTCTTACGGCAACACCATCACCATGCGCGAAGCGCCGGAAGCGGTATCGAAGAAAATCCGCGCCATGCCGACCGACCCGGCGCGTGTGCGCCGCACCGATCCGGGCAATCCGGCCAAGTGCCCGGTATGGCAGCTGCACGAGGTATACAGCAGCGGCGAGACCAAGGAATGGGTGAAGGCCGGCTGTAGCAGCGCCGGCATCGGCTGTCTGGACTGCAAGCAACCGGTGATCGACGCCGTGGTGCGCGAGCAGCAGCCGATGTTCGAGCGTGCCGAGAAGTATCTGTCCAACCCGAAACTGGTGACCGAGATTCTCAACGAGGGCAATGCCCGCGCCGAGAAGGTTGCCCGCGCGACGATGGATGATGTGCGTCAGGCCATGGGTCTGGTGTACTGAGCCGTGAGGCGTTGATTGGAGCAAAAGGTTGGCCGCAATATGCGGCCAACCTTTTTTGTATCAGCAGGTGATGGGGGAGTGAATGCAAAAGTACAGCACGCTGGTGTTTGATCTGGATGGAACCTTGAGCGATCCGCTCGAGGGCTTCATGCTTTGCCTCAATCATGCCTTGCGCGAGCATGGCGAGCCGGAGCGTGAACGGGCCGAGCTGTGCTCGCGCATCGGGCCGCCGCTGGATGAAACGATAGCGCAGCTGTTACCGGCTGCCGATCCGGCGCGCCAGCTGAGCGTATTGAGCAGCTATCGCGAGCGTTATGCGCGGCTTGGCTACGCCGAAAATACGCTCTATCCGCAAGTGGCTGAAACGCTGGCCAGCCTGGCTGCCAGCGGGGTGCACATGGGGCTGTGTACCAGCAAGCGCGCCGATTTTGCCGAGGCCATTCTCAGCCTGTTCGGCCTTCGCCAGTATTTTGCCTTTGTCAGCGGCGGCGATGTCGGTATTCGCAAGGGCAGCCAGCTGGCCGATTTGCTGCGCGAGGGGTTGATAGATGGGCAGGCGCTGATGATAGGCGATCGCAAGCATGACCTGATTGCCGCCCGCGAGAATGGCCTGGCCTGCTGCGCGGTGCGCTGGGGCTATGGCAGCGAGGAGGAGCTGCAGCACTACGCACCCGATCATCTGCTGGATACACCGCAGCAGTGGCTGGCACTGGCCGCATTGTGATGACGCTGCGACAGAAGGATAGCCATGGCTTCGGCGATTAAGACCCTGACAATCGCGATGACGGCAAAGCGCTATCTGTTGCCGGTGTTGGCCGCATGGCTGCTGGCGGGGATAGTGCTGGGCTGGTGGCTGGAGAGTGTGGCCTTGTTCTGGCTGCTACCGATTGCCGGTCTGACTGTCTGGTATCTGCTGGCCGCCTGGCACGATCGTCGACAGCTGTCTGCCGCGGCGAAGGATGCCATCTGGCAGGAGTCGGTAATGTTGGCCGCAGGCGAATCAGCGTGGCTGCGTTTTCGCGACTTTGTGCTGCATGGTGATGAAGCCATTCAGGTGCAGTGCATGCCGGTCGTGTTTACCCGCTTGCGCTGGTGGCGCAAGAACCTGCTGGATAGCGGTGCCCGCTTTGTCTGTTTGTGCCCGGCATTTCCTGATAACTACACCCTGCAAAGTTTTGTCGATGCCGCAGATGATCAACAGGATGGCTTCACCTTGCTGTTGAAGGGCGGTGGCGATTGCTATGCCATCGTACCGGCCAAGGGGAAAGTGCTGTGGACGCTGGAGAAAAGAAGCGGGGATGATCGCTGGCTGGAACTGCGTTTGCAGTTCCGGCGAGAGGGGAATAGCTGGCTGCTGGCAGATATCGGCAGTGGCTGGCTGAGATAGCGGATGCCGCATGTGACAAGGCCAGCCTGTCGGCTGGCCTTGTTGTTGGCGTGTCGTGGTGATCAGGCGAGGGCGGTAAAGCTGCGCAGGCGCGCCTCGATGATGCGCGGGTTTTCGCCGTTGGCAATCGCGATCAGCCCTTCGACGGTCAGCTCCTTGATATTGCTTTCCAGCATGATCAGGTTTTTCAGCTTGTTGGCCATCGGCAGGAACAGCAGGTTGGCCACGCCGACGCCGTAGACGGTCGCGACAAAGGCCACCGCAATACCGCCACCGAGTTTGGACGGGTCGGACAGGTTTTCCATTACATGAATCAGGCCCAGCACGGCACCGAGGATGCCCATGGTCGGCGAATAGCCGCCGGCGGCTTCCCAGATTTTGGCCGATTGCTTGCGTGCCTGCTCGTTCATGTCGATTTCGGTTTCAAGCACATCGCGGATGACTTGCGGCTCGGCACCATCCACCAGCATCTGCAGACCTTTTTTGACAAAAGGGTCTTTCTGCAGATTGATGAAGCCTTCCAGCGCCAGAAAGCCACCACGGCGGGCGGCCTGACTCCAGCCGACGATGTCGCGGATCAGTTTTTCATGTTCGTACTGTGGCGGCTTGAAAATCCAGCCGGCCATCTTGATGCCGTTGATGAACTGCTTGGGCGTGCATTGCAGCATGACGGCACTGGCGGTGCCGCCGATGACAATCAGAAATGCGGTAACTTGCAGCAGCGAGCCGATATGGCCGCCTTCGAGTGCCTGGCCGGCAAGAATGGCGGTCAGGCCGCCGATGATGGCAATGATGCTGATCTTGTCCAATGTGGCTTTCCCCTCGCCGCTCAGGTCCACTCGCGCAAGCGCGAGCGCAGGCGTGCAATGGCCTGGCTATGCAGTTGCGAGACGCGGGATTCGGAGACGCCTAGTACGGCGCCGATTTCCTTGAGGTTGAGATCCTGTTCGTAGTACAGGCTCATCACCAGCTGGTCGCGCTCGGGCAGCAGCTTGATTGCATCGACGAGGGCCGAGCGGAAGCCGTCATCAGACAGCTGTTCCAGCGGGCTGGCCAGATTCTCGTCCATGATGTTGTCGACCGGATTGCTGTGGCCTTCATCATCGCCGTGAAAGTCTTCGAAGTGCACGAGGCAGATGCCTTTGCACTCGGACAGCATGCTCTGGTACTCGGGCAGCGGCAGCTGCATGGCTTCGGCGATCTCGCTCTCGGACGGCGGACGGCCAAAGTCGTGCTCGAGCTTGTGGATGGTCGATTCGATCTGGCGCAGATTGCGACGGGTCTGGCGTGGCAGCCAGTCTTCGCGGCGCAGCTCGTCGAGCATGGCACCGCGAATGCGCTGGCTGGCAAAAGTTTCGAATTGCACGCCCTGGTTCTGGTCGAACTGGCGGGCAGCCTCGATCAGGCCGATGGTGCCGACCTGGATCAGGTCGTTGATGTCGACACTGGCAGGCAGGCGCGCAATCATCATGCTGGCCAGCTTTTTCACCAGCGGCGCGTAGGCGGTAATGTCGATCTCATGGCTTGGCCGGTGCTGCTGGTAGGCTTGCCATTTTGGTGGTGCCGGCATGTCTAGTTACCTGTCAAATCTGCAAGCGCCTTGCTTGTCATCAGTAGCTGCTCCAGATAGCTGCCTCGCGGCATCGCTGTGTCGGCAGTGTGCCATTGCGGCAGCAGGGCTGCCAGTTGCATGAAGGCCTGGGCGGCATCGCTGTCGGGAAAGGCCTCGACTACGGGTCGTCGCAAGGTCTGGCTTTTGCGTATGGTGTTGTCGTCCGGCACGAAGCCTACCCAACGCAAGCCCACGTTCAGATAGTCACCGGCCACACTCTGCAGGCGATAAAACACCGACTGCGCCTCGTCAAAGTTGGCCGCAGCATTGACCAGCACATTGAAGCGGCGCTGGGCGTATTCGTGTGCCAGCTTTTTCAGCATGGCATAGCCACCGGTCAGGCTGTCGGCTGCCGATGAAATCACCAGTACCAGATTATCGGCAATGCAACAGGGGGCCGGATCCTCCGCCAGCGGCGGGGTATCCAGCAACATCATCGAGGCATCATGCTCGACCAGGGCAAATTCGGTAATCAGCCGGCGCCAGATGCGTGGCGACAGCCGGGTTCTTTCTTCGACGCTGGCGGTCAGGTTGATCAGGCTCATGCCGTGACGGTTGCTGACCAGCAGCTCGGCCAGATCGCCAAGGCTGATATTGATATTGGCCAGTGTGCCGGCGGCAGGCAGGCCGAGTCGTCTGGCCAGACCTTGGCCGGCATTATGCTCGACCAGCAAGGGGCGATGTTTGAGCAAGGCCAAGGCGGAGGCAAGTTCTCCGCTGACCGTGCTGCGTCCGCTGCCTTCGGCACCGAAAAAGGCGAACGATGGCGGATAGGGCAGGGCAATTTGCTGCCGCAGGCTGGCAGCCTGGTCAAACAGACTCATGACAGCCATCCGGACTGGGCGGCACTCAGAATGGCGGCTTCGCCCTGGCCGTCGGCATTGAACGGCGAGTTTTGCAGTGCAGCGCGCATGGCGCGATCGATCAGCAGCTCGGCATGGGCAGCGTGAATGTCTTCCGGCACGCGCTGGCCATTGGTGACGTAGAACAGGCGCAGGCGGTGGCGTATCACCACGTCCAGCCCCGGCCCCAGCGCCAGTGCTTCGTCAATCTTGGAAATGATGGCCCCGGCCAGACCATCGCCACGATAGTGGCGCACCACGTCTTCAAGGGTATGGCCGTCTGCGTTGGCCGCGAGCAGCAGCAGTCGCTCCACCGGCCGGCCGGTCTGACTGAACATTTCCAGCTGCGCCTGCACGCGGGCATCACGCTGGCTCATGCCGACGGTGTCGATCAGGATGATCTTGCGGCTGTAGAGGTCGGCCAGTGTCAGCTGCAGATCGCCTTCGTTCTGTACCGAAAACACCGGCACGCCGAGAATTTTGCCGTAAATGCGCAGCTGGTCCTGCGCGCCGATACGATAGGTATCGGTGGTAATCAGCGCGACATTCTGCGCACCGTGGCGCATGGTAGCCCTTGCGGCCAACTTGGCAACAGTGGTGGTCTTGCCGACACCGGTCGGGCCGACCAGGGCGTAAATGCCGCCGCGTTCGATCGGATCGTGTTGCGGGTCCATGCACTTGAGATTGTGGATCAGCGCCGAGCGTGCCCATTTTTGCGCAACCTCGCCCTCGTATTGTGGCGGCAGTTTTTGCGTGAGTTGGCGAATCAGGGTCGCGCTGAAGCCGGCTGTCAGCAAATGGCGGAACAGCTCGGTGCGATTCGGCGTCTTGTGCTCCATGTCCGACCAGGCAAAGCCGGCCAGCTGGCTTTGCAGCAGGCTGCGCAATTGCTTGATTTCGTCGCCGATCTGCTTGAGCTCCTGCGCCATCTGTTCGCGTTCGGCATCATGCGCGGGAGGTACTTGTGCCGGCGCAGGCTTGGCGTTGGCCGCAGGTCTGGCTTGCGCGCTAGCGCTTGCCGCTGCTGGCCGTGGTTCAGGGGCAGGAGGCGGCGCACTCTGACGAACGTGATCCAGGAAGGGCCTTGGCTCGTTTCGGGCCGGACGCGGCGCTGGCGGCGGTGCGGGTGGCGGCTCTGGTGCTTCCAGCGGCTCTACCGGCATGGCATAGGTACGTGCCAGTGCGCGGTTGACACTGGCACTGGCCTGCGGTGCTGGCGCTGCCGTGTGGGCTTGTGCCTGTACCTGCGCCTGGGCGCTGCGCGGCGGATGCTTGGGCTGGGCGGGCGGATTCAGCGTGGTGGCCAGTGCAGAAACATCGGCATCCGCCACGGCCATGATCTCTACCCCGCCGCCCGGTGTCGGGCGGTTGGACAGGATCAATGCATCAGCGCCAAGTTCTTCACGAACCTGGCGCAATGCGTCCCGTGTTGTTTTGCCGTAGAACTTTCTGACTACCATTCTTTAGCCTTTGCTCCCCCCGATCACCGCAATTATACGAATGGATTTGCTATCCGGTATCTCATTATGCGAAATCACGCGTAATTGGGGTAGTGCCCTACGCAGAAAGCGTGCCAGAAGTGGGCGTAATGCCGGCGGTGTCAGCAAGACGGGGTTGTAACCCTGATTCTCGACTTGCTCCGATTGTGCGGCAGCATTGGCCAGCAGATTTTCGGCGAGGCCGGGTTCCAGTCCGCCCCCTTTGCTCTGAACCGCCTGCATCAGGATGCCCTCGAGCTGCGGATCCAGCGTCATCAGCGGCAGTTCCTGCTCGCCGGGGAACAGTTGCTGCACGATGGCGCGTGACAGTGCTGTGCGCACGGCGCTGGTCAGCTCGTCGATATCCTGGGTAATGCCGACGTGGTCGGCCAGCGTTTCGATGATGGTGCGGAAATCGCGCAGATGGATACCTTCGGTCAGCAGCTGCTGCAGCACCTTCTGCAGGGTACCGATGGCCACCACCTTGGGCACCAGATCCTCGATAAGTTTTGGCGCATCCTTGGCCTGATGGTCGATCAGTGCCTGGACTTCTTCGCGGCCCAGCAGCTCGGCGGCATAGGTCTGCAGCAGATTGGACAGGTGGGTGGCGACGACGGTGCTGGAGTCAACCACGGTATAGCCTAGGGTCTGTGCCTGTTCACGGTTGGCCGCATCGACCCAGATGGCGGGCAGGCCGAAGGCCGGGTCGGTGGTTGGCGTGCCGGGCAGATCGCCGCTGACTTGTCCGGGATTGATCGCCATGAACTGGCCGACATAGGCTTCGCCCTGACCGATTTCTACACCTTTGAGCAGGATGCGATAGGCATTCGGGCGGATTTCCAGGTTGTCACGGATATGTACCGGCGGCACCAGAAAGCCCAGTTCCTGTGCCATTTTCTTGCGGATGCCGCGAATGCGGCGCAGCAGCTCGCCATCCTGGTCGCGGTCTACCAGCGGAATCAGGCGATAGCCGACCTCCAGCCCCAGTGCGTCCACCGGCTGTACGTCTTTCCAGCTGACCTCGGCCAGCGGTTGATCGGGCAGAACTGGCGGCGGGGCGGCTTCGACGGGTTGGCCTTGCTTGGCAATGGCACGCTTTTCCAGCCAGCGCGCGGTGCCGGCCAGAATGGCTGCAAAGGTCAGGAAGGCCGCATGCGGCATGTTTGGAATCAGGCCCAGCATGCCGATGACGGCGGCCGTCAGATACATGACCGAAGGATTGGTAAACAGCTGGCCAAGCAGCTGCTCCGACAGGCCTTTTTCGGTACCGACGCGCGATACCACCATACCGGCGGCGGTCGAGATGATCAGCGCCGGAATCTGGGCAACCAGACCGTCGCCGATGGTCAGCAGGGTATAGGTATGTGCAGCATCGGCCAGCGGCAGATCGTGCTGCAGGATACCGATGATCAGGCCGCCGACAATGTTGATCACGATGATCATGATGCCGGCAACCGCATCGCCACGAACGAATTTGGAGGCACCGTCCATCGCACCGAAGAAGTTGGCCTCTTCGGTAATCTTGCTGCGGCGGGTGCGCGCTTCTTCTTCGCCGATCAGGCCGGCGTTCAGGTCGGCATCAATCGCCATCTGCTTGCCGGGCATCGCATCCAGTGTGAAACGAGCCGAGACTTCGGCAATACGGCCGGCACCCTTGGTGATGACCACAAAGTTGATGATGGTCAGGATCACGAAGACCACGATACCGATGGCGACGTTATCGCCGATCAGGAAGTGGGCAAACGATTCGATCACCGCGCCGGCTGCCCCGGGCCCGGTGTGGCCATCCATCAGGATTACTCGGCTACTGGCGACGTTCAGCGACAGCCGCAGCAGGGTGGTGATCAGCAATACCGAGGGGAAGGAGGAGAACTCGAGCGGCTCGCGCGTGTTGATCCCCACCATCAGCACGATGATGGAGACGGCAATATTGAAGGTAAAAAAGATGTCCAGCACCACGGGCGGGAGCGGTAACACCATCATGGCCAATACCAGGATGATGAGAACCGGTCCTGCCAGCGTGTTGATGTCTATTTTTTTGAATAGATTCAGCAGGGCATCCATGCGTTATTGTTTTGGCATTCGCTATGTGGTTTTTGGCGGGCTATGTTGCTGTCGTTTGCTTTCCGGGTCAAGCTCGGGCGGGACTTCCAGCTGTTCGGGGAAGATCGGCGCCATGCCGCCGTGTTGCTCGAAATGCTTGAGTTGATGAATGTAAGCGAGTACCTGGGCGGTGGCGGTATAAAGGTTGGCCGGGATCTCGTCGCCGGGTTCCATATTGAAATACAGCGCACGGGCATAACTTGGCGTGCGCAGGATGGTGACCTTGTTTTCCTCGCCCATCTGGATGATCTTCTCGGCCAGCTTCAGGGTGCCTTTGGCGACCATGACGGGCGCACCCATCTTGTCTTCATATTTGATAGCCACCGCGTAGTGGGTCGGGTTGGTGACAATGACGCTGGCGCCGGGGACTTCCTGCATCATGCGCCGGCGCGCCGCTTCGCGTTGCAGCTGACGGATACGGCCTTTGACTTCGGGCGAGCCTTCCTGCTCCTTGAATTCTTTTTTGACCTCTTCTTTGGTCATGCGCAGATTGCGGGTGTATTGCCATAACTGGAAGGGCACATCGATGACCACCAGCAGCAACATGGAGCCGACCACAATCAGAAAGGTATGCTCCATCAGATCAGCCAGCTTCAGCAGGCCGGCATCCAGCGGCATGCGCACCAGGCCGATCAGCTCGTCGCGCTCGCTCCAGATTACCCAGGTGGCCACGCCGCCGATCAGCCCGCTCTTCAGGATGGCCTTGAGTCCTTCGGTGGCGGCATCGACAGAAAACAGGCGCTTGATGCCATTCAGCGGATTCAGTTTGCCAAAATTGGGCATGAAGCCCTTGCTGGTGAAGTTCCAGCCGCCAATCAGCAAGGGGGTCAGCAGTGCTACCAGAAACAGCCCGCCAAGTATCGGCGCAAGTTCGACGGTGATGTCGAACAGGCTCTGGCGAAACTCGACCATGATCTCCATCGGGTCTTTGAGCCGTTCCTGATCGAAACTCAGCCAGTAGCGCATGCTTTGCTTGAGGCCGGCAAAGACCTGGGCTCCGATGGAGATCAGCAAGGCGACGCCGGCCATGGTGACGGCAAAAGTGGCCAGTTCGCGCGATCGCGGAACATTGCCCTCCTGACGGGCTTGCTCCAGTTTTCGCCCCGAGGGGGCTTCCGTGCGATCTTCTTTATCCGAATCTTCAGCCATGCAGCAGGCACTCTCTCGGGGCGGGTTGAGGGGATCTTGCCGATGTTAGCCTAAAGCCGGCGGATCTTTATAGTAGAATCGGGCGGTTTAGTGATGGGGAGCAAAGATGAAACAGTACCATGAGCTGATGCAGCATGTGCTGACGCACGGCGTCGACAAGTCGGACCGTACCGGCACCGGTACCCGTTCGGTATTCGGCTACCAGATGCGCTTTGACCTGTCCGAAGGTTTTCCGTTGGTGACCACCAAGAAACTGCATCTGCGCTCGATCATTCACGAGCTGCTGTGGTTTCTGACCGGGGATACCAATATCCGTTATCTGAAAGAAAACGGCGTGTCGATCTGGGACGAGTGGGCTGACGAGAATGGTGATCTTGGCCCGGTTTATGGCTACCAGTGGCGCAGCTGGCCGGCGCCTGACGGTCGCCATATCGACCAGATCAGCAATGTGCTGGAGATGATCAAGCGTAATCCGGACTCGCGCCGCCTGATCGTATCGGCGTGGAATCCGGCGCTGGTCGATGAAATGGCACTGCCGCCGTGTCACAGCCTGTTCCAGTTCTATGTCGCCGACGGCAAGTTGTCCTGTCAGCTGTACCAGCGTTCGGCTGATATTTTCCTTGGCGTGCCATTCAATATTGCCAGCTACGCCTTGCTGACCATGATGGTGGCGCAGGTGTGCGGCCTGAAGCCGGGTGACTTCGTGCATACACTGGGGGACGCGCATCTGTACAGCAATCATCTGGAGCAGACCCGCTTGCAGTTGAGCCGTGACTGCCGACCGTTGCCACAGATGAAGCTGAACCCTGAGGTGAGCGATCTGTTTGCCTTCCGCTTTGAGGACTTCATCCTTGAGGGCTACGATCCGCATCCGCACATCAAGGCGGAGGTGGCGGTATGACGACGATGACGCTGGTCGCCGCTATGGCGCAAGACAATGTGATTGGTCTGGATAATGCCATGCCCTGGCATCTGCCGGAGGATCTCAAGCATTTCAAGGCCACGACGCTGGGCAAGCCCGTCATCATGGGCCGCAAGACTTTTGATTCTATTGGCCGTCCTTTGCCTGGCCGGCAGAATATCGTGATTACGCGTCAGGCTGACTGGCAGCATGAGGGCGTCACCGTGGTGCACTCCTTGCCAGACGCGCTGGCGCTTGCGGCCAACCTTGAAGAGGTGTGCATTGTCGGTGGTGCCGAAATCTACCGCCAGGCTTTGCCCTTGGCGGATCGCCTTTGCCTGACACATATTGATCTGGCTGTCGCCGGTGATGCGCGTTTCCCGGCTTTCCCGGCTGAAGAATGGCAGCCGACAGAAGGCGAGTGGCAGACGGCGGCCAATGGCTTGCGCTATCGCTTTGTCGACTACCAGCGCAAGCGCTGATCGTTGGCTGTCGTGACTAAAGTAAAAAAGCACCGTTTGACGGTGCTTTTTTACCGCTTCCGGCGGCTCGCGCCAGTTTGCTCAGATATCTTGCCCGCCCTTGTCAGACAGGGCTGCCACCGACAGCTGAGCCAGCTTGCTGTATTCCTGACCGAATTGCCGGATCATGGCATGCAGTTGCGGCAGATCCCGCGCGATGATCGCTTGCAGCAGCTTTTCCAGAAAGTCATGAGTCTGGTCGATGCGGCTTTTGCCTGCACGCAGGATGGCAAACAGGCAGCGTTGCGATAGCGGCAGCAAGTCGTTCAGCGTCTGGCTCAGGTAGCGATTGCCGGCATGCTGATACAGCGCCGACAGAAAACGCACGCCGTGTTGGTAAAAACCGTCGAGATCTTCCTTGCGCTGGCATTCGCCCAACTGGGTCATCAGGTCAAAGAAGGTGGCAAGATCATCATTTTGCCAGTTGCTGGCCAGTTTGCAGACCGACTGCTCTAGCAGGACGAACCACAGATCAAAAAATTCGCTGACGTCACGTGTAGTCATGCTGGCGACGATGGCACCGCGGCGCGGGTAGATTTCTACCAGGTGGCGGCGTTGCAGGATCAGCAGCGCTTCGCGTACCGAGCCGCGGCTGACATCAAGTTCGGCGGCAATGCGCAACTCCTGTATGCGCTCCCCGGCTTGCATGGTGCCGATAATGATCTGGTTACCCAGAAACTGGGCGATCTGTTCTGTCAGGGAGTCACTGGCTTTAAAACTCATTCCACATCCTGTAATGCGCTACTGCTTATTGTTTGAAACGGTATTTTGTCCGGCAATCGGACGTTGGCCGCATTCTAGCATGCCGGCGCGCATGCTCAGGCTGTCGCAAGCTGTCATCAGTTCCCCGCGCGGGCGCAAAAAAAGTTGCAAGCGCTCGCGCTTGTCAGTAAAGTTCAAACAACTGTTTTAATCAGGGCCGCGCGAGGTTCATGAGGGGCTAACATCATATTAGTGGCTCGCCTGGAAATGGTTCGGACAGTTCTTCAAGAGCAGCTCAGGCTGCGCGTTCCATCTTGGAACCTTGCAGGTACGACACGGGTGTTGCCTCCCCAGAGACGGGGAGGCTTTTTTTTGCCTGAGTTTTACCGAGCATCGACAAACCGGCTGATTTTGATTGCCGCTGTATCACCTGGCGGTTTTGGCCAGGTTTTGCCCAGATCAAAGCACAGCGGGATTTGCGCAGGTATAATGCGGCCAACCTTTTATCGTCGGACCCTGACATGACCCAGCTGAAAAACGATACCTTCCTGCGCGCGCTGCTGAAGCAGCCGGTTGAATACACCCCGATCTGGATGATGCGCCAGGCCGGTCGCTACCTGCCTGAGTACCGCGCCACCCGCGCACGCGCCGGCAGCTTCATGGGCCTGTGCACCAGCCCGGACTACGCAACCGAAGTAACGCTGCAGCCGCTGGAGCGTTTTCCTCTGGATGCGGCAATCCTGTTCTCAGACATCCTGACGGTGCCGGACGCCATGGGTCTGGGCCTGTACTTTGCCGAAGGCGAAGGTCCGAAATTCGAGCGCAATCTGCGTGACGAAGCAGCGGCTAAGGCATTGCAAGTGGCGCCGATGGAAAAGCTGCAATACGTGTTTGATGCCGTCTCCAGCATCCGCAAGGCACTGGATGGCCGCGTGCCGCTGATCGGCTTTTCCGGCAGCCCGTTCACTCTGGCCTGCTACATGATCGAAGGTGGCGGTTCGGATGATTTCCGTCACGTGAAGGCCATGCTGTACGGTCGTCCGGATCTGCTGCACCACATCCTGGATGTGACCGCACAATCGGTGATCGCCTACCTGAATGCGCAGATCGATGCCGGCGCACAAGCCGTGCAGATCTTTGATACCTGGGGCGGTGCGCTGAGCCATGCTGCATACAAGGAATTCTCGCTCGCTTACATGCAGCGCATCGTTGCCGGCCTCAAGCGCGAAGCCGATGGCCGTCGTGTGCCGGTAATCGTGTTCACCAAGAACGGTGGCCAGTGGCTGGAAGAGATTGCTGCGATCGGTGCCGATTGCGTCGGCCTCGACTGGACCACCGATATCGGCCAAGCTCGCGCTCGTGTCGGTGACAAGGTTGCGCTGCAGGGCAACTTCGATCCGCAGGCGCTGTTCGGTACGCCAGCGTCGATCGAAGCCGAAGCTGGTCGCATCCTGGCTGCTTATGGTGCAGGTTCCGGCCATGTGTTTAATCTGGGGCATGGCATTTCCCAGCATGCCAATCCGGAACACGCTGCCGCCCTGGTCGCTGCCGTGCATAAGCTGTCGCGCCAATATCACAACGTTTGACCCTGATTTGGCAGGCCTTTCCTCTCTTTGGGTAATGGCCTGCCATTTTTGTTTTTTCAGCGCTTGACACCTTGCCGGCTTGTTGATCCATAAGTTATGCACAAGATTGGTGAGTCATGGCAGTCCAGCATCGGCTGGCAAGTGCCAAAACGGCTTGAAAAAATAAGTTGTTGATTTTTAATGATTTATTTTTCAGATTAATTTTTGTGCAATCTGGCAAAGCAAAGGCTGGCTGGGCATTTCTCCGGCAAATGCTGATGTTCTCCACAAAATTATCCACAGATTCTGTGTACAGTTGCGGCAAAGCCTTGCTGCTATTGGCTCGCCGCTGTTTCTCCCGCTAGGATTGCAATGCAGCAAATTCCTGTCTGGCTGGATGTACCTTTACCCGAGGCCTTCAGTTACCTCCATCCCCATGCCTTGGCCAGCGGTACCCGCGTGCAAGTGCCGTTCGGCAATCGCCTGCTGTGCGGGCTGGTGGACAACGATGCGGTATGCAAGCCGGTAGCAGCTGACAAGCTGCGCACAATCGATCGTGTGCTGGACGAGTTGCCGCCCTTGCCGGAGGACTGGTGGCAGCTGGTGCGCTTTGCCAGCCAGTATTATCTGCACCCCTTCGGTCAGGCCTTGTTTACCGCCTTGCCGACGGCGATGCGCGAGGCCAGACCGGTGCGTTTGCCTGATCGCCATTACTACCGGCTGAATGATGTCGGGCTGGCTCGGCCGCCGGCAGTGCGGGCCAAGGTCCAGTTGCAGTTGTGGCAAGCCTTGCACGAGCCGCAGTCGCGCAGCAGCCTGCAGCAGCTGCATGCGCGCGGCAGTGCGTTTCTGGCGGAAAGGTTGGCCGCAGGCGAGATCGATATGGTCGAGCCGGAACGTGCCGCCTTTGAGCATGCCGAAGGGCCGCCGCTTAATGCGCAGCAAGCCGCGGCGGTAGCCGAGGTCAAAGCTGCCGCTCAGGGCTTTGCGCCGTTTGTACTGCACGGCATTACCGGCAGCGGCAAGACCGAGGTGTATCTGCAGCTGATCGCCGAGGTGCTGCGTGCCGGCCGCCAGGCCTTGCTGATCATTCCCGAAATCAATCTGACGCCGCAGCTCTTGCAGCGTTTCAATCAGCGTTTTCACGCCAGTCGTATCGTCAGCCTGCACAGCAATCTGGCCGATGGCGAGCGCCTGCAAGCCTGGCATGCTGCATGGCAGGGCGAGGCCGATATCGTGATCGGCACGCGGCTGGCGGTGTTTACCCCGCTGGCGCGGCCGGGACTGTTTATCGTCGATGAAGAGCACGATGGCTCTTTCAAGCAGGCAGACGGCCTGCGTTATCACGCGCGCGATCTGATGGTGTGGCGTGCGCGTCAGGCGCAGCTGCCGGTGGTACTGGGTAGTGCCACGCCAAGTCTGGAAAGCATGGCGAATGTGGCGGCTGGCCGTTACCGGCTGTTGCGGCTGGACGGGCGCGCCCATGCGGCGGCGACCTTGCCCGAGGTTGGCCTGGTCGATACCCGCCGGCTGGCCTTGCAGGAGGGGCTGTCACCGGCGGTGGTGCAGGCACTGGGGCAGGGCTTGCAGCGCGGCGAGATGAGTCTGGTATACCTGAATCGGCGCGGCTATGCGCCGGTGCTGGCGTGCACGGCTTGTGCGTGGACATCGGCCTGCCGCCATTGCACGGCGCGCATGGTACTGCATCTGAACGAACGCCAGCTGCGTTGCCATCACTGCGGCGCACGAGAGCGCATTCCGCTGCAATGCCCGTCGTGCGGCAACCCTGACATCCATCCTCTGGGTGAGGGCACCCAGCGCATGGAGGCGGCCTTGCAGCGCTTCTTTCCGTCGGCGCGCATCTTGCGTATCGACCGCGACAGCACCAGCAGCAAGGCGGCGTGGGATGCCATTTATCAACGGGTGCATGCCGGCGAGGTGGATATCCTGCTGGGGACCCAGATGCTGGCCAAGGGCCACGATTTTGCACGTATCTCGCTGGTGGTGGCACTGGGCTGCGATGGCGGTTTGTACTCGGCGGATTTTCGCGCCAGCGAGCGGCTGTTTGCCCAGCTGTTGCAGGTGGCCGGCCGTGCCGGTCGTGGCGAGCTGAAAGGGCGGGTGCTGGTGCAGACGCAGTTCCCAGAGCATCCGGTTTACCAGCATTTGCAGCAGCATGATTTTGACGGTTTTGCCAGGAGCCTGCTGGCCGAGCGTCAGGAGGCGGGTTTTCCGCCTGCGGCCAGCCAGATCATGTTGCGGGCGGATGCGGCGGAAGGCGCGCAAGCCATGCAGTTCTTGCAGGATGTGTTGCAGCAGGCGGGCGAGCCTGGTGAGGGGGTGACGGTGTTCGGCCCGGCTCCGGCCCTGATGCTGCGTCTGGCCGGGCGCGAGCGTGTGCAGCTTACTTATGAGGCGGCCAATCGTGCCGCCCTGCATCGTTATCTGCGCAGCCTGCTGCCGCTGTTGCCGGCGCTGGCACGGCCGTATGGCAAGGCCTTGCGCTGGTCTGTTGATGTTGATCCGATGGAATTCTGAATGAAAGCGATTGCCCTGATTTTCTCCCTGCTGGCCATGCCGGCACTGGCGACCAACCTTGGCGCGATCCGTGAAGACGAGATCGCACTGTGGCTGGCGCCGGTCGATAGCGGGCAGGTGCTGTACCAGCATCGTGCCGAGGCAGCGATGAATCCGGCCTCGACCATGAAGCTGCTGACTACCTGGGCCGGTCTGCAATTGCTGGGGCCGGATTATCGCTGGCGTAATGAATTGCGCAGCGATGGCGAAATCGTCGATGGCGAGTTGCGCGGCAATCTGTACTGGCTGGGCGGCGGCGACCCGCGGCTGGATAGCATGCGTCAGGCCGAGATGTTGCGCCAGTTGCGCTTGCGCGGCATACGCCATATCCGTGGTGATCTGGTGCTGGACGGGCGTTTGTACAGCCGCATCAGCACGGCAGAGGGTTTTGATGCCGATGCCGGCCAGGCCTTTGTGGTGCCGCCTGATGCGCATATGAGCAATCTGAACGTGGCCTGGCTGCGCTTTGCCGCCAACACCAAAGACATGGCTGTGACGCTGGATCCGCCACTGGCTGGTGTCACGCTGGATAATCACCTCAGCTTGGCCGCACGTAAGGAATGTGGTCGTATCCGCGACCAAGTGAAACTGACGGTCAGCGCGCAGCAGATTCGTGTTGATGGCGAGCTGTCGGCGGCGTGTGACGGTGACAGCACTTTTGTCAGCCTGCCACTGTCACCGCCGGCATTTGCAGCGGCCAGCATGCAGGCACTGTGGCAGCAGTCGGGCGGCAGTGGCATGGCCAACTGGCGTAGTGGCCAGACGCCGGATAATGCGCGGCTGTTATGGCGGCAGGAATCTGACCCGCTGGCCGTGGTGATAGGCGATGTCAACAAATACAGCAATAACACCATGGCGCGCATGTTGTGGCTGAGTCTGGGCAGCAAGTTGGCCGCAAGCGGCGATAGCGTGCAGGCGGCAGAGCAGACCTTGCGGGGCTTGCTCGCGCAAAAGGGCATGGCCGCACAGACGCTGGTGCTGGAGAACGGTGCCGGTCTGTCACGGCGTGAACGATTGTCAGCGCAGTTGCTGGGCGAGGTCTTGCTTGATGCTGCGCGCGGCCCGTATGCAGCCGAGTTCAGCGCCAGCTTGCCGCTGGCCGGTGGCGAGGGCACGTTGCGGCGGCGTTTCGCCACGCTCGGCGCGATGCTGCGGCTGAAAACCGGCACGCTGGATGATGTACGTGCGCTGGCCGGTTACTGGCAACGCGCCGATGGCCGGCAGTTTGCCGTGGTGGCCTTGCTCAACTCGCCGCGGGCGGCGCAGTTGCTGCCTGAGCTTGATCGTATCGTTAGCGAGCTATTGCTGGCACAGGCCGGTAATGGCACAACTTCCCGGGCCTTGCCCTGAAACTGGGCTGTGGCCTTATAATCAGTTTTTACAGTCGAGGAGGCTCGATGAAACCCGTTATCATGTATACCACCGCCTACTGCCCGTACTGCGTACGTGCCAAGCAAGTGCTGGCCAGCAAGGGCGTGACGGACATCAAGGAAATCCGTATCGATCTGGACCCGGAGCAACGTGACGAGATGATGGCCAAGACCGGCCGTCGTACCGTGCCCCAGATCTATATCGGCGACGTGCATGTCGGCGGTTGCGATGACCTGACGGCACTGAACAGTGCCGGCAAACTGGATGTGCTGCTCGCAGACTGAGTAGCCCGAGAGCCGGTGATTGGCCGGCTCGTTGAACCCACTACACCTTGATCAGGTGTCATAGAGAATAGAAAACATGAGCGAACAACAAGAGCTGCAACCTGTTTTTTCCATCGAGAAAGTCTATGTAAAGGATCTGTCGCTGGAAGTGCCTAACGCACCGGCGATCTTCCTCGAGCAGGAGCAGCCAGAGATCGATATGCAGCTGGCTTCCGAAGGCCGCATGCTGGAAGACGGTTTCTTTGAAGTGGCGCTGACCGTGACCGTGACTGCCAAGTTGGCAGAAAAAACCGTCTTCCTGTGCGAAGTGGCACAGGCCGGCATCTTCCAGATCCGCGACATTCCGGCCGAAGACATCGAGCCTATCCTGGGTGTTGCCTGCCCGAACATCCTGTTCCCGTACGCGCGTGAGGCAGTTGCCAGCACCGTGAACCGTGCCGGCTTCCCGCCGGTACAACTGGCACCGATCAACTTCGAAGCCCTGTACATGCAGCAGCGCGCTGCCCAGGCTGAAGCCGGCACTGCCTGATGAGCATGAAGCGCATAGTCAGAACATGCGCCGCTACCGTGCTGGCCCTTGCGGCCGGCACGGCTTTCGCGCTCGAATTCCGCTCGGTCAAGGAGACCGGTGTCGCGCTGTACGAGGCACCGTCACTCTCGGCCAAGAAGTTGTTTGCCGTCAGCCGTTATTATCCGGTTGAGGTCTTGCAGAATCAGAAAGACTGGGCGCGCGTGCGTGACGCGACCGGTGGCATTGCCTGGATTCCAAGCGCTGCCTTGTCTACCCGCCGTATGCTGCTGGTGATGAACGATCGCCTGCCGGTGCGCGCCGCGCCTTCCGACAAGGCCGAGCTGGTGTTTCTGGCTGGCAAGGATCTGGTGCTGGAGCTGGTCGAGCCACCGCAAAGTGGCTGGGTCAAGGTCAGACACCGTGACAATACCGTGGCGTATGCGCCAATTGACGGATTGTGGGGGCTGTAAATGAAGATTGCCGTCCTTGGCGCTGGTGCCTGGGGAACCGCGCTTGCCATGGCGTTTTGTCGCCAGCACCACGTTACCCTGTGGGGGCGTGACCCGGCGCAGATGATCGATATGCAGGCTGCGCGCTGCAATCGCCGTTATCTGCCGGATTGCCCATTCCCTGACAGTCTGCATCTGTCGGCAGACTTGTCCGAAGTGGTACTTGGTGCCGAGCTGGTGTTGCTGGTCACGCCGATTGCCGGCTTGCGGCCAACCTTGCGCGAGCTGGCGCGACTGAAAGTCGATACGCCGCTGCTGTGGGCATGCAAGGGCTTCGAAGCTGGCTCCAGTCTGCTACCGCATCAGGTTGCTGCCGAGGAAATGCCGGGTCTGAAAACCATTGGCGTATTGTCCGGCCCGAGCTTTGCCAAGGAGGTTGCGATGGGCTTGCCGGCGGCGTTGACGCTGGCCTCGGAGAATTACCAGTTTGCCCGCGATTTTGCACGCGAGCTGCATAGTCCGCTGCTGCGCATCTATGCCCACGATGATCTGGTCGGGGTAGAGGTCGGTGGTGCGGTGAAGAATGTGATGGCGATTGCGACCGGCGTGGCCGATGGCCTTGGCTTTGGCATGAATGCGCGAGCTGCGCTGATTACCCGTGGTCTTGCCGAAATCAGCCGTCTGGCGATGGCGCTGGGTGGTACCCAGCAAAGCATGATGGGGCTGTCCGGTGTTGGCGATCTGATGCTGACCTGCACCGGTGCCTTGTCGCGTAACCGTCAGGTTGGCCTCAAACTGGCGGAAGGCAAGTCGCTGGAGACTATCCTTGCCGAGCTGGGTCATGTTGCCGAAGGTGTGCCGACAGCACGCGAGGTGCTGAAAATGGCTGAGCGGCTACAAGTGGATATGCCGATTACCGCCGCGGTTTGCGAGCTGCTGTATCACCAGGCAACGCCGCATTATGTGGTCGAGCGCCTGCTGGGGCGAGCGCCCAAGCCGGAGTTCTTTGCCCATTGAGCACCGAGTCTCACCGTAGCATGTAACGCCAGCCTCAGGCTGGCGTTGTTGTTTCTGCCGGGTTTTCACCATCACTCTCTGGCGTGGCAGCCGGCTTGAATAGCTCGCCCAGTGCATGTTTTAGCCCGGCCAGATCAAACTCGGCATCGGTATGATCAAGGCGCTGGGCAAACAGGATGCGGTCATCGGCATCGGCCAGCCAGACGGCCGGACAGGTAAAGCCAGCCAGCGGAATGTCCTGGATCAGCACGCCATAATGCTTGTGAAAATCGCGACCGCGCAGGGTGGATAACAGGTGGACATGTGGCAGGCCGTGTTCGCGATGAGCCTTGGCGAGGCTGAAGGGCGAGTCTACCGATACCACCAGCCAGACCAGCTGTGGCCAGTGCTCCAGTGCGCGGCGCAGTTGTTGCAAGCTGTCTAGCCCTTGTTCGGGCGAGTCTATCGACAGCAGGGTGAGCAGCAGTTTGGGTTTGCCGAGAAACTGCTCGAGTGCGACGTCGTGCAGTTTCTCATCGACCAGCATGAAGCTGTGCAGCAGGTCGCCAGCTTGCGGGAAAGTGCCGGCAACGCTCAGTGCTTCATCCTGGAAGCTGAAGAAATTCTGTTCCATATCCTGTCTCCTCGATACCTATGTATCGTGGCCCAGATGGCGTGAAATGCAAGCGCTGATGGCTTAAGGGTAGTAGAAGTGCAGGCTGTAACCCAAAGCCTTGACCCGGCTGACTTCCATGCGCGTCACGATCTTGATTTCGCTATTGGCATTGAAGCGGCCCAGTGCCAGATCATTCTTGCTCAGATACTCCTCTGGCTTGAGGGTCTTGCGGATGATCAGCTGGTCATCGCCATCCTTGAGCGACAACTCAAGCAGAGGCAAGGCTTGTGGATAGGGTGCCAGATTGCGCAGCGTGGCATTCAGCTGGATCAGGTGATCATGCTGTGGCACGAAGGACAGCTCGGACCATTCGGTGCGGATCAGCTGGCGTTGTGTCGGAAGCGGTACTTCACAGCCGAATTGCTGGCACAGGCTTTCGAAAGCGGGGCGCAATTCGGGTAGCTCGGCACTGACAGCCGTGCGATTGATGAACAAGAGCTGTGCGGCCAGCAGCAAGACGCCCAGTGTGCCGATGCTGGCCATAAGTACATTCTTCAGCCAGCCTAGTCGCTGGCCAGCTTGCTGCTCTTCGTCCTCGTTATGAGGCGGAGCAGGAGTCGGCTCAATATCTTCACGCGCTTGCCAGCGGCTTGCCTGTGGCTCCTGGCGACCGGGCAGCTCGTAATCGTCGTCCGGTAGCGGTGCTTCGGCGGCTGGGGGCGGACTTGTTTTGCTTTCGTTGGCCGCATCATCAAACAGCGCAATGCGTCGAGCAGGACGGCTGCCGGTATTCAGGGCCTCGGCCAGCGCCTGCTGGAAGGCGGCGAGATCCTGCTGCTCGGCCTGACTGTCAGGGCTTGCTTCGGATTCATCGATTGCGGGCTCAGTTGGCGCGGTTGGTGCAGGGTCGCGGGATGGGGTGTAGCGCACATCCTCATCGTCGAAATCATCCCAGGCCAGTGGCGCTTCCGGCTCGGGCTGCATCAACTCGTAGTCAGGCAGATCCAGATCGTCTTTGGCCGGTGCGGCGGCTTCGTGCTGCGCCGGAATGATACGGGTCTGTGGCGGTGCTTGTTCGCCGATCTCGGGCTGGAAGTCAGGCAGCTCCAGCTCGAAATCGTCATCCGGCTCGAAGCTTGTCGCTTGTTGCGGCGTGCTGGCTGGGACCGGAACTACCGGAGGCGGGGATGCCGGCTGCTGTTCGGCAGCCGGTGCATCAAAGTGGCTTGGGGCATGAAACACATGACTGCAACGCCCGCACCTGACCATGCCGCTGGCGAGTGCCAGGTGAGCATCGGAAACCTTGAAACGGGTTTGGCAGGCAGGGCATTGTGTCGTTTGGCTCATGTTCAGGCGCGCTTGATGCCGGACAGGCGTGTCCAGCCTTCGTCAAATACCGGAGTATCCATGTCAAACCACTGGGCGTAAATAGCCGACAGTTCTTCTGCCTGTTCCTGCAGGATGCCGGACAGCACGATACGGCCGCCAGTACGCACATGGCTGGCGAGGAGGCCACCCAGGAGGCGCAGCGGGTTGGCCAGGATGTTGGCCACGACAACATCGTACTTGCCAGGCTGCAGGCTATCCGGCAGGCCGAAGGTGGCGGTCACGCTGTTTTGCTCGGCATTGTCGATGCTGGCACGAACGGCCTGGGCGTCGATATCGATGCCCAGCGTGCTGCCGGCACCGAGTTTCATCGCTGCGATGGCCAGAATGCCGGAGCCGCAACCGTAATCCAGTACGCTTTCGCCGCCCTTGATTTCCTCATCCAGCCACTGCAGGCACAGACGGGTGGTCGGATGGCTGCCGGTGCCGAAGGCCAGGCCCGGGTCCAGCTGCAGATTGACGGCAGACGGATCCGGCGACTCGTGCCAGGTCGGGGTGATCCACAGGCGCGAGGAGATGCGGATCGGGTCGAACTGGCTCTGGGTCAGACGCACCCAGTCCTGTTCTTCCACGCGGCCAACCTCGAACTCGGGCATCGCCAGATCGCACTGCAGGCAAGCCAGCCCGACAATGGCGCGAACATCGGCGTCTTCTTCAAACAGGCAGTTGATCAGGCTGTGTGCCCACATCTGGTCTACCGGCTCGCCGGGTTCGCCGAAAATCGGTTGTTCTTCTTCGGTACCAGCCAGTGCATCTTCAATGGTGGCCGACAGGGCGCCGGCCTCCATCAGTGCATCGGCAAACTTTTCCGCGATCACGGACTCAGCCGGGATCACAGCTTGCAGCCATGCCATACTTCTTAGCCTTTCTTCAGGTGCGCGAGGCGCTCTTCCAGATAGTGGATACTGGTGCCACCTTGCTGGAAGGCTGCGTCCAGGAACAGTTCCTGATGCAGCGGGATATTGGTCTTGATGCCGGTGATCGCCATTTCGGACAGGGCAACGCGCATGCGTGCCATTGCCTGTTCGCGGGTGTCACCATAAGCAATCAGCTTGCCGACCATGGAGTCATAGTGCGGCGGCACGGTGTAACCCTGGTAAATGTGCGAGTCGATACGGATGCCCGGGCCGCCGGCCGGATGGTAGCTCTCGATCTTGCCTGGGGATGGCACGAAAGTGAACGGGTCTTCGGCGTTGATACGGCATTCCATGGCATGGCCCTTGAACACGATATCGTCCTGGGTGAAGCGCATTTTTTCGCCAAAGGCGATGCGGATCTGTTCCTGCACGATGTCGATGCCGGTGATCAGCTCGGATACCGGATGCTCGACCTGAACACGGGTGTTCATCTCGATGAAGTAGAACTCGCCGTTTTCGAACAGGAATTCGAAGGTGCCGGCGCCACGATAGCCGATACGGCGGCAGGCTTCGGCGCAAGCTTCGCCAATGCGCTGGCGCTGCTCGGCAGTGATGCCCGGAGCTGGTGCTTCTTCGATGATCTTCTGGTGACGACGCTGCATCGAGCAGTCACGCTCGCCCAGATACACGGCATTGCCATGCTGGTCGGCCAAGACCTGGATTTCGATGTGGCGCGGCTGCTCGAGGAATTTCTCCATGTACACGGTCGGGTTGCCAAAGGCAGCGCCGGCTTCGGTACGGGTCATGTTCACCGAGTTGATCAGTGCCGCTTCGGTATGCACGACGCGCATGCCGCGGCCACCGCCACCACCGGCAGCCTTGATGATCACCGGGAAGCCGATCTTGCGGGCAATCTTGGTGATTTCGACCGGATCATCCGGCAGGGCACCAGCCACGCCCGGTACGGTTGGCACGCCGGCTTCGATCATCGCCTGCTTGGCGGAAACCTTGTCACCCATCAGGCGGATGGTTTCGGCACGCGGGCCGATGAAGGCAAAGCCGGATTGCTCGACGCGTTCGGCAAAGTCGGCGTTTTCGGACAGGAAGCCGTAACCCGGGTGAATCGCCTGGGCGTCAGTCACTTCGGCAGCGGCGATCAGCGCCGGGACATTCAGATAGCTCTGGCTGGACGGTGCCGGGCCAATGCACACCGATTCGTCGGCCAGTTTCACGTATTTGGCTTCGCGGTCGGCTTCGGAATGCACAACCACGGTCTTGATGCCCATCTCGCGGCAGGCGCGCTGGATGCGCAAGGCGATTTCGCCACGGTTGGCGATCAGGATCTTTTCGAACATGTTTTTTCTCCGCAACGGCAGTGACTGCGTCGGCCTGCCGTCCAGGTGTTCCAGCTGGGAAACAAAACAAGGGCACTGACCTGGTTGGCGTGCCCTGTTTGCATGGTGTCGGGGGAGTCTGGTTTACTCGATGATGAACATCGGCTCGCCGAATTCTACCGGCTGGCCTTCTTCAACCAGGATGGCCTTGATCACGCCGGCGCGCTCGGCTTCGATTTCGTTCATCAGCTTCATCGCTTCGATGATGCACAGGGTGTCGCCGACATTCACTTGCTGGCCGACTTCAACGAATGGCGCGGATTGCGGGCTAGGACGGCGGTAGAAGGTACCGACCATCGGCGACTTGACGCTGCCCGGATGGTTGGCCGCAGAGGCGGTGGTCACGGCTGGTGCTTCGGCGGCGGCCGGTGCAGCAGCCGGCGCTACCGGCGCTTGCACGGTCATTGGTGCCGGCGCGTATTGAATGGCGTTGTTGGCGGATACACGGGTAATGCGGACTTTTTCTTCGCCCTCGGTCACTTCCAGTTCGGCAATGCCGGACTCTTCGACCAGGTCGATCAGTTTCTTCAGTTTACGCAGATCCATGGGTGTTCCTTCTTATGGTTTGTTTTATACCGGCTGCGACAGGCGGCGAATGGCGTGTGCCAGTGCCAGCTCGTAGCCGTGCGCGCCCAGACCGCAAATGACACCGACCGCCAGATCCGAAAAATAGGAATGGTGGCGGAAAGCTTCGCGGGCATGGACGTTGGAAAGATGTACTTCTATGAACGGCACCTTCACACCCGCCAGTGCATCGCGCAGGGCGACACTGGTATGGGTAAACGCGGCAGGATTGATGATGATCATGTCGGTGCCGTCGGTTAGACAGGCGTGGATGCGATCAATCAGCACATACTCGGCATTGCTTTGCAGAGAGTCCAGTTCAATACCGGCTGCGCTGGCTTGTACCTTCAGACGATTATTGATGTCGTCCAGCGTATCCCGGCCATAGTGCTGTGGCTCGCGCAGTCCGAGTAAGTTCAGATTGGGGCCGTGCAACACAAGGATTTTTCGGGTCAAGGTGAAGGCCTCGGTTTTGATATGGGCGCGAGTTTGCCGCAAATGTCTGCAAGATGTCCAGCATTTGCCGAATTTCAAACATTCGTTCGGTCATTTGTCATACTGCATTGCAGTGGTTGTGCGCGCCAGCTTGGCAGCGCTTGATCGGCAGCGAGTTGATATGCCGCAATTTGCAGCAATAAAAGGAACGATAGGCGCGGTGCCTGCTCGAACGCTATAATCTCCACCGTTTAGCTTAAGAATACCCGCCATGCTCGTTTCCGATTTCGATTACCACCTCCCAGAACACCTGATCGCCCAGCATCCGCCAGCAGAACGTGGCAGCAGCCGTTTGCTGCGAGTCGAGGGCATGACCTTGCTGGACGACCGTTTTGCTACCATTACCGATGCCCTCGAGGCGGGTGATGTACTGGTCTTCAACGATACCCGCGTGATCAAGGCGCGCCTGTTCGGCGAGAAGGACAGTGGCGGCAAGATCGAGGCGCTGGTCGAGCGTGTCTTGAATGATCACGAAGTCCTCGCACATGTGCGCGCCAGCAAATCGCCCAAGCCGGGTACCCGTCTGGTTTTTGCCGATCGCTGGCAGGCCGAGATGGTCGAGCGTATCGGCGAGCTGTTCAAGCTGCGTTTTCTGGATGCGGCCAACGTATTCGATATTCTGGAAGCGTCCGGCAAGCTGCCGCTGCCACCGTATATCGAACGTGACACCGAAGGCGAGGACGACGAGCGTTACCAGACCGTCTATGCGCGCGAAAAGGGCGCGGTAGCCGCGCCGACCGCCGGCCTGCACTTTACCGATGACATCCTGGCTGCGCTGGCGGCCAAGGGCGTCAAACTGTGCAATGTGACCCTGCACGTTGGCGCCGGTACCTTCCAGCCGGTGCGCGTCGACAATATCGCCGAGCACAAGATGCACAGCGAAATCTACGACATCCCGCAAGCTACTGTTGATGCGATTGCCGAAGCGCACAAGCTTGGCCGCAAGGTGCTGGCGGTGGGTACTACCAGCATGCGTGCGCTGGAGTCGGCCGCGCGTCCGGACGGCATTCTGCGTGCCGGCCGTGGCGAGACCGATATCTTCATCACGCCGGGCTTCCGCTTCAATGTCGTCGACAAGATGCTGACCAATTTCCACCTGCCCAAATCGACACTGATGATGCTGGTATCGGCGTTTGCCGGCTACGAAGAGATCCGTGCCGCTTACCAGCACGCGATTGCGCAGGAATACCGTTTCTTCAGCTATGGCGATGCCATGTTGCTGAGTCGCAAGGAGTAAACCATGAGTGGCCTGACCCGCGATTGCCCGTTGCCGGAAGACATCGTGCTGCACGCTGTATCGCGCACGCTGGAAATCCGTTTTGATGATGGTGCGCTGTTCAATCTGCCGGCCGAGTATCTGCGAGTGTCTTCACCGTCTGCCGAAGTTCGCGGCCACGGTGTCGGCAACGAGGTGTTGCAGACCGGCAAGAAAAACGTCGGCATCAGCGGGCTGGAGCCGGTCGGCCACTATGCACTGAAGATCGTGTTTGATGATGGTCACGATAGCGGGCTTTACAGCTGGACATATCTTTACGAACTGGGCGAGAAATACGACCAGAACTGGCAGGATTATCTGAATCGGCTCGCCGCTGCTGGCGCGGGCAGGGAGTAAAACAATAATGAGCAACAAGACCCACTTCGGTTACCAGACCGTCGATGAAAGCGAAAAGGCCGGCAAGGTTGCCGAAGTCTTCCATTCCGTCGCGCAAAAATACGATGTGATGAACGACCTGATGTCGGGCGGCCTGCATCGCGTGTGGAAGCATTTCACGCTGACTACCTCGGGTGTGCGTGCCGGTGACAAGGTACTGGACATCGCCGGCGGTACCGGTGATCTGGCCAAGGGTTGGGCCAAGCGTGTCGGCAAGAGCGGCGAGGTATGGCTGACCGACATTAATAGCTCGATGCTGACGGTTGGCCGCGACCGCCTGCTGGACGAAGGCATGATCCTGCCGGTATCGCTGGCCGATGCCGAAAAGCTGCCTTTCCCCGACAACTACTTCAATGCTGTGTCGGTGGCCTTCGGCCTGCGCAATATGACGCACAAGGATGCGGCGCTGAAAGAAATGTGCCGTGTGCTGAAGCCGGGCGGCAAGCTGTTCGTGCTCGAATTCTCCAAGGTGTGGAAGCCGCTGTCGCCGTTCTATGACTTCTATTCCTTCAAGGCGCTGCCGGTGATGGGCAAGCTGGTGGCCAACGATCCGGAAAGCTATCAATACCTCGCCGAATCCATCCGCATGCATCCGGATCAGGAAACCCTGAAACAGATGATGCTGGAGGCCGGTTTCGGCCGTGTCGACTATCACAATATGACCGGTGGCGTGGTCGCGCTGCACAAGGGCGTCAAGTTCTGATGACTGCCGAGCTGGCGGCGCGGCTGGCCGAACTCGGCATCGACGTGTCAACGTTGGTCGCACGCGGTCTGGTGTGTCATGCCGAGCCGGAAGTGCTGGTCGAGGCCGATCGCAATGATGACGGTCGCGTGTTCGAACTGATTCCCGCCGCCGCGGCGGCCTGGCAGGCAATGCGTGAGGCGGCTGCGGCCGATGGCGTGGTGCTGCAGCTGGTGTCGGCCTATCGCAGCATTGCGCGCCAGCACGACATCGTCGCCGCCAAACTGGCCCGTGGCCAGACACTTGCTGACATCCTGCAAGTCAGCGCCGCGCCGGGTTTCAGCGAGCACCATAGCGGCCGCGCAATCGATATCGGTACGCCGGGTTCGCCAGTGCTCGAAGAAGTTTTCGAAACGACGGCCGCCTTTGCCTGGCTAGTGCAGCATGCGGCCAACTTCGGTTTTGCGCTGAGCTATCCGCGTGGCAATCCTGACGGCTATCTGTACGAGCCGTGGCACTGGTGCTGGCACGAGGGCAGGGCATGACCCCCTGGCTGATGCTGGCGGTGGCCATCGTGGCCGAGGTAGTGGCGACGTCCTCGCTGAAACTGTCGGCCGGTTTTACCCGGCTATTGCCTTCCTTATTGGTCATCGGTGGTTACAGTCTAGCCTTCTGGCTGCTGGCCCAGGTCGTCACGCGGCTGGAGCTGGGCATCGTCTACGCCATCTGGTGCGGTGCCGGCATTGCGCTGGTGGCCGCCATCGGCATCTTCGCCTACGGCGAAAGCGTGTCATGGCAAAAACTGCTGGGCCTGCTGCTGGTAGCGGCAGGCGCGGTATTGCTGAGTCTGAGCAGTAAAGGACATTGAAATGGATGTGCGCGTTGCCGCCTTCAACCATATCTTGAACCAGCATCCGGCCCTGCGTGCCGAGCTGGCGCGCCATGCCGGCCGGCGCATTGCCATCGTATTGCCACCGCTGGATGTCAGCGGCGTGATTGATACCGATGGCTGGCTGGCTGCCTGTGTCGGCGAGCCGGAAGCCACGCTGCGCCTGCGCCATGGCGTGGCGCTGAGCAAGCTGCGCGGCCAGGCGCCGGATCTGGCCGATATCCGCCTCGAGGGCGATGCCGAGCTGGCGGCCAACGTTGGCCGCATCATCGGCCAGCTGTACTGGGATGCCAGCGAAGACCTGTCACGGCTGATCGGCGATGTCGCTGCCGAGCGGGTGCAGGGTGCGGTGCGCGGCCTGTTCGGCATCAAGGGCGAGATCGGTGGCCGCCTGCTGGAAAGCTGGATCGCTCACCTGCGTGATGAAGCACCGCTGCTGGCGCGCCGCTGGCAGGTTGATGCTTTCGTTGCCGAGGTCGATACCCTGCGCGACGATGTGGCCCGCCTCGAAAAACGCCTCGCCCGGCTGGAAAAGCCGCAATCCTGAGCCGGCAACCCTCAATCTGATCTGGATCTTTATGCGTATCGCGCGTTTGCTGAAAATCAGCGCCACCATTTACCGTTTTGGCCTCGACGAATTCCTCGCCATGCATGGCAAGACCGCCTGGCTGCACGCGCTGTGCCGCCTGCTGCCGTGGCCGCGTGATCTGTCGGCACCGCGCCCCGAGCGCGTGCGCCTGGCGCTGGAAAGCCTCGGGCCGATTTTCGTCAAGTTCGGTCAGGTGCTGTCTACCCGCCGCGACTTGCTGCCGCCCGATTACGCCGATGCACTGGCGCATCTGCAAGACAATGTGAAGCCGTTTGACGGCCAGCTGGCACGCGAGGTGATCGAGCGCAGCCTTGGTCGCCGCATCAGCGAGCTGTATGCCGAATTTGACGATGTGCCGGTGGCCAGTGCCTCGGTGGCACAGGTACACAAGGCGCGCTTGCATGACGGCAAAACCGTGGCGGTAAAGGTGCTGCGCCCGGGCATCCAGCCGGTGATCGAGCAGGATCTGGCGCTGATGCGGGTGCTGGCCGGCCTCGTCGAGCGCTTCCTGCCGGATGGCAAGCGCCTGAAGCCGCGCGAGGTGGTGGCCGAGTTCGATCGTCACCTGCACGACGAGCTCGATCTGATGCACGAGGCCGGCAATGCCAGCCAGCTGCATCGCAACTTCATCGGCAGCCATATGCTGATCGTGCCCGAGGTCTACTACGACTTCACCAGCCGCGAGGTGATGACCCTGCAGTGGATGGACGGCATTCCGGTCGGCCAGATCGAGCGGCTGCGCGAGGCCGGTGTCGACCTGAAACAGCTCAGTCGTTTCGGTGTCGAGATTTTCTTTACCCAGGTGTTCCGCCATGGTTTCTTCCATGCCGACATGCATCCGGGCAATATTTTTGTGGCAGCCGATGGCCGTTACATCGCGCTGGACTTCGGCATCGTCGGCAGCCTGACCGAGACCGACAAGCACTATCTGGCGGTGAACTTCCTTGCCTTCTTCAACCGCGATTACCACCGCGTGGCGACCGCGCACATCGAGTCTGGCTGGGTACCGAAAGACACCCGTGCCGAAGAGCTGGAAGCAGCGGTGCGTACCGTGTGCGAGCCTATCTTCAACAAGCCGCTGAAAGAGATCAGCTTCGGCCTGGTGCTCTTGCGCCTGTTCGAGACCAGTCGCCGCTTTAATGTGGAAATCCAGCCGCAGCTGGTATTGCTGCAGAAAACCTTGCTGAATATCGAGGGTCTTGGCCGCCAGCTTGATCCGGATCTGGATCTGTGGGACACCGCCAAACCCTTCCTCACCAAGTGGATGAACGAGCAGATCGGCTGGCGCGGCATGCTGCGCACGCTGAAGCATGAGGCGCCGGGTTGGGCGACCACGCTGCCAGCGATTCCGCGCAAGTTGAACGAAGCGCTATCGGGCAAGACCACTGAGCTGCTGGTCGAGGGCTATATCCAGCTGATGCGTGAGCAAAAAACGCAGAACTTCCTGCTGAAGCTGATCGTCGCGCTGCTGGCCATTCTGCTGTTGCGCGAATGGTGGTGATGTCCTGACGGGCTGATGATTGAAAGTCGAACGGGCTGCCAGTGGCGGCCCGTTTGCGTTGGCGCAAACAAGCGCTTTCCTGTGCTTGCCGTTCATCTTTAAATATATAAAAATATATAACGTAAATTATTTAACTGAAAGGGCGAAGCATGAGTCACAACTATCCTGAGCTGGCGCAAGAGCTGGGTGCAAAGTTGGCAGAGTTCCGTCGTGAAATGCCGGAAACCATGAAAGGTTTTGGCCAGATGAGCAAGGCCGCGCATAGCGACGGTGCGCTCGACAATAAGACCAAGGAGCTGATTGCGCTGGCCATCGGTATCGCCAATCGCTGCCAGGGTTGTCTGGCGTTTCACAGCAAGGCGCTGGTCGGGCTGGGCTGCACTCGTGCCGAGTTCATGGAGATGTTGCAGGTGGCCACCTATATGGGCGGCGGCCCGTCGCTGATGACGGCTGCGGAGGCTTTGCTCGCGTTCGAGTCGTTTGGCGGGGAAAAGGCAGCGGCTTGAGTCGTGCTTCCGAGCTGATAAATGCATTGCGGCCAACCTTGTGCAAGGTTGGCCGCAATGTTTTTGTGATCCGCTGCCGCCTCAGCCAGGCAGCAATGCCGCCACCACGGCGCGGCCTTCCTGCATCAAAATGTTGTAAGTGCGGCAGGCGGCGGCGGTATCCATGATTTCGACGCCGATGCCGGCATTGGTCAGGCTGGCGTACAGGCGTGGATGCGGGAAGCGCAGCTTGTCGCCGGTGCCCAACAGCACCACCTCGGGTTGCAGCGCCAGGATGCGTTCGAAATGCGCGGCTTCCAGCTGGCCGAATTCGGCCAGTTGCCAGTCGTGACGTTCGCTCGGGCTGACCAGCTGGGCGCCGTCAAAACGCGTCTTGTTGATCTCGACATAGCCTGCGCCATAGCCGGTAAACAGATTGTTGCCGGCGGTGTTTGCTTCGTGAAGTTTCATGCATTCGTCCTGACAAGAGAAGCTGGTGCAGTGCACCACGGATTCGGATAGGATTATACCTCGACCGGCCCAGCCGGCGCGGCCGGCAAAGCTGCCGGACATGACATTGCTGACTATTTGAACCGTGGTGACCCCGCCGATGCCAACCCTGAAAAAATCACAAAAACTTGCCAACGTCTGTTACGACATTCGCGGCCCGGTGCTTGAACACGCCAAGCGCATGGAAGAAGAAGGTCACCGCATTATCAAGCTCAATATCGGTAATCCGGCACCTTTCGGCTTTTTTGCCCCTGACGAGATCATTGAGGATGTGATCTCGAATATGCAGAACGCCTCGGGCTACTGTGATTCCAAGGGCCTGTTTGCCGCGCGCAAGGCCATCATGCATTACGCCCAGCAAAAACATATCCCCAATGTGCATATGGACGACATCTATATCGGCAACGGTGTGTCCGAGCTGATCGTGATGGCGATGCAGGCCTTGCTGGACAATGGTGATGAAGTGCTGGTGCCGGCACCGGATTATCCGCTGTGGACCGCCGCCGTGAGTCTGGCCGGTGGCAAGCCGGTACATTATCTGTGTGACGAGGCCGAGGGCTGGATGCCGTCGATTGCCGATATCCGTGCCAAGATCACGCCGAACACCAAGGCGCTGGTGATCATCAACCCGAACAACCCGACCGGTGCGCTGTATCCGGATCACATCCTGCAGCAGCTGGTGGATGTGGCGCGTGAATTCGGCCTCTTGCTGTACGCCGACGAAATTTACGACAAGGTGCTGTACGACGGCGCCAAACACACCTCGATTGCCGCGCTGGCGGGCGATTTGATGGTGTGCACCTTCAATGGCCTGTCTAAGAACTGGCGCGCCTGCGGCTATCGCGCTGGCTGGATGATCCTGTCCGGCGACAAGAGCCATGCACGTGACTATATCGAAGGCCTGAATATGCTGGCCTCGATGAGGCTGTGTGCCAATGTGCCGGCGCAATATGCGATCCAGACTGCCTTGGGCGGTTACCAGAGTATTGACGAGTTGGTCGCGCCGGGCGGCCGTCTGGCGCGGCAGCGTGATCTGGCTTACGACATGCTGACGGCGATTCCGGGCGTGACTTGCGTCAAGCCGCAAGGTGCCTTGTACCTGTTCCCGCGGCTGGACCCGGCGGTGTATCCGATCGAGGACGACCAGCAGTTCATCCTCGAATTGCTGCAGCAGGAGCGCGTGTTGCTGGTGCAAGGTAGCGGCTTCAACTGGAAGGCGCCGGACCACTTCCGCGTGGTGTTCCTGCCCAATAGCGACGACCTGATCGAAGCCATTGGCCGGATTGCCCGTTTTCTGGAAAACTATCGCAAGAAACACGGTACTGCCTGATCATGCGGGTGGAGGGGCTGGCCCCTCCTGGCAGGACGGCAAGCGCGGCTTATCCGCGAGGGTTGGCCGCACTGGACGCCTTGCGCCAGGGACAAAACATAAATCACTAAATTGGAGTCGAACATGAAGCCGATCAATATTGGCCTGATGGGAGTAGGGACAGTCGGTGGCGGTACCGCCACCGTATTGAAGCGTAACGCGGAAGAAATCAGCCGCCGTGCCGGTCGTGACATTCGTCTGACCATTGCGGCCAACCGTGATCTGGAACGTGCCCGCGAGATCGTCGGTGACGACGTGACACTGCTGGATGATGCTTTCGCCGTGGTGAATGACCCGGCCGTGGACATCGTGGTCGAGCTGATCGGTGGCGACACCATCGCCAAGGAGCTGGTGCTCAAGGCCATCGAGAACGGCAAGCACGTGGTTACCGCCAACAAGAAGCTGCTGGCGATGCACGGCAACGAGATCTTTGCCCGCGCCCAGGAAAAGGGCGTGATGGTGGCTTTCGAGGCTGCAGTAGCCGGCGGTATCCCTATCATCAAGGCATTGCGCGAGGGCCTGTCGGCCAACCGCGTGGAATGGCTGGCCGGCATCATCAACGGCACCTCCAACTTCATTCTCAGCGAAATGCGCGAGAAGGGCAGTGACTTTGCCGACGTGCTGAAAGAGGCGCAGGCGCTGGGCTATGCCGAGGCTGACCCGACTTTCGACGTGGAAGGCCACGACGCCGGCCACAAGCTGACCATCATGGCGGCGATTGCCTTCGGCATCCCGATGAACTTTGCCAACTGTTATCTGGAAGGTATCAGCCAGCTGCAGGGCAAGGACATCCAGTACGCGGAAGAACTCGGCTATCGCGTCAAGCTGATCGGCCTGACCCGTCGTACCGACAAGGGCATCGAGCTTCGTGTACACCCGACCCTGATTCCCGAGCGCGAGCTGATTGCCAATGTAAACGGCGTGATGAACGCGGTGCTGGTACGTGGCGACGCGATTGGCCAGGCGCTGTTCAACGGCCCGGGTGCCGGCGCGCTGCCGACCGCTTCTGCCGTGGTGGCCGATATTGTCGATGTGGCACGTCTGCTGACGGCCGATCCGGAGCATCGCGTGCCGCATCTGGCCTTCCAGCCGGATCAACTGAAAGACCTGCCTATCCTGTCTATGGATGAGGTGGTCAGCAGCTACTATCTGCGCATCCAGGCTGCCGATCGTGCCGGTGTAATGGCCGAGATTACCCGCGTGCTGGCTGAAAACGGCATCTCGATCGAAGCGTTGATCCAGAAGGGCTCGTCTGCTGCCTTGCCGGCCGAAATCGTGATTCTCACCCATCGAGTGGTCGAGAAGTCGGTCAACAAGGCGATTGCCAGCATCGAAGCGCTGGAGAGCGTTACTGGCAAGGTGGTGCGCCTGCGCATGGAAGAGCTGAATGCTTAAGCGGCTGTTTATCGTGGCTGCCAGCCTTGCGCTGGCAGCTTGTGCCACCGTCGCCCCGCGCCAGCTGGTGCAGGACGAGGTGGTGGCCTCGTGCAAGAACAAGATCACCAGCACCCCCTTGCTGCCGCTGATGTCCACCCCGAAGCGCATCGACAATTATTGTCAGTGCGCCGGCGGCCGGCTGATGGCTGGCCTGAGCAACGGCGAAGTGGCCGAGCTGGCCTACAAGGGCAAGGATGTGCTGGCCGATCCGAAATGGCAGGGTCGTCTGCTCAATAGCGGCGTCGCCTGCCTGAAGAATCTGGTGCAATGACATGAAATACATCAGTACCCGTGGCGGCATGGCGCCGCTTGAGTTCTCTGACACCATCCTGATGGGTCTGGCGCCCGATGGTGGCCTGGCCTTGCCGGAAAGCTACCCCAAGGTTGGCCGCGAACAACTGGATGCGTGGCGTCATCTGTCGTACGCCGATCTCGCTTTCGAGATCATCCGCCTGTTTGCGACCGATATTCCGGAAGCCGACCTCAAGGACATCCTCGATCGTACTTATACCGCCAAGGTGTACGGCAGCGAGGCGATTACCCCGGTCAAACGCCTGCATGACGGTCTGGTGATTCTGGAGCTGTCCAATGGCCCGACACTGGCGTTCAAGGACATGGCGATGCAGTTCCTCGGCAATCTGTTCGAGTACGTGCTGGCGAAAAAGGGCGAGCAGCTCAATATCGTCGGCGCGACCTCGGGCGATACCGGTTCGGCTGCTGAATACGCGATGCGCGGCAAGGCCGGCATCAATGTGTTCATGATGAGCCCGGACGGCCTGATGAGCCCGTTCCAGCGCGCGCAGATGTACAGCCTGCAAGATGCCAACATCCACAACATCGCCATCAAGGGCATGTTCGACGATTGCCAGGACATCGTGAAGGCGATCCAGAACGATCACGCCTTCAAGGCCAAGTACAAGATCGGCACGGTGAACTCGATCAACTGGGCTCGCGTAGTGGCGCAGGTGGTGTACTACTTCAAGGGCTACTTTAACGCGACCAGCAGCAACGACGAGCAGGTGAGCTTCTGCGTGCCGTCCGGCAACTTCGGTAATGTCTGCGCCGGTCATATCGCACGCCAGATGGGCCTGCCGGTACAGCGCCTGATCGTCGCCACTAACGAGAACGACGTGCTGGACGAGTTCTTCCGCACCGGCCGTTACCAGCCGCGTGGCACCGCCAATACTTACGTCACCTCCAGCCCGTCGATGGATATTTCCAAGGCGTCCAACTTCGAGCGCTTCGTGTTCGATCTGGTTGGCCGCAATGGCGATAGCGTGAAGGCACTGTGGCAGGACGTGGACAGCGGTAAAGGCTTCGACCTTGCGGCCAAGCTTGCCGCCGTGCGCGAGACTTTCGGTTTCGTGTCGGGCAAGAGCAGTCATGCCGACCGTCTGGAAACCATCCGTCAGGTGGATGCCGAAGATGGCGTGGTGGTGGATACCCACACCGCCGACGGTATCAAGGTGGCGCGGGAACTGCGTCTGCCGGGCGAGACCATTGTGTGTCTCGAAACCGCCTTGCCGACCAAGTTTGCCGATACCATTCGCGAGGCGCTGAACCGTGATGCACCGCGTCCGGCCGGTTTCGAAGGGCTGGAAGATCTGCCGCAGCGGGTAACGGTATTCGATGCTGACGCTGCTGCTGTCAAAGCCTATGTCGAGCATGCACTGAATTGATCGCAGCACTGACGTTGGCCGCAAGACAAAATGCCCCGCAATCGCGGGGCATTTTGCTGATCAGTGCCTGGCTCAGAACTGCGCGGCCAGACCCAGCTGGTACTGCGTGGCGTTTTCGCCGCTGCGACCGCTGCTGCCCTGTACCTGCAGATAGCCTTGCAGCGCGTCGCCCAGTTTTGCACGCACGCCGGTCTGCCACTGCAGCCATTGCTTGTCGCGCTTCTGGCCTTCGTAGCGGAACTGGCTGCTATTGCTGGTCAGGCCGGCGCTCAGGGCCGGGGTGCTGTTGCCCAGCTCGCTGACGAAATCCAGTGCGACATACGGCTGCCAGTTGCCCAGATCACGCTGCGCTTGCCAGCCCAGCTGCAATTGCTGGCTATCGAGCTTCTGCTTGTCAAAGCGCATGCCGGTGCTCGACAGACTGGTTTCGGTCAGTGCTGCTACGCGACCGCCGGTCAGGCTGAGACCAACACGCGGGCCGCCTTGCCAGCCGGCATAGGGCATCGTCAGGCCGGCTTGCAGCTGCAGTTGATGGTAGTTGGCACGGGTCTTGCCAGACTCGGTGCGATTGAGTGCGCCGAGGGTGATGCTGCGGCGGCTGTCGAGATCGGCGCTGCCCAGTGTGAAGCTGCCATTGAGCCACCAGTTCTCCTGCTGATAACCGGCGAGGGTGCTGATTGCCTGATGATCGGCATCGATATTGCCCAGTGCGCCGAGGCTGATGTCACGCTTGCCCTGGCTGAAGGCCAGACCCAGCTTCAGGCTGTCGCTTTGCTGGTAGTCGATGCCGAGTGTCAGCAGCGCACCATCCTGCTTGCCGCCTGGCAGATTCTGCTTGCCACCCAGCACCGAAGAGAAGGCGCCGAGGCTGCCGACCTTGCCGTTGTCTTGCTGCAGGCGTGCCTGCAGCTGACTGCCAATGGCACGGGCATCATTGGCCACCGCACTGCCCATGGCGAGTGCGTACTCCGGCGCCAGCACCAGGCTGGCAAAGTACTGGCCCAGCATCTGGTGGGTTTGCGGCGATGGGTGACGGTCATCGGCAAACAGATAAGTTTCGCTGCCAGTCTGGCTGCTGCTGCAAACCAGTGAGGAGTTCACCCCGCTGGCGGCATTGCCACCGCAGGCTGGGCCGGTAACATTGCTGAAGCCGAAAGCGGCCGGATTGGCCAGCGCTTCGGCAAACAGCGCATTCACATTGGCGCGAATCACATTGGCACCACTGCTGGCGATGGCGGTGTCGGCGGCCAGATTGTAGACCGTGGTCAGATCGTTAAGCGATTTGCTGGCGGTCTGGTAGCCGTTGGCCAGTTGGCCGCGAACTGTGTCAAATGCTGCGCCGGATGTCGCGCCGGAGAGTTGTGCGGCCAACAGGTCGAGTGCGGCGCCGATGCGTGCCTGCTGACTGGTACTGTCGAGGGTGCTGCCGCTGCGCAGCACGTTGGCGGTGGCGGCTTTCAGTGCGTTCTTCTGGGTGTCGTTCAGCAGGCTGTTGCCATCAATGATGGCGAAGAAGGCGGCTGGTGTATTACCGAAAGAGGGCAGGTTAGGTGCCATGATCAGCTTGGCGCCGGCATTTTTCAGCGCGGCGATCTGGGCGACCTGGCTTTGTGCTGCGGCTGCCGCAACGCCAGCGGCACTGCTGCTGCCGGCTGCGGCGGCGGTCGGAATATCATTGCCGCCAGTCCAGACAAAATACAGGGCGGCTGGATCGGCCTGGCCGCCGTGGGCAGTCAGATAGTCTTGTACCTGCTGCGGCAGATCACGAATATCCAGACCGCCAGGGCCCGGGCCTTGGGTGCTGCCGCCAGGCAGGGTGGCACCGGTAGCGTAATTGACCGACTGGGCGCCGCCTTGAGCAAAGTTGTTACCACTGCTGCCCAGGGTGCTGCCGGCATTGGCAGCCTTGACACTGAGGCCCAGCTTGCCAGCCAGCACATCTGCATGGTTGGCCGCATTGTCTATGGTCCAGCGCGCACCGGCCGGCAGCAGGCTGAAGCCGCCGCTGCCGTTCGGAATAGCCTGGCCGGCAAAGGCACCGCTGTCGGTGAGGCTGTCGCCAAACAGATAAAGCTGGCTGAAACTGCCGGCGGTAGCGGGCAGACTGCTGGCAAGCAGCAGGGCAAGGGTCAGGGGTTTCAGTTTCTTGTGCATGGGTTTCTCCTCCGTGTTGGTATTGTGGGCAATACGTAATCATCTATTGCTCATAAATAGTCAAACGTTTGTTTTTGCCAGTCAATGTTTTTGCCAGTTGCGACATCACGCTACAATGGCTTATGGCAAAAAAACAAATGACTTTTCTGTGTCTGTTGGGGGCGCTGGCAGGCCCGGTAATGGCGGCCGTACAAGACTTGCGCATACTTGACCAGCAGGCGCGGGAGTTCGTTTCGCGACTGAGTGAAGATAATCCTTATCAGTATGATGTTGCCAAGGCCGACGTGCGCTGGCGGCTAAAAGCTTGTCCGGAAGCATTTCAGTTCGAGTGGTTGCCCAAAAGGGGCATGCCGCATACGGCATTGGGTGTCAGCTGTGCGGCAATGGGCTGGAAGGTACAAATGCCCCTGACGGCCAGTGAAAGAGTGATGGCGTATTACTCGGTCAGACAAATCAGGGCTGGTGAGGTATTGCAGGCAGGAGATGTGCGCCTGTTGCCGGTTGATAACCGCTCATTGGCGGTTCAGGCCATTCGCGATGAGGCTTTGATTGTCGGCAAGGCAGCGCTAACTACGATTGCGGCCAACTCGGTTTTACGGGCGACTCAGCTGCGACTACCCATTGTGGTTAAAATGAGTCAGCCGGTCAGAATCGTGGTGCGTAGTGACAATTTCAGCATCAATGGTGAAGGTGTCGCGCTGGGAAGTGCTTCAGTCGGGGATCGGGTCAATGTGCGGGTGCCATCCGGCAAGATTGTTTCGGGCGTAGTGCAAGACGACTTGACAGTCTTGTTGTCATCCCCCTAGAAAAAGTCGTCAAGTCTGGCTTGTTTCGGGCGATAATAAAGCTAGATAAGCAAACATTTTTTCGGGCAGGTGAAAAATGAAGATCGACAATTCGGGCAAAGTGGCAGCGGCCTACGGTACCCCGGTACGCGCTGCCAAAAAAGACGAGGCATCCGGCAAACCGGCAGTCGCGGGCGAGAGCGTTTCCATCAACTCGTTTGCCAGCCGTGCTCAGGGTGTCGAGAAGTCTGCGCAGGCTGCTGAGGCTTTTGATGCCGAGAAAGTTGCTGCCATCAAGGCCGCTATTGCCAATGGCGAATTCAAGATCAATCCGGACGCCATTGCTGACAGTCTGATTGCCAGTACCAAAGAGCTGCTCGCCGGGTAAGATTTATGGATGCTGTGACTGCACAATTCGTGCAATGCTGTGAACAGGAAACAGCAGTGCTTGCCGCACTGCTGTCTTTGCTTGAAGAAGAACAAAGTGCCATCGTGCGTTTTGACGCTTTCCGTATTGATGATCTGGCCAAGCAGAAGCAGGATGCCTTGCTGGCACTGCAGCAGTGTAAACAGATGCGGGTCGAGCTATGCGGCCAACTTGGTCTGACAGAACAGTCACAGCTGCTTGGCTGGCTATCGCAGTCCGAACCAGCTGTACAGCAAGGGTGGATTGGTCTTGAGCACAGCCTTGCGCGGGTTCATGCCATGAACGACATCAATGCCAGCATGGCGCAAGAGCGTATGGATTTCGCAGACAAGGCCTTGCGTACCCTGCGTGACGAGGCGCGCCAGATTGATGGTTATGGCCGGCATGGTACCTTCGCCTCACCATCCGGTCCGTCTTCACGCCGTTTGGGCTCGGCCTGAGCGGCTTGTTGCTTTTTATGTTATCTTCGCACGCAAGTCCCATACTTGCGCCTTTCCTGATCCATGACTTTGATCTCCCTCGTCATTGCCCTGGCACTAGAACAGCTTCGTCCGCTAGGTAATCGCAATCGCGTCTGGCTGGTTTTCATCCGCTATGCCAATTATCTGGAACGAAACCTGAATGCCGGCCATAACCGCCATGGTGTACTGGCGTGGGCGGCTGCCGTATTGCCTTTGCTGCTGCTGGCAGGTGGCGGTTATTACCTGCTGGGGCAGGTCAGCGTGTTGCTGGCCTTGGCGTGGAATGTGCTCGTGCTGTATCTGACCATGGGCTTTCGCCATTTCTCCGGCAGCTTCTCGGGTATTTCGCTGGCACTGAACGAAGGCCGTGATATCGATGCGCGCCTTGAGCTGGGCAAGTGGATCAACCAGCCAACCGCCGAGTTGTCGGTCGAGGAGGTCTCCCGTCTGGCGATCGAGCAAGGTGTACAGGATAGCTACCGTCATGTGTTTGGCACCATGTTCTGGTTTGTGGTGTTGCCAGGCCCAACCGGCGCCGTGCTCTACCGCGCCACCCAGATGTTGGCGCAAAAGTGGGGCTGGCGTGATGATGACCTGTTCGGGCGTTTTGCCCAGCGAGCCGGTGAATGGCTGGACTGGATCCCTGTGCGTCTGACGGCAATCAGCTTTGCCGTGATGGGTGACTTTGAAGACGCGGTCTATTGCTGGCGCTCGCAGGCTCGTACCTGGGGTAATTACGCGACCGGTATCCTGTTGGCTTCGGCGGCGGGTGCATTGGGTGTGCGTCTGGGTGATCCGCTGCGTCAGGACTACACCATCAAGTACCGCCCGGAACTGGGCGTTGGCGATGATGCCGATCCATCCTACCTCAAGAGTGCGGTAGGGCTGGTGTGGCGTACGGTGCTGCTGTGGCTGTTCATGGTGCTGCTGTTCAGCGTGGCCGGTTTGCTGGCCTGATCGTCATCAAAACTTGCGCCGCCTGGCAGAGGGCGGCGCTTTGCATTTAATTAAATAATGCAGGTTGGCCGCAAGGCGGCGTAGCCTGATGGAGTTTGACTATGTCTTTTACCGAGCTGGGTCTGTCGCCCGAAATCCTGCGGGCCATCGACGAGCTGGGTTACCGCGATCCGACACCGGTACAGGCCAAGGCCATTCCGCTGGTGTTGACCGGGCGCGACCTGCTGGCTGCCGCACAGACGGGAACCGGCAAGACAGCAGCCTTCCTGCTGCCTATCCTCGAACGACTGAAAAAATTTGCCAATCCCAGCGTATCGCCGGCCATGCATCCGGTCCGTGCGCTAATCCTGACCCCGACGCGTGAACTGGCTGACCAGATCGGGGTGAATGCCAAGGCCTATACCAAGCATCTGCCGCTGCGCAGCACCACCGTGTATGGCGGCATGAATATGGACCCGCAAGTGGCCGAGCTGCGTCGCGGTGTCGAAATCGTGATTGCGACTCCGGGCCGTCTGCTTGACCACATCCAGCAAAAAACCATCCAGCTGAACAAGGTTGACGTGCTGGTGCTGGACGAAGCCGACCGCATGCTGGATATGGGGTTCATCCAGGACATCCGCAAGATCATGTCCCTGCTGCCGCGTCAGCGCCAGACCCTGCTGTTCTCGGCAACCTTCGCGCCCGAGATCAAGAAGTTGGCCGCCGACTTCATGCACGAGCCGCAGACTGTCGAAGTCGCACGCCAGAATTCGACCAATGCCCAGGTCGAGCAGCTGGTCTACGCCGTAGACGGCTTCCGTAAACGCGCGCTGCTGTCGCACCTGATACGCGAACGCGAGATGAGCCAGGTAATCGTATTCTGCAAGACCAAGATTTCTGCCGACCAGCTGTCGCGCGATCTGAAACGCGATGGCCATGTGGCCGAGGCGATTCACGGTGACAAGGCGCAGAGTGCGCGTCTGGAAACGCTGGAGCGCTTCAAGAGTGGTGACCTGCGCGTATTGGTGGCGACCGACGTTGCGGCGCGTGGCCTCGATATTTCCGAGCTGCCATTCGTGGTTAACTATGAAATGCCGAATTCGCCAGAAGACTATGTGCACCGTATCGGCCGTACCGGTCGTGCCGGCGCGTCCGGTGTGGCGATTTCGCTGATGTCGCCAGACGAGACCAAGCAGCACGAGTCCATTGAAAAGCTAACCCGCCAGACTTTGACCCCGTTGCCGCTGCCTGACAGTTTCAGCCAGCGTCCGCCGCGCGAGCGTGAAGAGCGGGCCGAGCGTGGCGAACGCAGCGAGCGTCGTCGCGATGACAGCGGTCGTGACTTCCGGCGCGAGCGTGAGCGCGAAACACCGCGCGGCTTGCTGCAGCCGGTGGAAAAGCCGCGTGACTTCGATGCAGGTGAAGGTCGCAAGACTGCACGCAATACCGTGCCGGGGCGCGTACTGCCACAGCGTCAGCGCGAAGTACCAGCCTTGCTGCTGCCGCCGCGCTACAAGGTCGGTTCCTGAGCGTTCCGCCTGACAGACAAGCCCGCCACGATGGCGGGCTTTGTCGTTGCTGACAGTGCCTAATCGGCCAGCGCGATGACCACACGCTTGTTACGCGCACCCTTGCTTTCGATTTTCTTGACGATGACGCGGCCGATTTCGCTGCTGCGGCCAACGTGGGTGCCGCCACAGGGCTGCAGGTCAACCTCGCCCATGGCGATCAGGCGGATTTCGGGCAGATGCAGGGGCGGGGTTACCGACATGGTCTTGATCAGCTCGGGCTGTGCCTGCAACGCGGCACCGCTGGTCATCTGTACGCTGACCGGCAGATCGCTGGCAATCAGCTGGTTCAGTTCCTGCTCGATGTTGGCTGCATCCAGCTCCATGCCCTCAGGCAGGTCAAAGTCGAGGCGCGCCGAGTCGGGGCTGATATTGCCGCCGGTCACACCGGCCTTGATGACGACAGATAGCAGATGCAGGCAGCTGTGCAGGCGCATCAGACGGTAGCGGCGTGGCCAGTCGAGCTGCAGGGTGACGGTGCTGCCGGCGCTCAGGCGGATGTCCTGCTCGTCCAGCTGATGCAGGATGGCGCGGCTTTCCTTGTCGCGACGGGTGTCCTTGATGTTCAGCTGGCGACCATCCTCCAGCAGCAGCTGGCCACTGTCGCCGGGTTGGCCGCCGCCTAGCGGATAAAACAGCGTATCGGCCAGCTGCAGGCCTCGCTCGTCGTGTTGCAGCACGGTGGTTTGCAGGCTTTGCTGATAAGGGTCGTTGTAAAATTGTTCGGACATGATGACGGGTGAAGTAGGGTGGATGAGGTATTCAGCATAAATAGCCAGCCAGGGCAAGACAAGCCGGCCGTGAGCCACACGATAGAACACTACCGGCCGCCACCAGGCATGCCCGAGATCATTTACGCCGATGAGGCCATGCTGGTGGTCGACAAGCCAGCCGGCCTGTTGTGCGTGCCGGGTCGCGCCGAAGGCATGCTCGATTGCCTGATTCATCGCGTGCAGACGCTTTACCCGGATGCGCTGATTGTGCACCGCCTCGATATGGCGACTTCCGGCCTCGTAGTGTTGGGGCGTGGCGAGGCGATGCAGCGCGCGCTGAGCATCAGCTTTGCCGAGCGCCGTGTCGACAAATGCTACGAGGCGCTGTTAGGCGGCCTGTTGCCCGCCACGCAGGGCGAGGTGAGCCTGCCGCTGATCACCGACTGGCTGCGCCGGCCAAGGCAGATGGTGGATCAGCAGGCGGGCAAGCCAGCCCTGACCCGTTTTAGCGTGCTCGGTGTCGATGCGGCCAACATGACCACGCGCGTAGCGCTGGAGCCGGTAACCGGCCGTACACATCAGCTGCGTGTGCATATGCAACAGCAGGGGGCGGCCATTATCGGCGATACCCTGTATGATGGTCGCCCTGCTGCGCGACTGATGCTGCATGCGCGCGAGCTGGCGCTGCCGCATCCCGTCAGCGGCGAACGCTGCAGCTGGCATAGCACCGTGCCCTTCTGAAAGAAACCCATGTCATCCAGGCTGTTACGACACTACGACCGCGAAGAAATCAAGGCGCTGCCGCCGTTTGCTGCCCTGCCACTCTCGGCCATTACCATGGTGAATGCAGACAGCCTGCCGGCTGCGCTGGCGGCCTTGGCTGCAGCGCGATTGGTCGGTTTTGATACCGAGTCGCGGCCAACCTTTCACAAGGGCGAAGAGTCCGACGGCCCGCATCTGATCCAGCTGGCTACCCTCGAGCATGCCTATCTGTTTGCCGTCAGCGATGAAGCAGTGATGGCCGGCCTGCGCCCGCTGCTGGCCAGTGGTCAGTTGCAACTGGTCGGTTTTGATCTGCGTAGCGACCGCCAGCATCTGTGGCACAAGCTGGGCCTGAGCCTCGAGCATGTGGTCGATATCGGCCGCCTGTTCCGCCAGATGGGCGAGCAGCTGACCGTCGGCGCGGTGCAGGCGGTGGCCCGTGTGTTTGGCCAGCAGTTTCGCAAATCACGCAAGCTCAGCACCTCCAACTGGTCGCGCCTGCCGCTGTCCGATGCCCAGCTTTTGTATGCGGCCAACGATGCCTGGGTGGCGCTGCGCGTCTATCAGCAACTGAATGCAAAGAAACCCCGCACCTGACATGCTGTTTGATCGTCCCCTAGCCATTCTTGACCTTGAGGCCACCGGCGGCCACATCACCCGCGACCGCATCACCGAGATCGGCATCATCCTGATTGATGGCGACGAGGTGCGCCATTACGAACAGCTGGTCAATCCGGGGCAGCCAATTCCGGCCTTTATCGAGCAGATCACCGGCATTTCCGATGCCATGGTGGCCGATGCGCCGCCGTTTGCCGCGATTGCCGACGAGCTGGATGGCTTGCTCGCCGGCCGGCTGCTGATTGCCCACAATGTGCGCTTCGATTACGGCTTTCTGAAAAACGAATTCAAGCGCCTGCAGCGGCCGTTTCGCCGCGATGTGCTGTGTACCGTCAAGCTGTCGCGCCAGATGTACCCGCGTGAATACAAACACAGCCTCGAGGCCATCATCCAGCGGCACCAGATCCCGCATGCCGACCGCCACCGCGCCATGGCCGATACCGAGGCCTTGTACCAGTATCTGCAGCTGATGCTGGCCGAGCATGGCCGCGAGGCAGTAGAGCAGGCGGCCGACAAGCTGATGGCGCTGCCGGCCACCCCGCCGGGGCTGGATGCGGAGGTGCTGGAAGACCTGCCAGATGTGCCGGGGGTGTACTTTTTCTATGGTGAAAACCAGCTGCCCTTGTATGTCGGCAAGAGCAATAATCTGCGCAAGCGCGTGCTGTCGCATTTTTCCGGCGATCACAAGCAACACAAGGAAATGCGCATCAGCCAGCAGATCCGCCGCGTCGAGTGGCAGGAGACCATCGGCGAGTTTGGCGCGCTCTTGCTGGAGTCGCGGCTGATCAAGGAACTGCAGCCGCTGCATAACCAGCGCGGCCGGCTGGAGCAGGAATTGTGCTCCTTGCAGCTGGAGACGCTGGACAACGGCTTTCTGAGCCCGCGCATCGTCTGGGCGCGTGATGTCGACTTTGGCCGGCTTGATAGCCTGTACGGCCTGTTCCGCACCCAGAAAGAAGCCAAAAAAGTCTTGCACGAGATCTGTGAGGGCAATGGCCTGTGTCAGACCATGTTGCAGCTGGAAAAGCGCGGTGCTCGCAAAGGGGCCTGCTTTGCCTGGCAGGTCAGGCGCTGCAAGGGTGCCTGCATCGGTCGCGAGGATGCTGACAGCCATAATCTGCGTCTGCTGCAGGCATTGGGCAGTCTGAAAATCAATCGCTGGCCGTTTACCGGCGCGATTGCGATCCGCGAAACCGACCCGGTCAGCGGCGAGTGGGAAGAACACGTTTTTGACCGCTGGTGCTACCTCGGCAGCCGTCGCGATGAAAATGCCCTGCCACAAGGCAAGCCCTTGTTTGATGCCGACAGCTACAAGCTGTTGTCGGCGCAGCTCAAACGGCCGCTGGAGAACACCGGGCTGCGGGAGCTGTAAACCGTGCACAAGGTTGGCCGCAAGGGTGGCGCTGATGATCGGATGAAAAAAGGGCAAGCATCATGCTTGCCCTTTTTCTTGCCGGCGTGCGGCCAACCTTATGAGGCTTAGCCTTCGTGACGCATCTGCGGGAACAGAATCACGTCGCGGATCGACGGAGCGTCGGTCAGCAGCATCACCAGACGGTCGATGCCGATGCCGCAGCCGCCGGTCGGTGGCAGGCCGTATTCCATGGCGCGGATGTAGTCGGCGTCATAGTGCATGGCTTCGTCGTCGCCGGCGTCTTTCTGCGCCACCTGCGACAGGAAACGGGCGGCCTGGTCTTCCGGATCGTTCAACTCGGAGTAGCCATTGGCGTGCTCGCGGCCAACGATGAACAGCTCGAAACGCTCGGTAATACCAGGCTGGCTGTCGGAGCCTCGCGCCAGTGGCGACACTTCAACCGGGTAGTCGATGATGAAGGTCGGGTTCCACAGCAGGCTCTCGGCGCATTCTTCGAACAGCGCCAGTTGCAGGCTGCCAAGGCCAGGTGCCGGTGGCAGCTTGCCGCCCAGACGCTGGATCTCGCCGGCTACCCAATTGGCATTGGTCAGCTGCTCGTCGGTGTATTGCGGGTTGTAGTGCTTGATCGCGCCAACGATGGTGAAGCGGTCAAACGGCTTGCCCAGATCCACTTCCTTGCCCTGATAGCTCACGGTGGTACCGCCGGTGGCGGTTACCGCGCAGCGGCGGATGATGGTCTCGGTCATGTCCATCATGCGCTGGTAGTCGCTGTAGGCTTCGTAGAACTCGATCATGGTGAACTCGGGGTTGTGGCGTGTGCTCATCCCTTCGTTGCGGAAGTTGCGGTTGATCTCGAACACGCGCTCGAGGCCGCCGACCACCAGACGCTTCAGATACAGTTCCGGCGCGATACGCAGGTAGAGCGGCATGTCCAGCGCGTTGTGATGGGTCACGAACGGCTTGGCGGCGGCACCACCCGGAATCGGGTGCATCATCGGAGTTTCGACTTCGAGGTAGCCTTCGCCCACCATCACGTCACGCACGGTCTGTACGATCTTCGAGCGCTTGATGAAGGTGTTGCGGCTTTCTTCGCTGGTGATCAGGTCGACGTAGCGCTGACGGTATTTCTGTTCCTGATCGGTCATGCCGTGGAACTTGTCCGGCAGCGGGCGCAGGCTCTTGGTCAGCAGGCGCAGCTCGGTGACGTTGACAGACAGTTCGCCCTTGTTGGTCTTGAACAGGGTGCCGCGTGCGGACAGGATGTCGCCCATGTCCCAGTGCTTGAAGGCGCTGTGCACGTCGGCACCGACGCCCTGGTCGTTGATATAGAGCTGGATCTGCGCGGAGGCGTCCTGGATGGTGGCGAAGCTCGCCTTGCCCATCACGCGCTTGAGCATCATGCGACCGGCAACGGCCACCTGGATGTTCAGGCTTTCCAGCTCTTCCTTGCTCTTTTCGCCGTGGCTGCTTTGCAGATCGCCGGCAAAGTGTTCGCGCTTGAAGTCGTTAGGGAAGGCGATACCGGCTTCGCGGATGGCTTTCAGCTTTTCGCGACGCTCGGCGATGATATGGTTTTCGTCCTGCTGCGGCAGGCCGGATTCTTGCTCGGACATGCGGGTCTCCACTAATGACTGAAGGTTGGCCGCAACGGGTGCGGCCAACCTTTTGAAATTTATACGCCTTGCTTCAGGCTGGCTTCGATGAAGCCGTCAAGGTCGCCATCCATCACGGCCTTGATGTTGCCGACTTCGTAGCTGGTGCGCAGATCCTTGATGCGCGACTGGTCGAAGACGTAGGAACGGATCTGGTGACCCCAACCCACATCAGTCTTGCTGTCTTCCAGCGCCTGCTTGGCTTCGTTACGCTTTTTCAGTTCCAGCTCGTACAGCTTGGCACGCAGCATCTGCCACGCCTCGTCGCGGTTGCGGTGTTGCGAGCGGTCGTTCTGGCACTGCACCACGATATTGGTCGGGATGTGGGTCAGACGGACGGCGGAGTCGGTCTTGTTGATGTGCTGACCACCGGCACCGGAGGCGCGGTAGGTATCGGTACGCACATCGGCCGGGTTGATGTCGATCTCGAAGCTGTCGTCAACTTCCGGATACACGAACACGGATGAGAAGGAGGTGTGACGACGGGCATTGGAGTCGAACGGCGATACGCGCACCAGGCGGTGTACACCGACTTCGGTACGCATCAGGCCGTAGGCGTATTCGCCCTCGATCTTGATGGTGGCACTGGTAATGCCGGCTACATCGCCTTCGGATTCTTCAAGGATCTCGACCTTGAAGCCCTTGCGTTCGGCAAAGCGCACATACATGCGCAGCAGCATGCCGGCCCAGTCTTGCGCCTCGGTACCACCGGCACCGGCCTGGATATCGAGGAAGCAGTTGTTCGGGTCCATCGGATCGTGGAACATGCGGCGGAATTCGAGCTTGGCCAGCTTTTCTTCCACAGCGTCCAGATCAGCCTTGACGGCCAGGATGGTGTCGTCATCCTCTTCGGCCTTGCCCATCTCGAACAGCTCGGCACAGTCGGCGAGCGTGTTGGCAATGCCTTCGATGACCAGCACCACGTCCTCGAGCTGCTTGCGCTCGCGGCCAAGGTCTTGCGCCTTTTTCGGGTCGTTCCAGATTTCCGGGTCTTCAGTCAGACGGGATACTTCTTCCAGACGGTCTTTTTTGCCGTCGAAGTCAAAGATACCCCCGGATAGCGGTGTTGCGGGCACTCAGATCATCGATCTGAGCCTGAATCTGATTGAGAACTTCGGCTTCAATCATGGTGTGTCGACCTCCAAAAGAGCGGTTCAAACAATAAAAAGGCTAATTCAGTAAAGACAAAAAGCGCACCTTGCGGTGCGCTTTTGCCTGATCGGGTCAGATTAACCCAGCAGGTGAGCTACGCCAGCGCGCTCTTCTTCGAGCTCGTTCAGGGTGATGTTGATGCGCTCACGGCTGAATTCGTCGATTTCCAGGCCCTGAACGATCTTGTACTCGCCATTCTCGCAGGTTACCGGGAAGCCGAACATCACATCTTTAGGGATGTCGTAGGAGCCGTCGGACGGAATGCCCATGGTGACCCACTGGCCATTGGTGCCCAGTGCCCAGTCGCGCATGTGGTCGATGGCAGCGTTGGCTGCAGAAGCAGCAGACGACAGGCCACGAGCAGCGATGATGGCGGCGCCACGCTTGCCGACGGTCGGCAGGAAGACGTCACGGTTCCACTCGTGATCGTTGATCAGGTCTTTGACGGACTGGCCGGCAACGGTCGCGAAGCGGTAGTCGGCGTACATGGTCGGAGAGTGGTTGCCCCATACAGTCAGCTTCTCGAACTGGGTAACCGGTTTGCCGGTCTTGGCAGCCAGTTGCGACAGTGCGCGGTTGTGGTCCAGGCGCAACATGGCGGTGAAGTTGTTCGGATTCAGATCCGGAGCGGACTTCATGGCGATGTAGGCGTTGGTGTTGGCCGGGTTGCCAACGACCAGCACTTTTACATTGCGGCTGGCGAAATCGTTCAGTGCCTTGCCCTGAACGGTGAAAATCTTGGCGTTTTCCTGCAGCAGGTCAGCGCGCTCCATACCTGGGCCGCGTGGACGGGCACCAACCAGCAGGGCGTAGTCTGCATCCTTGAAGGCAACATTCGGGTCGTCAGTGCCAACCATGCCGGCCAGCAGCGGGAAGGCACAATCTTCCAGCTCCATCATTACGCCTTGCAGGGCCTGCTGGGCCTTTTCATTGGCGATTTCCAGCAATTGCAGGATGACTGGCTGGTCTTTGCCCAGCATCTCACCGCTGGCAATGCGGAACAACAGGCTGTAACCAATCTGACCGGCTGCGCCAGTGACGGCAACGCGTACGGGGGCTTTCATCGTTGTACTCTCCTTTGAGCTGTAAATGGACTGCCTTTGGATGCTGCTTTGCAACAGTTTCACGGAGTTTAACATGCGTTTTCGCGTTTGTGCTGGTGCGGTATGGGGGTCTTGTCTTGTGTCTTATATAAGACTAGTATTTACCTTGTCGCAGAATGATGATAAAACGTTGAATGAACAGCAAAGTACCTAGTCGTTTACCCCTTTACCGCCAGGTTTACGACCAGTTGGCGCTGCGTATTTCGCAAGGCGATTGGCTGGAAGGCGACATGTTGCCCAGTGAGTGGGATCTGGCTGCCGAGTTACAGGTCAGTCAGGGGACGGTTCGTAAAGCACTGGGCGATCTGGTGAATGATGGATTTCTGTACCGCCAGCAAGGGCGCGGCACTTTTGTGGCAGCTTCTTGTGATGACTGGGCTGGTATGTCGCTGGTTACGCCAGGCTTGTTTGGCGAGTCGCCGGATAGGCTGCAGCGTGAGTTTCTCGGCGTCAGTCGTATCAGTGCTGCCGATGAGGTGTGCGAAGCCTTTGGTCTGCGCCGCGGCTCGGTGTTTCACCGGGTCAGGTTGTTGTGGCGACTGCGAGGCAGGGCGGTAGCACTTGATGATGTCTTGCTGCCGCTGACCTTGTTGCCGGAGCTGGATGGCAAGCAACTCAGGCAGGCCGGGGTGTGGAGCTTGCTGCAGCAGGAAGGTCTGCGACTGCATGTGGTGTCACAGCAGTGGCGAGCAATCCGATCCGGACGTGACGAGCGCCAGTTGCTGGGGATTGATACCGAATTGCCGCTGTTATTGCATGTGAGGTTGGCCGCAGATGCAACGGGCAAGCTGGTGGAGTGGCGAGATCGCCTGTGCGTCACGGATCAGCAGGCACTGACGCAGCGGGAAGTCTGAAATCTGCAGTCGATATTTTGATGGTTGATGTCGTATTTCTGTCATGTAGTGCGGCGCTTACCAGAATTTTGCTAGAATTTCGCGGTTGTGCTGCAGTTGCAGCATGACACGGAGCGGTCGGGTAACCGGCCAAAAGAGGTTGCCGCAGCAAGTGGCAGCCCTGTAAAAACCACTTGGTTCATGCACATCCAAGGAAGCTATATGCAGAAGCAACGACCAAAGCATCTAGATCTGGCCAAGATCAGGCTGCCGGTGCCGGGCATCGTCTCGATCCTGCACCGTATCAGCGGAGTGGCACTGTTTTTCTCTCTGCCAATCCTGATTTATCTCCTCAGTGGTTCCTTGAGTTCCGCTGATTCTTTTGACAGCTATCGCGCCGTTGTCGCCAATCCGCTGGTCAAGCTGATCCTGATCGGTTTGCTGTGGGCCTTCCTGCACCATGCAGTTGCCGGTATCCGCTTCCTGCTGCTGGATATGCACAAGGGTCTCGAGCTGCAGACTGCCCGCGCTACCGCCAAGCTGGTGCTGGTTGTCAGCCTGTCCCTGACTGTGATTATCGGAGGCGTACTATGGTAAACCGTCAAGTTGTCGGCGCTCACTATGGTCTGAAAGACTGGCTGGTTCAGCGTCTGACCGCCGTGGTCATGCTGGCCTACACCGTTGCACTGGTACTGTTCCTGCTGGCCATGCCTTCCGGCTATGAAGGCTGGAAACTGCTGATGGGTCAGACCTGGGTGAAGGTGCTGACCCAAACTACGCTGATCGCGCTGTTCCTGCACGCCTGGGTCGGTATCCGTGATTTGTGGATGGACTACATCAAGCCGGTTGGTCTGCGTCTGACCATGCATACCTTTACCGCTGTATGGCTGGTGTCCTGTTTCATTTATTCGCTTAAGGTTGTCTGGGGGCTGTAATGACTGTACCCGTTCGTCGTTTTGATGCAGTAATCGTCGGTGCCGGTGGCGCCGGTATGCGCGCTGCCTTGCAACTGTCCGAGGCCGGTCTGAAGACCGCGGTACTGTCCAAGGTATTCCCGACCCGTTCGCACACTGTTGCTGCACAAGGTGGTGTCTCCGCCTCGCTGGGCAACTCCGAGCCGGATCACTGGCACTGGCACATGTACGACACCGTTAAAGGTTCGGACTGGCTAGGTGACCAGGATGCGATCGAATTCATGTGCCGCGAAGCCCCGAAAGTGGTAGTAGAGCTGGAACATTTCGGCATGCCGTTTGACCGCAACGAAGATGGCACCATCTACCAGCGTCCGTTTGGCGGCCACATGTCCAATTTCGGCGAAAAGCCGGTGCGTCGCGCCTGTGCTGCGGCTGACCGTACCGGTCACGCTATGCTGCATGCGCTGTACCAGCGTAACGTCCGTGCCAACACCCACTTCTTCGTAGAGTGGATGGCGCTGGATCTGGTACGTGATGCTGACGGCAATGTCCAGGGCGTCGTTGCCATGGAAATGGAAACCTCCGAAATCGTGGTATTCCAAGCCAAGGCCACCCTGTTTGCGACCGGTGGTGCCGGCCGTATCTTCTCGTCTTCCACCAATGCCTTCATCAATACCGGTGATGGTCTGGGTATGGCCGCACGTGCCGGTATCCCGCTGGAGGACATGGAATTCTGGCAGTTCCACCCGACCGGTGTTGCCGGTGCCGGTGTACTGATTACCGAAGGCGTACGTGGTGAAGGCGGTATCCTGCGTAACAGCGCGGGTGAGCGTTTCATGGAGCGTTATGCGCCTAACGCCAAGGATCTGGCGTCGCGTGACGTGGTTTCCCGCGCTATGGTGACCGAGATCAATGAAGGCCGCGGTTGTGGTCCGAACAAGGATCACGTGCTGCTGGACATTACCCACCTGGATCCGGAAGTCATCAAGTCCAAGCTGCCGGGTATCCGCGAGATCTCCATCAAGTTTGCTGGTGTTGATCCTATCGTCGCCCCGATTCCTGTCGTGCCGACCTGCCACTACCAGATGGGTGGTATTCCGACCAACTATCGCGGCGAAGTCGTGATCGATGGCAAGCCGGTTAGCGGTTTCTATGCAGCTGGTGAAGTAGCGTGTGCCTCGGTACACGGTGCCAACCGTCTGGGCACCAACTCGTTGCTCGACCTGCTGGTCTTCGGCAAGAGCTCGGCCAACTCGATGATCGACTTCATCAAGGAACAGCCTGCTGATCTGCCAGTACTGGCGACCGCTGATGTGGATCGTTCGGTGGCACGTATAGCCCGCCTGGATGGCCAGACCAACGGTGTCGAAGTCAACGACGCCCGCAACGCCATGCAGCGCACCATGCAGAACCACTGCGGCGTATTCCGTTTCAAGGACATGCTGGCCGAAGGCGCAGCCAAGATCCTGGAAGTGGAAGAAATGGTCAAGAAGATCCAGATCCACGACAAGTCCAAGGTGTTCAACACTGCGCGTATCGAAGCGCTGGAGCTGGAAAACCTGATCGAAGTGGCCAAGGCGACCATGATTTCCGCCAATGCCCGTACCGAGTCCCGTGGTGCCCACGTGCGTGATGATGCACCGGATACCGCCGAGACCCCGAACGGTCGTGACGACAAGAACTGGCTGAAGCACACCCTGTGGCACCGTGACGGCAACCGTCTGGAGTACAAGCCGGTGAACATGACTCCGCTGACCGTCGAGACCATCGCGCTCAAGACTCGCTCGTACTAAGGGACGCTGACAGATGACAACGCAAACCGTGCAATTCCGCGTTTATCGCTATAACCCGGACCAGGACGCCAAGCCGTACATGCAGGACATCAGCGTCGAGGTCGATGCTACCGATCGCAAGCTGCTGGACGCCCTGGTCAAGCTGAAGATCAAGGATGACTCCGTGTCCTTCCGTCGTTCCTGCCGTGAAGGTGTGTGTGGCTCCGACGCCATGAACATCAACGGCAAGAACGGTCTGGCCTGTCTGACCGATATCAAGGATCTGAAACAGCCGATCGAGCTGCGCCCGCTGCCAGGCCTGCCGGTCATCCGCGATCTGATCGTGGACATGACCCAGTTCTTCAAGCAGTACCACTCGATCAAGCCGTACGTGATCAACGATACCCCGGCCCCGGAAAAAGAGCGCCTGCAATCACCGGAAGACCGTCTGGAACTGGACGGCCTGTACGAGTGCATCCTGTGCGCCAGCTGCTCGACTTCCTGCCCGTCGTTCTGGTGGAACCCGGACAAATTCGTTGGCCCGGCCGGCCTGCTGGCTGCCTACCGCTTTATCGCCGATACCCGCGATACTGCGACCAACGAGCGTCTGGACAATCTGGAAGACCCGTACCGCTTGTTCCGTTGCCACACCATCATGAACTGCGTGGACGTGTGTCCTAAGGGCCTGAACCCGACCAAGGCCATCGGCAAGATCAAGGACCTGATGGTCAAGCGTGCCGTATGACCGAAATCGATCCGATTGAAATCAAGCGGATCCGCTGGCGCTCGCGCCGGGGTTTGCTGGAGCTGGACCTGGTGCTGGAGCGTTTTCTGGCCGATGGTTTCAACCGGCTGACCCAGGCCGAGCTGTTGGCGTACAGGCGTTGTCTGGAGCTTCCGGACAACGATTTCCTGGACTACGTCAACGGCAAGGCGGAAATCGAAGACCCCGAACTGACTCACATCATCGGGATATTGCGCCGCGCGTAAGTGCAGTGCAAAGCAGCAACCATAAATTACAACGACCACAAATTAGACTGGGAGTATTGCTGTGGAAAACAATCGTAAAGTGACGCTCACTTATAACGACGGCAAGGATGCACTGGACTTGCCCGTACAGGCCGGCACACTCGGTCCTGATGTCGTTGATATTCGCACTTTCGCGAAGACCGGCATGTTCACCTTTGACCCTGGCTTCCTGGCTACCGCCAGCTGCGAGTCCAAGATCACCTTTATCGATGGTGACCTGGGTCAGCTGTACTACCGCGGTTACCCGATCGAGCAACTGGCCGAGAAGAGCGACTACCTGGAAGTCTGCTACCTGTTGCTGAACGGCGAACTGCCGAACGCCCAGCAGCGCGCTGAATTCGAGCGCGGCATCATGCGCCACAATATGCTGCATGATCAACTGATGACCCTGTTCAAGGGCTTCCGTCGTGATGCTCACCCGATGGCCGTAATGGTGGGTGTGGTTGGCGCGCTGTCCGCCTTCTACCATGACTCGCTGGACATCAATAACCCGGATCACCGCAAGATTTCGGCTCACCGCCTGATCGCCAAGCTGCCGAACATTGCAGCCCAGGCTTATCGCTATAACAAAGGCCTGCCATTCTCCTATCCGAAGAATGGTCTGACCTATGCCGAGAACTTCCTGCACATGATGTTCTCGACGCCGTGCGAAGAGTACAAGGTGAACCCGGTTCTGGCGCGTGCGCTGGATCGTATCTTCACCCTGCACGCTGATCACGAGCAGAACGCTTCGACTTCTACCGTGCGTCTGGCTGGCTCTTCCGGTGCCAACCCGTTCGCGTGTATCGCGGCCGGTATCGCTTGCCTGTGGGGTCCGTCCCACGGCGGCGCCAACGAAGCCGTACTGAAGATGCTGGACGAAATCGGCTCCGTGGACAACGTTCCTGCCTTCATGGAAGGCGTGAAGAACAAGACCCACAAGCTGATGGGCTTCGGTCACCGCGTGTACAAGAACATGGACCCGCGCGCAGCGATCATGAAAGAGACCTGCGACGAAGTGCTGAAAGAACTGGGCCTGCAGGACAGCCCGAAGTTCAAGCTGGCCATGGCGCTGGAAAAGATCGCTCTGGAAGATCCGTACTTCATCGAGCGCAAGCTGTACCCGAACGTCGACTTCTACTCCGGTATCGTGCTGTCCGCTATCGGTATCCCGGTATCGATGTTCACCCCGATCTTCGCGCTGGCCCGTACCGTGGGCTGGATCTCGCACTGGGCAGAGATGATCTCCGACCCGGGCATGAAGATCGGTCGTCCGCGTCAGCTGTACACCGGCGCACCACGTCGCGATTTCATCGAGTCCGACAAGCGCTAAGTCGCTGTTAAAGGTTGGCCGCGATGCGGCCAACCTTTATTACCGTCATGCCGGTTGTAAAGAACGCTCTGTCAAAGGGAGGTGCTCTGGATGTCTGTCGCAGTGCCAGCTCTCTTTGTCAAAACGCTTTTTGCTAAAGCAGCAACGCAGACAAAGGGTCGAAAATGATGCAAACCTTGTACAGTCATTCCCACCTGTTTGGCGGGAATGCACCGTTCATCGAGGAACTGTACGAACAGTACCTCGCTGATCCGACGGTGGTACCGCAGGAGTGGCGGGACTACTTTGACAAGCTCGCCGCTACGCCTGGCGTAGTCGAGCGCGATGTGGCGCACCTGCCCATCCAGGAATCCTTCATCCAGCTGGCCAAGCGCCCGCCGATGGCCGCGCGCAGCAATGCTGCCGCTGACTGGGAGTCCATGCAGAAGCAGGTTGCGGTACTGAAGCTGATCTCTGCGTACCGCGTACTGGGTTCACGCCAGGCCAATCTCGACCCGCTCAAGCGCATGGACCAGACGCAGATGCGCGAGATGGACCACCTGAGCCAGGGCCTGAGCGATGCCGACATGGCCGTACAGTTCAATGCCGGCTCGCTGGTTGGCCCGGCCAAGCTGCCGCTGTCCGAGATCATTGCCCGTCTGAAGCAGACTTACTGCGGCAATATCGGCGTCGAGTACATGCACATCACCACCTCCGAAGAGAAGCACTGGGTACAGAAGCGCTTCGAAGGTGACCTGTCGACCCCGCATTACAATGCCGACAAGAAAAAGCGCATTCTGAAGCAGATCACTGCTGCCGAGACGCTGGAACGTTACCTGCATACCAAGTATGTCGGCCAGAAGCGTTTCTCGCTGGAAGGTGGCGAAGCCGCCATCGCCGCAATGGATCACCTGATCCAGAACGGTACTGCGCAAGGCGTGGAAGAGCTGATCATCGGTATGGCCCACCGTGGTCGTCTGAACGTGCTGGTCAACACCTTGGGCAAGCAGCCTGCCAACCTGTTCGCCGAGTTCGAAGGCAAGGCAGCGCAGGATCTGGCGTCCGGTGACGTGAAGTACCACATGGGCTTCTCTTCCGACATCCCGACCCCGAACGGCCCGATGCACGTGTCGCTGGCGTTCAACCCGTCCCACCTCGAGATCGTGAATCCGGTAGTCGAAGGTTCGGTGCGTGCCCGTCAGGAGCGTCGCAAGGATCTGGAAGGCAAGACTGTGGTGCCGCTGCTGATTCACGGTGACTCCGCTTTCGGTGGTCTGGGCGTGAACCAGGGTACTTTCAACCTGTCGCAGACTCGTGGCTATCGTACTGGCGGTACCCTGCACCTGGTGATCAACAACCAGGTCGGCTTTACCACTTCCGACACCCGCGACATGCGTTCCACGCTGTACTGTACCGACGTGGCCAAGATGATCGAAGCACCGATCTTCCACGTGAATGCAGATGATCCGGAAGCGGTTTGCTATGTAATGCAGGCTGCACTCGACTACCGCATGACCTTCAAGAAGGACGTGGTAATCGATCTGGTGTGCTACCGCAAACTGGGCCACAACGAGGGCGATGACCCGTTCCTGACCCAGCCGATGATGTACAAGAAGATCGCCAAGCATCAGGGCACCCGTGCCATGTATGCAGAGCGTCTGGTGGCCGAAGGCGTCCTGTCCGCCAGCGAAGCCGAAAGCCTGATCCAGGCTTACCGTGATGCGCTGGACAAGGGCGAGCACGTCGAACAGACCACGCTGACCAACTACCGCCGCGAACACGCGCTGGACTGGAGCCAGTATCAGGGCACCCACTGGGCGCACCCGACTGATACCAGCCTGCCTGCCGCCGATATCCAGCGTCTGGCCGAGAAGTTCACCGCCGTACCGGAAGGCTTCAAGCTGCACCCGACCGTGAAGAAAGTACTGGATGCCCGTCTGGCCATGGCTGCCGGCAATCAGGACTTCGACTGGGGTATGGCCGAGACCCTGGCTTACGCCAGCCTGGTGACCAATGGTTACGGCGTGCGTATCTCCGGTGAAGACTCCGGTCGTGGCACCTTCTCGCACCGTCATGCTGTATTGCACGACCAGAACCGCGAGAAGTGGGACCAGGGTACCCACATTCCGCTGGCGAACCTGAGCGAGCAACAAGCTGACTTCCGCGTGATCGACTCGATCCTGAACGAAGAAGCGGTCATGGCTTACGAGTACGGCTACGCCTGCTCTGCACCTGACAAGCTGGTGATCTGGGAAGCCCAGTTCGGCGACTTCGCCAACGGTGCCCAGGTCGCGATTGACCAGTTCATCTCCTCGGGCGAGACCAAGTGGGGCCGTCTGTGCGGTCTGACCACCATCCTGCCGCATGGCTATGACGGTCAGGGCCCGGAGCACTCCTCCGCGCGTCTGGAACGTTGGCTGCAACTGTGCGCCGAGCACAATATGCAAGTGGTCATGCCATCCGAAGCTTCGCAGATGTTCCATATGCTGCGTCGTCAGGTGCTGCGCCCGTATCGCAAGCCGCTGGTGATTTTCCTGTCCAAGCGCCTGCTGCGTTACAAGGATTCCATGAGCCCGCTGGCTGACTTCACCGATCACGGCTTCCGCCCGGTGATTGCCGATGCCGGTATTACCGATCCGAAGCAGGTGAAGCGCGTACTGCTGTGTGCCGGTCAGGTCTACTACGATCTGGTCAATGGCCGCAAAGAGCGCGGTATCGAGAACGATGTTGCCATCGTGCGTATCGAGCAACTGTACCCGTTCCCGACCGAGCAGCTGCAAGCCGTGCTCGAGCCTTACTCTCACGTCAAGGAAATCGTGTGGGTTCAGGAAGAGCCGCGCAACCAGGGTGCCTGGTACCAGATCCGCCATCGTCTGGAAGGCCTGCTGCAAGGCAAGCAAACGCTGGGCTTTGCCGGTCGTCCGTCGTCCGCATCGCCAGCCGTCGGCTATATGAGCAAGCACGTTGCCCAGCTCAAGGCCTTTGTTGAAGAAGCCTTTGCCGCGATCAAGTAATCGTCCTGCATGACAATAACGGGGAGCTCGGGCTCCCCAATATGGAGAAGAACAATGGCCATCATTGAAGTTAAAGTTCCGCAGCTGCCGGAATCCGTATCCGAAGCTACCCTGATGTCCTGGCACAAGGCTGTTGGTCAGTCTGTTGCCCGTGACGAAAACGTGATCGACCTGGAAACCGACAAGGTTGTGCTGGAACTGCCAGCACCACAGGCTGGCGTGATCGTTGAAATCATCGAGCAGGATGGCGCGACCGTCGTTTCCGGTCAGCTGATCGCCCGTATCGATACCGCCGCGACTGCCGGCGACAAGGCGCCGGCTGCTGAAGCCGCTCCGGCCCCGGCTGCTGCACCGGCTGCGGTTGATCCGGCTATCGGTTTCGGTACTGCCGTGGTTGCCCGCGCCGAGCCGCTGGCCATGCCGTCTGCTGCCAAGCTGGCTGCCGAGACTGGCGTAGCACTGGGTTCGGTTGCCGGTACCGGCCGTGACGGTCGTGTGCTGAAAGAAGACGTAGCTGCTGCCGCTGCCAAGCCGGCCGCCAAGCCAGCTGCCGCTGCCACCGCTTTTGTTGCTGACCTGTCCGGTCGTCCGGAACAGCGCGTACCAATGTCCCGTCTGCGCCAGCGCGTCGCCGAGCGTCTGGTGCAGTCGCAGCAGACCAACGCGATTCTGACCACTTTCAACGAAGTGAACATGAAGCCGCTGATGGATCTGCGCAACAAGTACAAGGACAAGTTCGAGAAAGAGCACGGCGTGAAGCTGGGCTTCATGGGCTTCTTCGTCAAGGCCGCGGTTGCTGCCCTGAAAAAGTACCCGATCGTGAACGCCTCCGTTGACGGTAACGACATCGTTTACCACGGCTTCTTCGACATCGGTGTGGCCGTAGGCAGCCCGCGTGGTCTGGTGGTACCGGTTATCCGCAATGCCGACCAGCTCAGCCTGGCCGACATCGAGAAGCAGATCGCCGACTTCGGCAAGCGTGCCCAGGAAGGCAAGCTGACCGTTGACGAACTGACCGGCGGTACTTACACCATCTCCAACGGTGGTACTTTCGGCTCAATGATGTCTACCCCTATCATCAACCCGCCACAGTCCGCCATTCTGGGCATGCACGCTACCAAAGAGCGCGCTGTCGTGGAAAACGGTCAGGTTGTCGTGCGTCCGATGATGTATCTGGCACAGTCCTACGACCACCGTATCATTGACGGTCGCGAGGCTGTACTGAGCCTGGTAGCCATCAAGGATGCGATCGAAGATCCGGCTCGCCTGATCCTGGATCTGTAATACCGCAGCGCGGGAGCCTGTCTCCCGCGTTGTCTTGTCTAGCTGACAACGTGCGGCCAACCCACAAGGTTGGCCGCAGCGTGCAAAGGAATAATCAATGAGCCAACAATTTGACGTGGTGGTGATCGGCGGCGGCCCTGGCGGTTACGTTGCGGCCATTCGTGCAGCCCAGCTGGGTTTCAATACTGCTTGCGTTGACGCGACCAAGAGCCCGGAAGGCAAGCCTTCTTTGGGTGGTACCTGCCTGAACGTCGGTTGCATTCCGTCCAAGGCCCTGCTGCAGTCGTCGGAAAACTTCCACGCCGTACAGCACGACTTTGCCAAGCACGGCATCAGCGTCGAAGGCGCGCAGATGGACGTGGCCAAGATGCTGGCCCGCAAGAACGACATCATCACCAAGAACGCCGGTGGTATCAGCTTCCTGTTCAAGAAGAACAAGGTTGCCAATATCCACGGTTTCGGTGAACTGAAGAGCCGTCAGGGCGACAAGTGGGTTATCGAAGTGACCGACAACGGCGCCGTGGTTGACACCCTGGAAGCTACCCACGTGATCGTGGCTACCGGTTCCAGCCCGCGCGCACTGCCAGGTCTGGCAACCGACAACCAGATCGTGCTGGACAACGAAGGTGCATTGGCGCTGACCGCCGTTCCGGCGCGTCTGGGCGTGATCGGCGCCGGCGTGATCGGTCTGGAAATGGGTTCGGTGTGGAAGCGCCTTGGCGCGGAAGTGACCATCCTGGAAGCAGCCCCGACTTTCCTCGCTGCTGCTGACCAGCAGATCGCCAAGGAAGCGTTCAAGACCCTGACCAAAGACACTGGCCTGGATATCAAGCTGAGCGTGAAGATTGGCGAGATCGTCAAGGGCGACAACGGCGTGACTGTCAGCTACGAGCTGAACGGCGAAACCGTGAAGGCCGAATTCGACAAGCTGATCGTGTCCATCGGCCGCGTGCCGAACACCAATGGTCTGGGCGCGGCCAACGTTGGCCTGACTACTGATGAGCGCGGTTTCATCGTGGTTGACGATCACTGCCATACCAATCTGCCTAATGTCTGGGCGATTGGTGATGTGGTGCGTGGCCCGATGCTGGCGCATAAGGCGTCGGAAGAGGGCGTGGCCGTGGCCGAGCGTATCGCTGGCCAGAAGCCGCACGTCGATTTCGGCGTGATTCCGTGGGTGATCTACACCTCGCCGGAAATCGCCTGGGTCGGCAAGACCGAAGAGCAGCTGAAAGCCGAAGGTATCGAGTACAAGAAAGGTACTTCCGGTTTTGCTGCCAACGGTCGCGCACTGGGTCTGGGTCAGGCACAGGGTACGGTCAAGCTGCTGGCTTGCGCCAAGACCGACCGTATTCTCGGTCTGCACATGATCGGCCCGATGGTGTCCGAACTGGTAACCGAAGGCGTGGTATCCATGGAATTCAAGGCGGCCAGCGAAGATCTGGCACGCATTGTCCATGCTCACCCGAGTCTGTCCGAAGTAGTGCACGAGGCTGCGCTGGCTGCTGACAAGCGCGCCCTGCACGGCTAACAAAACAAGGTCATGTACCGTCTGGGCGACAGACGGTACAATCCCGCAATTCAGGCATAGCTGGGCTGGCCACAAACCGGCCCGAATCTACCCGTAAAGGAAACGCAATGAACCTGCACGAATACCAAGCGAAAGAGCTGCTGGCCAAATACGGCCTGCCGGTGCAAAAAGGCATTCTGGCTACCACGCCGGAAGAAGCTGCTGCTGCCTACGACCAACTGGGCGGCAAATTCGCCGTTGTAAAAGCCCAGGTACACGCAGGTGGCCGTGGCAAGGCTGGTGGCGTAAAAGTGGTTAAAACCCGCGAAGAAGCTGCTGAAGTTGCCAAGACCCTGATCGGCACCAATCTGGTGACTTACCAGACTGACGCTGCCGGCCAGCCGGTAAACAGCGTGCTGGTATGTGAAGACATGTACCCGGTACAGCGCGAACTGTACCTGGGCGCCGTGGTTGACCGCGGTTCCCAGCGCGTAGTGTTCATGGTTTCCACCGAAGGTGGCGTGGAAATCGAAAAAGTTGCCGAAGAAACCCCGGAAAAGATCATCAAGATCGAAGTAGATCCGCTGGTTGGCATGCAGCCGTTCCAGACTCGTGACGCGGCTTTCGCGCTGGGTCTGTCCGGTAGCCAGATCGCTGCTTTCAGCAAGCTGATGCTGGGCGCGTACAACGCCTTCGTTGAAAACGACTTCGCACTGTTCGAAGTGAACCCGCTGGCGCTGCGTGAAAACGGCGAACTGGCTTGCGTTGACGGCAAGATCAACCTGGACTCCAACGCCCTGTACCGTCATCCGGAACTGCTGGCTCAGCGCGACAAGTCGCAGGAGAACGAGCGCGAAGTGAAAGCTTCCGAGTTCGACCTGAACTATGTGGCCCTGGAAGGCAATATCGGTTGCATGGTGAACGGTGCTGGTCTGGCGATGGCCACCATGGACATCATCAAGCTGAAGGGCGGCCAGCCTGCCAACTTCCTGGACGTGGGCGGCGGCGCTACCAAAGAGCGCGTGATCGAAGCGTTCAAGCTGATTCTGGCCGACACTTCGGTTCAGGGCGTGCTGATCAACATCTTCGGCGGCATCGTTCGCTGCGACATGATTGCCGAGGCGATCATTGCTGCGGTTAAAGAAGTGAACGTGACTGTACCGGTAGTGGTACGTCTGGAAGGCAACAATGCCGAACTGGGCGCCAAGATCCTGGACGAGTCCGGCCTGAAGCTGACTTCCGCACAAGGTCTGAACGACGCAGCCGAGAAGATCGTTGCTGCTGTTGCTGCCCTGTAATCACACGCACCGCATAAGGATTTCGAAATGAGCGTATTGGTAAACAAAGACACCAAAGTGCTGGTGCAAGGCTTCACCGGCAAGAACGGTACTTTCCACGCTGAACAGGCGCTGAAGGTTGGCACCAAGGTTGTCGGTGGTGTTACTCCAGGCAAAGGTGGTTCCGAGCATCTGGGTCTGCCGGTGTTCAACACCATGAAAGACGCGGTTCGTCAAACCCAGGCTGATGCTTCGGTTATCTACGTACCTGCAGCTTTCGCCAAGGATTCCATCCTGGAAGCTATCGACAGCGGCGTTAAGCTGATCGTGTGCATCACCGAAGGCGTGCCGACTCTGGACATGCTGTACGTGAAGAAGGCCGTTGACGAAGCCGGCATCCGCCTGATCGGCCCTAACTGCCCAGGTATCATCACTCCGGGCGAGTGCAAGATCGGCATCATGCCGTGGCACATCCACAACCCGGGCCGTATCGGTATCGTGTCCCGTTCCGGTACCCTGACTTACGAAGCGGTTGCTCAGACTACCGCTCTGGGTCTGGGTCAGTCCACGTGTATCGGTATCGGCGGCGACCCGATCCCTGGCACCAGCCACATCGACGCCCTGAAACTGTTCCAGGACGATCCTGATACCGACGCGATCGTGATGATCGGTGAAATCGGTGGTTCCGCTGAAGAAGAAGCAGCTGAATTTGCCAAGCAGTACGTGACCAAGCCGGTTGTTGGCTACATCGCTGGTGTTACCGCGCCTAAGGGCAAGCGTATGGGCCACGCTGGTGCGATCATCTCCGGCGGCAAGGGTACTGCCGAAGAGAAGTTCAAGGCTTTCGAGCAGGCTGGTATTGCCTACACTCGTAGCCCGGCCGAGATCGGCAAGACCATGTTCGAACTGCTGAAAAGCAAAGGCATGATCTAAGTCGCAAGACTTTCGGTCAAAGCAAAACGCCACCTTTCTGGGTGGCGTTTTTTATTTTGCAGCGTGTAGGTTGGCCGCAATCGCTTGCGGCCAACCTTGATGTCAGAACAGGGTGACTTCGCCGTTGATCTGACTGTCTTCCAGCAGGCCTTGCTGGCGCAGGCTTTCAAAATGGCTGACTCGGTTCTTGCCGTGCTTCTTGCTGTACAGCAAGGCCTTGTCAGCCTGGCCGATCAGGGTGGTTGGCAGCTGGCCGCGCTGGATCTCGGTAAAGCCACAGCTGATTGTCAGCTGGCCGATCTGCGGAAAGCCGAAGTGCTCTATGGCCTGGCGGAAACGCTCTAGCTGTGCCTGAGCCTGCTCTACCGTCACATTGCGCATGATGATGGCGAACTCTTCGCCACCATAGCGATAGATGCCGTCATCTTCGCCAAATGCCCGCTGCAGTTGCTGGGCCAGCAACAGCAGGATCTCGTCACCGATCTGGTGGCCGTAGTCGTCATTGATGCGCTTGAAGTCATCGGCATCGATGATAGCCAGCGCGGCGCGTGGTTCATCCTGTTTGTCCAGCAGCAGACCGGAGATCAGCGTATAAAGGTGGGCATCAAACTTGCGGCGATTATGCAGGCCGGTCAGCATGTCGCGGTCGGCCTCGAACAGCAGGCGCAGAAAGTTTTCATTGATGCGCGCCATCGCCATCAGTGCCCCGACATTCAGCGGCTGATCATCACGACAGCGGAAGCGTACGATGGCGACCACCGAGCCGAGGCAACGCAACATCAGGGTATGGCCGGCAGGGCTGTGTTGTACGGTCTGGCCACTTTGCAGGGCGTTGTACATCGAGATGACCGGTGGTGCCCAGGTCTCACCTTCGAGATTGCTGATGGTGGCGTTGCCATCTTCGCTGACAGTCACCAGGGTCTGGCGTTTGACATAGGGTGCGCCGTTGATCCAGCGGCAGGAAAATAACTCGGCGTGGGTAGCGCCAAGGCATTCGACCAGTGTCGACAGCAGGCTGCGTTCCAGCAGATTCTGCTCGCGTTGCGAGGTCAGTTCGACCAGATTGTTCAGGAACGGGTCAGAGATGGTGGTGGTCGCGGGGTTGGTGGGAACGGTCATGCTGGCGTTATCCTGATTTCTTTCCTGAAATGCTTGTAATGATGTCAATGCAGTTACTGACAGCTATGTTAAGCCATAATGCTGGACTATGTGGCCATTTCAATAATCATACTGACTAATCTGCACACTAACCGTCATAAGCCGGTCAAGAAAGTAGTATCTCTTTGGTCAGTGTAATCCATGCTCGTGCTGCGTGAGACAGATAGCTGTTTTTCTTCCAGATCAGGCCGAGGTGCCAGATGATGCGCTCTTCATCAATCGGGATGATGTCGAAACGCTGACTGTCCAGCCGATAGCTGATGACCTCGGGCAGCATGGCAATGCCAAGGCGGGCTTCGACCATGGCGGCGATGAAGTCCCAGTGGGCGCTGCGTCCGGCAATCAGCAATGGTTTACCCAGCAGGGCATACGAGTCGGCAATGCGCTTGCTCAGCGAAAAGTCTTCCGGATAAAACACCAATGGCTGGTCGACTATCTCTGACAACGTTACCTGAGTCTGGCCTTGCCAGCGGCTGCCTTTGGGTGCGACCAGGCACAGACGCTCACGCACGAGGCTGATGCTCTCGAACACATTATTGTCGACAGGCAATACCGCTGCACCGATTTCCAGCTCGCCGCTGCGCACGCTGTTTTCGATGGCGCGCGCGCCGTCCTCGACAATCTTGAGCTCGACGCTGGGGTAGCGGTCGCGGAAGGCGCCGACCACCGGGGCAAAGAAGGCACCGCCGGTCATCGGGGGCAGGCCGACGACCAGTTCACCACGCGCGAGCTCGGCGAGTTCGGCCAGCTGGCTGTTGAGGCGCATTTGTGCGGCCAACACATCCTGCCCGCGTTGGTACACCACGCGGCCGGCATCGGTCAGATGAAAGCTTTTGCCTTCACGCACCAGCAGAGGTGTTCCGATCTCTTCTTCCAGCTGTTTCACCATCTTGCTGATGGTAGGTTGGGTAACGAACAGTGCCTCCGCCGCACGAGTGAAGTTTTGCTGGCGTACCAGTTCGGTAAAGTAGCGCAGTGCCTTGATGTCCATGTTATTCCCAATTCGAATGTTATTTATTATTTTAATTCATTTTTAGAATGTTTCGTATCACTATATACTCCGCATCACTCTCTGTGTTGTGTTGTGGCTCGTAAGACGGACTACACGGCAATCAACGTTCTGACGGTATCTCCTCCCTGAAGAATGTGCCTGTTAACCCGTCGCCCAGATTTGGGCAAGGCAGCGACTGTAGGTCGCATCAGATTACTGATGCCTCGTCTAGTGCATGGGACGCTGACGAGGTAGTTTCCTTGACTTCCCTTTACGAGCGTTGTTTGGCCGGCTGACAAGCCGGCCATTTTTTTGCCTGGATATAAATTATTCCATTTTAGAATTATAAATATAATATCAATTCATTTGCGGAATGTAGTTTTGTTTCGCTATACTGCGCTTACTCTCTGTGTTGTGTTGTGGCTCGTAACACGGTAGTGCAGCAGTAGCGCGGTGCAGACTTCTCCTCTTTGCACGGCAGGCTGTTGTGGCGCCGTTGTCCTTGACCGGACAAAGCATCATTGGCCAGGTCCATGATTTCATTGATGCTTCGCAAGCCGGGAGTGCGGTGCGAAGCATGAGCTTGAACTCCCTTACGAGCGTTGTTATTGCCGGCAATCAGCCGGCAATTTTTTTGCATGATGCTTTTGAATTCTATTTTGGAATGATTTTTATGAAAACAAGTCATTTCACGACTGTAACTTTCTTACTTATAATCCGTATCACTCTCTGTGTTGTGTTGTGGCTCGTAACGCAGCGTGCATTTGCCAGAGCGACATTGCCAGCTTCTCCTCGCTGAACAGTGTTGTGCATCTGAACGTTGTGGTCCGCCTAGCGGACAAGGCATCAGCCGGGTTGATCCCGAAGATTATGTGATGCCTCGCATAGCCAGGGGATGCGATGCGAGGTATGACCTTGAATCCCCTTACGAGCGTTGTTGAAGCCGGCTTTTAGCCGGCTATTTTTTTGCCTGTTCGCCAGCCTCGGGGTGGCAGGCGCAGTCCAGCCCGTTCGAGGCATCTTCCAGAGATTTCAGAATGCCGCAGTCCGCCACCGTATGCGGGCTGTCACAGCGCGCGCGCAAGCTCAGTAATTGCTGCTCCAGCTGCTGCAGTTTTTCAATCTGCTGATGTACCTCGCGGATTTGCCGGTCTATCAGCGCATTCACATGGTCACAAGGTTCGGGGGCGGGGTGCTGGTGAAAATCGGCCAGCAGACGGATATCGCCAAGCGACATGCCGAGCGCGCGGCAGTGGCGGATGAAGTGCAGCTGCTCGACATGCTGCGGCAGATACTGGCGATAGCCGCCACTGCTGCGGCTGGGCGAAGGCAGCAAGCCTTCTTTCTCGTAATAGCGGATGGTTTCCACCTCGCAACCCGTGGCCTTGGCCAATTGTCCGATTTGCACGACAGCCTCCTGAAATTGTCTGGTCATCAGTCTTGACCCTAAAGTAACTATAGGGTGTGCAATGCAGTCTGAACAGACTAGCGGAGTACATCATGTCAGCCTGCTGCCAGAACAAACAACCAGCCTCGTGCCAGACGAGGCACGACCATCAGCACGACCACCAGCACAATCATGAGCATGGCTGCTGCGCTACTGCCGCGGACGCCGGGCCGGCACAAACGGTGGTCGATGCACTTGCCAGTGACGAGCTGGCCTTGCACATACCGGCGATGGATTGCCCGACCGAAGGCCGCATGATTGCCGAGGCACTGGGCAAGGTCGCCGGTGTGTCGGCTTTGCGCTTTGATTATCTGGCGCGCAATGTGGTGTTGCGCTATCAGGCAGCGTCGCCGGAGCCGCTCTATGCCGCGCTGCAGCAGATCGGCTTGCCGGCGCAGCGTAGCGACCGTGCCGGCACGGCAACAGCTGCACCGTGGTGGCAGAGCAATACCGCGCTGGCTTTATCAGGCATGTTGGCCGCAACGTCCGAGGCGGTGCACTACCTGCTGCCTTCGCAGCCGGCGGCTGTGGTGGTAGCGGCGCTGCTGTCACTATTGCTCTCCGGCCCGGCAACGGCGCGCAAGGGCTGGTTTGCGCTAAAGACCTTCACCCTGAATATCTATTTCCTGATGTCGGTTGCCGTACTGGGTGCCGTGATTCTCGGCCAGTGGCCGGAAGCGGCAATGGTGCTGTTCCTGTTTGCCTTGTCGGAAAAGCTCGAAGCGCGGGCATTGGCCAAGGCTGGCGAGGCGGTTCGTGCCTTGATGGCCTTGCGACCAGAGCTTGCCTGGGTGGAAGAGGGCGGCCAGTGGCAGCAAGTGGCGGTAGCTGCTATCGCGCTTGGCCGCACGGTCAAGGTGCAGCCGGGCGAGCGGGTGCCGCTGGACGGTCGCATCCTGCAAGGCAGCAGTGCGCTTGACGAGGCGGCAATTACCGGCGAGAGCCTGCCGGTGGACAAGAGCGTAGGGGATGCGCTCTTTGCCGGTGCGATCAATGGTGAGGGCGTGCTGCTGATGACGGTAACGAGTCTGGCGGATGACAGCCTGCTTGCCCGCATCATTCGCAGCGTGCGGGATGCCGAGGCGCAGCGTACCCAGGTCGAGCGCTTTATTGACCGTTTTGCCGCGCGTTACACGCCGGTGGTGGTCGCGCTGGCGGTGCTGTGGGCGGTGGCCGCGCCACTGGTCGGCCTCGCCAGCTGGCAGGCGGCCTTGTATCAGGCGCTGGTATTACTGGTGATTGCCTGCCCGTGCGCGCTGGTCATCGCCACGCCGGTGACGCTGGTGTCGGCGCTGGCGGCTTCGGCGCGGCATGGCGTGCTGGTGAAGGGCGGCGCGGCACTGGAAGCAGCAGCGCGCATCAAAACCATCGTGCTCGACAAGACCGGCACCCTGAGTCTGGGCGAGCCGCAGCTGGGTGCCATTCAAGCCGTGGTCAATCAGCCGGAGCGTGAGCTACTGGCATTGGCAGCCGGTCTGGCTGGCGAGAGCAGCCACCCGATTGCGCGGGCCGTACAACAGGCAGCAAAGCAGCAGGAGATTACGCCGCAACCGATCAGCGCGGTGCGCCAGCTGCCCGGCCTAGGCATGACCGGTTTGTGGCAAGGTCGCGATGTCGCGCTGGGCAATCGTCGCCTCGCGCAAGAGTCGGGCGTGGCTGAGGAGGTGTTGCAGCAATACTTGCAGCCGCTGGAGGCGGATGGCCAAGGTTATGTCTTGCTGATGCAGGAGCGCAGCTTGCTGGCGGTATTGCTGGTCGAGGATGCCTTGCGGCCAACGGCGGCGGCCAGCTTGCAGGCTTTGCACGGGCAGGGCATGCGGCTGATGTTGCTGTCGGGCGATCGTGCCGGCGTGGTGGCGCGGGTGGCCGCACAGCTGGGGCTGGACGAGGCGCATGGCAATCTGCTGCCGGAAGACAAGCTGCAAAGGTTGGCCGCAGCCGCGGCGCAGGCGCCGGTGGCGATGGTGGGCGATGGTGTCAATGATGCGCCGGCACTGGCGCGCGCTGATCTGGGCATTGCCATGGGCGCAGCCGGCTCGGATACAGCACTCGAGGCGGCACAGGTCGCGCTGATGGATGACCGGCTGGACAAGCTGCCGTGGCTGTTTGCCCATGCACGGAGCAGCATGGCGGTGTTGCGGGTGAATATTGCGCTGGCATTGGGCATCAAGGCGGTATTCTTCGTGCTGGCCTTGTTCGGTATTGCCAATCTGTGGATGGCCGTATTTGCCGACGTCGGTGCCAGCCTGCTGGTGATTGCCAATGGTTTGCGTCTGGCACGCGCGCGTTGAAAAGGAGAACGGATGAGTCTGCGTATACCGCCTTTATTGCTGACAGTCTTGCTGGCTGCGCTGATGTGGCTGCTGGCCTGGCGCTGGCCGACGCCGCGCTTTGAGGTGCCGGCAGGCTTGTCGCTGCTGCTGGCTTTGCCGGGCTTGTCCATGCTGTTTGGCGCGGCCCGGCGTTTCGTGCAGAGCCGTACCACGCTGAATCCGGTGCGGCCAAGCGAAGCCAGCGTGCTGGTGGTGGCCGGCTGGTATCGCTATAGCCGCAATCCGATGTATCTGGGCATGGGCTTGCTGTTGCTGGCGTGGGGATTATGGCTGGCGGTGCCGCATGGCCTGATCGTGCCCTTGCTGTTTGTCGTCTGGATGGATCGTGTCCAGATTGCGGCAGAAGAGGCGGCGCTGCGGCAGCGCTTTGGCGAGGATTATCGCGCCTATTGCCGTCAGGTCAGGCGCTGGTGTTGATGTATTGCCCGGTAGTTTTGGCTGGGTTGAGATCTTTGTGGATGCGTTGCGCCAGCGGGTCGCCCTGACTGGCTGGCTGAGTGCCGGGCTGGCTGGCCGAGCCGGTTTGTCCGCCGCTTGACTGCGCTTGCTGCTGGCTGCGCAGCTCGACACTGGCTTGTTGCGCCATCTGCCGAGCCTGCGCTGCGACGGCATGGTCTTGCGGTGACGGGTCGGCCGGCGCCATCGCGGCGGCTTCGATGCGACGTGCCTTGTCTATTGTCTCTTGCGGGCTGCGACCGGGGCTGACGTCGATATTGACCTCGCCGCCGATCGCATACTTGTTGCCATCCGGCCCTTGCTGGAAGGTATAGCTGGGGCTGCTGGCCGACAGGCCGCTGGCGGCCGCAACATGCGCCTGTTCGTGGCGGCGCACCTCGGCATCACGCTCTTTCAGCTTGTCGACCTGGCGCTGCTCGTGATCCTCCAGCGGCTCGCCATTGCTCTTGCGGCCAACGTTGGCCGCCTGCGCTTCCTTGCGTTCAGCCTTGCGCAGGCACGACGCACACTGACACCCTGCCGGGCAGGATGTCAGGTAAGGATTGTCGTAACTGCCCGCCGTGGCGGTGGAAATTTGCATGATGGCGCGCTGCTGGGTGGATGCCTGAATTATAGCGCGAGACTGGCTTGCGGCTTTTCACCGGTCTGCAAACGCCACAGTGCGGCGTAAATGCCATCCTGTGCCAGCAGACTGTCGTGCGTGCCGGATTCCACCAGCCGGCCGTGCTCCATCACATGAATGCAGTCGGCGTGGCGCACGGTAGACAGGCGATGGGCAATCACCAGTGTGGTGCGGCCACGCGACACGATATCCAGCGAGCGCTGGATGGCCGCCTCGGTCTCGTTATCCACCGCGCTGGTGGCTTCATCCAGAATCAGGATCTTCGGATTACGCAAGATCGCGCGCGCCAGTGCCAGGCGCTGACGTTGGCCGCCGGACAGCTTCTGGCCGCGCTCGCCGATCTGGGTGTCGTAGCCCTGTGGCAGCTTGCTGATGAAATCATGCGCCTCGGCCGCGCGGGCGGCGGCTTCGACTTCCTTGCGGCCAACCTCACCCAGGCCATAAGCAATATTCTGCGCCACGCTGCCATCGGTCAGGAAGACATCCTGACTCACATAACCGATCTGGCGGCGCAGCTCGGGCAGGGCAATGTCGCGGATATTCTGGTTATCCAGCCGGATCTCGCCCTGCTTGCTTTCATAAAAGCGCAACAGCAGCTTGATCAGCGTGCTCTTGCCACTACCGGTGGCGCCGACAAAGGCCACGGTGCGACCGGCCGGCACCACAAAGCTGATGTCCTGCAACACTGGCTGTTCGCCATAGGCAAACGACAGCTTGCTGAAAGCCAGTTGCCCCGATACTGCCTCGGTCGGCAGCGACGTGCCTTCATACGGAATCGTGATGGGTGTGGAGAGGACATTCAGCACGCGATCGATGGCGGTCATCGAGCGCTGGTAGAGGTCGGCAATGTCGGCCAGCCCGACCAGCGGCCACAACAGCCGCTGGGTCAGGAAGACCAGCACCGAGTAACTGCCGACACTGATTTGTTTTTCCATCGCCAGATAGCCGCCGTAGACCAGCGTCACCACAAAGCCGGACAGGATGGCCATGCGGATGATGGGAATAATGGCCGAGGCAAGGCGAATGGCGGCGGCATTGCGCGCGAGATAGGCTTCGCTGGCATCGCGAATGTGTTGCGCCTCGAAACCCTCGGCGGTAAAGGCCTTGATGGTGGCCACGCCCAGCAGATTATTGTTGAGGCGGCTGTTAATCACGCCGGCGGCCTCGCGCACCGCGGCATAGTGCGGCGCGATGCGGCGCTGAAACCAGAACGTGCCGAACAGAATCAGCGGCACCGGCGCCAGCGCCAGTGCGGCCAACTGTGGCGCGATATAAAAGAAGACGGCGCTGACCATCACCGTCGAGCACAAGATCTGGATGATGCTGTTGGCGCCGCCGTTGAGGAAGCGTTCCAGCTGGTTGATGTCATCATTCAGGATGGCCATCAGCTTGCCGGTGCTCTGGTTTTCGAAATAGGACAGCGGCAGCTTCTGCACATGCTGGTAGGCATCCAGCCGCAGATCGTGCTGCAGATTTTGGGCCAGATTGCGCCAGCGAATCTGGTACAGGTATTCGAACAGCGATTCGCCACCCCAGATCAGCACGGTCAGCACGCCCAGCCACAGCAGTTGCTGGAAGGTGTCGACAATACCGAGCTTGGCAAGGAACGACGCCTGCTGGTTGACCACGATATCGACGGCTACGCCGATCAGGATCTCGGGCAGGATGTCGAAAAACTTGTTGATGACGGAGTAGGTGCTGGCCAGGTAAACATCGCGGCGGTAGCGGCGGGCGTACTGGAACAATCGGCTCAGGGATGACATGATGAAATCTGGGTGGGTTGCCGGGCAAGTATTGTACGCCATCCAGTTTGAATAAAACGTGAAGCAAGGTATCAGAATGACGGAACACACTGTTAATCAGCGCGAACTGACCATGTCGGTGTTGATGACGCCGGATATGGCCAACTTTTCCGGCAATGTACACGGCGGCGTATTGCTGAAACTGCTCGATCAGGTAGCTTATGCCTGTGCCAGCCGCTACGCCGGCTGTTATGCGGTGACGCTGTCGGTGGATCAGGTACTGTTCAAGCAGCCGATTCATGTCGGCGAAATGGTGACCTTCCTCGCCAGCGTCAACCACGTTGGCCGCACCTCGATGGAGGTTGGCATCAAGGTGCTGGCCGAGAATATCCAGCAACGCAGCGTGCGCCATACCAATAGCTGCTATTTCACCATGGTGGCGTTTCAGGATGGCCAGGCCCAGCCGGTGCCGCCTCTTTCTCTTGATAGCGAAACCCACCGCAAACGGTTTCGCGAGGCCGAGATCCGGCGCCAGATGCGCAAGGAAGCCGAACAGCGCATGCAGGATGCCGGAATGTGAACGGCCAGCTGCAGCCGGTCAGCCAGCGTGAGGTTGGCGAAGCCTATGCCTGGTACTGTCACGGCATGAAGGCGCAGCTATCCTTGGCCGCACACTGGGACGAGCTCAAGCAGCGGCTGCAGTTTATGGATTGCTATCGCGACCGCACACTGTTTTGGTATCTCGAAAACGGCCGCCAGCGCGGCTTGTTGTGCATGGAGCTGATCGGCAGCGTCTGGCAGCTGTACTTGCTGGTTGTGGTGTCGCCAAGACGTGGCTATGGGAGGCGCGCCATGGAATGTCTGCAGGCGATGTGCGGCCAACATGAAAGCATCGAGCTGGACTGTCTGCGCCGCGACCGGCCTGTGCATGCCTTTTATGCCGAAATGGGCTATCGCGTGATTGCCAGCGGTCCGCAGTTTCTGCGCCTGCGCTGGCAGCTGGCCGATCAGCCTGCTGCTGCCAATGGCGGCAGCGCGTACAATGCCGGCTTGAATCAGCTTGCCGAGTAGTCATGACCGACACCACGCCCGACTTTTCCCTGAATGCAGACGAGTTGCCTGTCAGCCTGCCGCTGGCCCATGTCTTTGGCCAGCCGGTGCTGGAGCTGCCGCAGGACCTGTTTATCCCGCCCGATGCCTTGCGGCTGATACTTGAGAGTTTCGAAGGCCCGCTCGACTTGCTGCTGTATCTGATCCGCAAGCAGAACCTCGATGTACTCGACATCCCGCTGGCCGAAGTTACCGCGCAATACATGCAGTATATTGATGCCATGCGTGCCGAACGGCTGGAGTTGGCCGCAGAGTATCTGCTGATGGCCGCTCTGCTGATTGAAATCAAATCGCGCCTGCTGCTGCCGCGTCCGCCGGCTGATGATGATTTCGAGCCGGATGATCCACGTGCCGAGCTGGTACGTCGTCTGCTGGAATACGAACAGATGAAGCTGGCTGGCCTCGCGCTCGACAAGCTGCCGCAAGCCGAGCGTGACTTTGCCTGGCTGGCGGTATTGATCGAACAGTCCGCCGAGCAGCGCCTGCCCGATGTCAGTGCAATCGATCTGCGACATGCCTGGCTGGCCATTTTGTCGCGAGCCAGGAACAATCGTCACCATCAGGTCAAGAAAGACGAACTGTCGGTACGCGAACAGATGAGTTTTATCCTGCGCTATCTGGATGGTCGCGATTATGTCGCCTTCGAAGAATTGTTCGACATCAACAAGGGCGTAGCCCATCTGGTAGTCAACTTCATCGCGGTGCTGGAGCTGGTCAAGGAAGGCATGATCAAGGTCAGTCAGGACGAGCCGTATCAGCCCATCTATGTACGTCTGGCGCTGGTGTAGTAGGTTCACACATTTGATCGGGAAGGTTGCTTGACCTCAGTTTTGATATTCGGCCTTGCCCCATAATTCTTCCCGCCGCTTTAGCAGATTGCAGAAGGCCTGAGCGTGGCCGCGTGCGTCATCAAGCGGCAGGTGCGAGTGCGGACTGCTGACTTCATTCAGTTCGGCAGGCCAGTCATTGCGGCCACTACGGGTGAATGGTTTGCCCAGTACTGCCATGGCAAAGCTGGGGACATCAATACCCCAGCGGCAATATGGTTCGTAGCCAAGATATTTGAAGCTGTACCAGCGCATGAATGGAAAGTCGAACGTGGCCGGATGCGAGACCAGCACGGCGCGGCCGGGCAGGGACTTTAGCCAGTCAGCAAAATCCTGCATCGCCGTCCCCGCTTCGACTTGATCTTGTTGCAGGGCTGCCCAGGTCTCTTTTTGCGTTTGCCACCAGGCCAGCGTGTCAGGATGGCCGCTCATACCCGGTGTGGGCAGCAGGTTGCAGCTGAATTCGGCGATGATGTGACCGTTGGCGCGGAAGGCGACAGCGGCAAAGGCCAACAGATTGTGCATGCCGGCCACCGGGCCGTCACTCTCGATATCCACGCATACCCACACGTCTTGTTGTTGCATAATCATTCTCCAATGGCATTTTGCGCATGCTGTCATGTCAAGTGAATTTGGACAAATAAGCGCCGGGTGGATTGTTGACCCGGATGAGTGGATGGCACCGGCATGCCGGCGCGGAGAAGTGGAAACGATGCGAACTTTTGCGCTGTTTGTGATAACAGCACTGGCCGAAATAATCGGCTGTTATTTACCGTGGCTGTGGCTGAAAAAGGGTGGCTCGCCATGGCTGTTGCTGCCGGCGGCAGCCAGTCTGGCCTTGTTTGCCTGGTTGCTGACCTTGCATCCGGATGCCTCCGGTCGTATCTATGCCGCTTACGGCGGGGTCTATGTGTCGGTAGCGCTGGCCTGGTTATGGGCGGTGGATGGTGTGCGGCCAAGCTTGTGGGATCTGGCCGGTGTCGGGCTGTGTCTGGCCGGTATGGCAGTGATCATGCTGGCACCCCGTGGCTAAGTGCTTGGCAGTCATTCGCGGGCTTTATATGCTTTATGCAAAGCCATCGTGAAAGCCTGTCATGAATCTGCATATCGAGCTGGCGGACATCCGCCATGCGCCTTGCTACCCCGATTATTTTCACGCTTGCCGTGCAGCCGCTTGCGAGCATTATGCTGACGCTGGTGACTCGGCGGCGGTGTTCTTTCAGCGCGTGCTGGATAACGCTGCCGGTCGCCATTTGCCGCCTGGTTATGTGCCTAGCCAGACCTGGTTTGCGCTGGATGAGCTGGGGCGCATTGTCGGTGCCATCCGTTTGCGACTGGGGACGACGCCGTTTATCTTCGATGAATGCGGTCATATCGGTTACGAAGTCTTGCCGGCGGCCAGAGGCCAGGGCATTGCCGGCCGGCTGCTCGCCCATGTGCAGAGTTATGGCACTGCGCAGCTGGATGGTGGCTGGATCATCACCTGTGCGGCCAACAACCCTGCTTCGCAGCGCACCATCAGCGGTCGTGGTGGCCGTTTGCTGGATATCCGGCCGCAAGGTGGAGGCGAACCTGACCTCCTGCGTTACCATCTGGCTGCGCAAAGCCAAAAAAGCGTGTAAAATCCGCGCCTTCCGTTTTTGAAACCGTGCCGGCATGTCCACCATCACCGATCTCAAATATCTGAAAATCGTGCTGGAGACAGCGCTGCTGACGGCGCAAGAGCCACTGTCGGTGCATCAGCTGAAAAAGCTGTTTACCGAAGACGTGCGTGCGGCGCTGATCAATGACTTGCTGGACGAGATCCAGAAAGGCTGGAAAGGCCGTGGTATAGAGCTGGTGAAGCTGGCTTCAGGCTGGCGCTTTCGGGCGCGCGCCGAGTTCACGCCTTACCTGGCACGACTCAATCCGGAAAAACCGCCGCGTTACTCGCGGGCCGTGATGGAAACGCTGGCCATCATTGCCTATAAACAGCCGGTAACGCGCGGCGATATCGAGGCCATTCGTGGTGTTACGGTATCGACCAGCGTGATGCAGACCCTGCTCGAGCGGGGCTGGATCGAAATCATCGGGCACAAGGATGTGCCCGGCCGTCCCGGCCTGTATGCCACCACCAGCAAGTTTCTGGATGACCTCAGCCTGAGCAGCCTGCGCGATTTGCCGCCGCTTGCCGAGCTGTCGACCTTGGTGATTGCTGATAGCAAGGCAGAAGCCGCAGGCCCGGACGATTTGCCCCTCGTTGATGAGGCGCCCCCCCTTACAGAACAGGAATCATGATGTCTAAAGGACAACGCAACAACGCGCGCCAGCCGGTCGCCCGTGTCCGTGGCCAGGAAAGTGGCCAAGCCCGTAAACCCGATATGGGTCGTGCCGGTGGTGGCAAGAAGCCATCCGGCCACTTCCTGAGCCCGCGTAATGCCCCTGCAGCCGGCCGTGCGGCGCCGGCAGGCCGCGCCCAGCCTGCGGCCAACCCTGCCTTGCAGCATGAACGCCGCTTTGGCAACAAGAATGCCGCCATCCCTGGCGTAGAAGAGCCACAAGCCGCCGTTGGCCGCCGCGAGCGCGGTGCCGCCAACAAGGTGCAGCGTGCCAAGAAGCTGGCGCTGCGCGCGCCGCGTCAGGATGTGCAGGAGCGTTCTGCCCGTCTGCGTGAAACTCGCGTCGATATCGACCATATCGAAGCCGTGCGCCTGCAAAAAGCGCTAGCCGCCTCCGGTGTCGGTTCGCGTCGCGAGATGGAAGAATGGATCGAAGCCGGCCTCGTGCTGGTGAACGGCAAGAAAGCCGCGCTGGGCGACAAGGTCGGCCCGCGCGACCGCGTGACGGTGAAGGGTGACCAGATCCGCCTGAAATGGGCTGACCGCCTGCCGCGCGTGATCATGTATCACAAGCAGGAAGGCGAGATCGTGACTCGTGACGACCCGGAAGGTCGTATCACGGTATTCGACCGTCTGCCACAGGCGCGCTCCAGCCGCTGGGTGGCGATCGGCCGTCTGGACGTGAATACCTCCGGCCTGCTGCTGGTGACCACCAGTGGCGAGCTGGCCAACCGCATGATGCACCCGAGCTTCGAATTTGATCGCGAATACGCAGTACGCGTACTGGGTGAGCTGACTCGCGAGCAGATGAAGGAAATGACCAGCGGCATCATGCTGGAAGATGGCCAGGCGCATTTCCAGCACGTGAGCGAGCAAGGCGGTGCCGAAGAAGGTGCCAACCGCTGGTACAAGGTCATCATCCGTGAAGGCCGTAACCGCGAAGTTCGCCGCATGTTCGAGCATTTCGGTCTGACTGTCAGCCGCCTGATTCGCGTGCGTTTCGGCAATATCGGTCTGCCTCCACGCCTGAAGCGTGGCCAGTACTACGAGCTGAATGAAGCCGAAGTGGCCGCGGTAATGAAGTGGGCCGGCCTGACGGCTACCGGTCAGGAAAAGGGCAGCCGCAAGCCCCAGCGCTAAACAGCCACGGCCAACAGCGCTACAATCAAGGCCTCCGGCACACGCCGGAGGCTTTTTCTTTTGTTGTGTCAGCCACGAGAGCAGCCATGAGCAAGGCATTTACCCGCGAGCAGGATGACGAGCACGAAGACGATGTGCCGGCCGAACTGCGCCTGCCCAAATCGACCAAGAATTACATCACGCCAGCCGGCTGGCATCGCCTGCGCGAGGAGCTGAACCAGCTGGTCAAGACCGAGCGTCCGCACATGACCCAGGTGGTGAACTGGGCGGCCAGTAATGGTGACCGTTCGGAAAACGGTGATTATCTGTACGGCAAGCGCCGCCTGCGCGAGATAGACCGTCGTATCCGCTTTCTGACCAAGCGGCTGGAGATCGCCGAGGTGGTCGACCCCGAGTTGCGCGAAGAGACCGACCAAGTGTTCTTTTCGGCGACAGTCGAAATCCAGCGTGGCAATGGCGACGAGCAGACCCTGAGCATAGTCGGGGTGGACGAGATTGATCTGGCACGCGGCCACATCAGCTGGATCTCGCCGATTGCACGCGTGCTGATCAAGGCGCGTGAGGGCGATACGGTGCTGTTCCGCGGCCCGGATGGCGAGGAAGAAATCGAGATTCTGGCGGTGCGTTACGAAAAGATAAGCTGATGCTTATGTGTCAGGTAATTGGTGTAGTTTGTTTGCTACAAGGGTTGATCACGTTTTGACAATTAAGCCATTTTGATTGTGTGGGTATTCTTTTTCGGTTAAATAATCCATTGCCCTATCTGAATGGGGTAATTTAACTTAGGGAGATGAAAGATGAAAAAATTGGCGCTGGCTTCTATCTTGGCACTGTTCTCAGCGGTATCTATGGCCGCAGTTATTACGTCTAGTGGTGAGCCAATCAAGAACGCATTTGGCGAAGTATGGCAGACGCCGACTTCCAAGTGATCGTTATATCTGGCTGATCCATAAGACTGAATCAGCCAGATGTGGATCAATAAATGGCCAGCCTGTTACTTTGGGCTGGCCATTGTTTATCGGTAGTGTCCGTTGTTGGCCGGGTCAGCGGCTCAATGCCTCATTGACCTTCAGCCAGCCGCTGGTTGCATCGCCGCCAGCGGCATCAAAGGCCAGTTGCAGCAGCCTGGCCTGTTCGCGATGCAGGGTTTCTTCGAGCTTGCGCCCCTCTTCCGTCAGGCGCAGTTCTTTCACCCGCTTGTCGTGGCTGGCGGTGTCAGTACGTACCAGGCCCATTTCGACCAGCTGGCGCAGCGGGATGTTGATCGCCTGTTTGGTGACGTCCAGATGGGCGAGCAAGTCCTTGACCGACAGGCCGGGTTGCAGGGCGATAAAGAACAGGATGCGGTGATGCACGCGAGCGAGGCCGCGCTTGGCCAGTATTTCGTCGGGCTTGTCGGTAAAGGCCATGTAGGCGTGAAAAAAGGCCTTCATGGCATCGCGCAACACTGGCGAGTGGGCTTCGGTATTCATGGTTGACGTTGGAGCGTGAAAGCGGTAGTTTGGTCAAATAATTTGACTAAATAATAACCTGTCTGCCGTGGAGAGTAACATGTTTTCAGAGCGCATCGAACGCTTGTCCGGTTCCCTTATCAGAGAGATTCTTGCTGCCGCCCAACGTCCCGAAGTGATTTCCTTTGCTGGCGGTTTGCCGGCCAGCCAGTGCCTGCCGGCGCTCGATTTTGCGGCGGTACCACCGCACATTGCCCAATACGGTACCAGCGAAGGCGAGCCGGAGCTGCGCGCTGCCATTGCGGCCGAGCTGGCCAAGATCGGCATGCAGGTGTCGCCTGATCAGGTGCTGGTGCTGTCCGGTTCGCAGCAGGCGCTGGATCTGGCTGCCAAGCTGTTTGTCGATCCGGGTACGCCGCTGATTACCGAAGGCCCGACCTATCTGGCAGCCTTACAGGTGTTCAAGCTGTTTGGCGCCAAGATCACCACGGTGCAGCAGCAGGATGGCCAACTGTCGGCTGCCTCGCTAGCGGATGCGCTCGAACATAGCAAGGCGCGTGTCGGCTATCTGATTCCGTCCTTCCAGAATCCGTCTGGTGCCTGTTACAGCGAAGACACGCGTCAGCAACTGGCCGGGGTGATCGATGCCGCGAATATGGTGCTGATCGAGGACGATCCTTACCGCGCCCTTGCCTATGATGGCGCTGCACCGAGACCGCTGGTTACGCATCTGAAGACAGCCCAGTGGGTTTACTGTGGTTCTTTCTCCAAGACACTGGCGCCGGGTCTGCGTATCGGCTATCTGGTAGCTTCGCCCGAGCTTTACCCTTACTTCCTGCGCCTGAAACAGGCGTCTGATCTGCATACCAACCGTCTGGGACAGTGGTTCAATGCACGCTGGCTGGAAAGTGGCGAGATGGACGCCCATCTTGCCGATTTGCAGCGGCATTACAAGGTTGGCCGCGACGCGATGCAGGCCTCGCTGCAACGCCATTTTGCTGATCTGGCTGATTGGGAAATCCCGAAAGGCGGCCTGTTCTTCTGGCTGAAGCTGAAAAAGCCGGTGGATACCCGTCCGCTGCTGAAGATTGCGCTGGAACAGCACAATGTGGCCTTCATGCCGGGCGAGCCGTTCTACGCCAATCCGGAAGAGGGCATCGGTCACCTGCGCCTGAACTTCAGTCATGCGACTACCGAACGTATCGAGGAAGGTGTAGCCAGATTGGCGGGTGTGGTGCGCGCAGCGCTGTAAGCTTTACGCCTAGCTGATAAAAAAGGTTGGCCGCAAACTGCTGAAGTTTGCGGCCAACCTTTTACTTTGTGTGGTCTGCGGTGGCGAAATTTACTCTTCTTCGCCCTGATGCAGCACGGCATCGACATCCTTGCGCTTGAGATGCGGCGCGAACAGCTCGATGAAGGTGTAGGCAAAACCGCGCAGATAGGCGTCCTTGCGAATGCCGATTTTGGTGGTCGAGGGCGAGAACAGGTGGCTGGCGTCAATGGCAGCCAGGCCGGTGTCGCGCTCGGGCTCGAAGGCCATGCTGGCGATAATGCCGATGCCCAGGCCTAGCTTCACATAGGTCTTGATTACGTCGGTATCAATGGCGGTCAGCACGACGTTGGCGCTGCAGCCGGCATCGGCAAAGGCCTGGTTGATCTTGCTGCGGCCGGCAAAGGCAAAGTCGTAGGTGATGATCGGATGCTCGGCAATGTCCTGCAGGGTGATGGTGCGCCCCAGCTGGTGCAGCGGGTGATCATTGGGCGCGACAATGCTGCGGTTCCAGTCATAGCAGGGCAGAGTGGCCAGCTCCTTGTAAAGCGAGACGCCTTCGGTAGCGATGGCGAGGTCGGCTTCGCCAGAGATCACCATATCGCAGATCTGCGTCGGGCTGCCTTGCTTGATCGACAGTCTGACTTTGGGATAGCGTCGCACGAACTCGCTGATCACATCCGGCAGGGCGTAGCGGGCCTGGGTGTGGGTGGTGGCGATGGTCAGCGAACCTTCGGATTCCTTAGAGAACTCGTCACCTACGCGTTTGAGGTTTTGTGCCTCGCGCAGGATGCGCTCGGAAATCCGCAGCACTTCCTTGCCGGGTTCGGAAACGGCGACGACGCGTTTGCCATTGCGGATGAACACCTGGATGCCCAGTTCGTCCTCCAGCAGGCGAATCTGTTTGGAGATGCCGGGTTGCGAGGTGTGCAGTTTTTCCGCTGCTTCGGAGACATTCAAGCCTTGTTTGGCGACCTCGACCAGATAGCGCAGCTGCTGCAGTTTCATGGGTGTGTCCTTACAACTTAAAGTAATTAAATACTAACACAATATTCTTTTCGGCTTTAAGGCCTTTCGCTACCATGCAAACCTCAATCCGCTTGCCCACTGGAGGCGTTCGATGAGTTTTGCCGACAAACTCGCGCATACCGAAGCGCTGCTCGACGAGATCGCGCGCGATTTTCCCAATGTAGCTCTTGCCAACAGTTTTGGTGCCGAAGACATGGTGCTGATGCACCTGATCGCCAGCCGCAATCTGTCTATCGGCATTTTCAGTCTGGACACCGGACGTCTGCCGGTGGAAACCTACACCCTGATGCAGCAGGCTGCCGAACGTTATCCAAGCCACAGCATCCGTGTTTACTATCCGGATGCCACGGCGCTGGAAAACTATGTCAACAGCCACGGCATTAACGCTTTTTATCAGAGCGTGGAGCTACGCAAGTCCTGTTGCCATGTACGCAAGATCGAGCCGCTACGCCGCGCGCTGGGCGGGCTGGATGCCTGGATCACCGGCTTGCGCCGCGAGCAGTCGCCAACGCGCCAGGATCTGGGCGATCGCGAGCACGATGCCGACAACGGGCTGATGAAATTCAATCCGCTGATCGAGTGGACGGAAAAAGAAGTGTGGGAATACATCCGCGCCAACGAGATTCCTTACAATAGCCTGCACGACAAGCGTGTGCCATCTATCGGCTGTGCGCCCTGTACCCGCCCCATTACCATTGGCGAAGACGTGCGTGCCGGCCGCTGGTGGTGGGAGAATCCGGAATCGAAAGAGTGCGGCCTGCATGTGAAAGCCAGCCCGCTCAAGCGCCCGAACTGAGAATGTCAACGTTGGCCGCCAGCTTGCGGCCAACCTTATACCGAGTCGATACATGTACAAGTACGATGCTGTAGATCACAAACTGGTACGCGAACGCGTTGACCAGTTCCGCGACCAGACCCGTCGCTACCTAGCTGGTGAACTGGCTGAAGAAGAGTTCCGCCCGCTGCGTCTGATGAATGGCCTCTACATCCAGCGTCATGCGCCGATGTTGCGTGTGGCGGTGCCTTATGGCCATGTTTCCAGCACCCAGGTGCGCAAGCTCGCGCATATCGCCCGCAAGTACGACCGTGGCTATGCTCACGTCACTACGCGTCAGAACATCCAGTTCAACTGGCCTGCGCTGGAAACCGTGCCGGATATCCTGGACGAGTTGGCTGAAGTCGAGATGCACGCGATCCAGACGTCCGGCAACTGTGTGCGCAATACCACCACGGATGCCTTTGCCGGTGTCGCTGCCGACGAATTGCTGGATGGCCGCGCCTACTGCGAAATCATCCGTCAGTGGAGTACGCTGCACCCCGAGTTTGCCTATCTGCCGCGTAAATTCAAGATTGCCGTTTCCGGTAGCCGCGATGACCGTGCGGCGACCCAGGTGCACGATGTCGGCCTGCATGTGGTGCAGAATGAAGCGGGCGAGACCGGCTTCAAGGTGTGGGTTGGTGGCGGCCTTGGCCGTACGCCTATCGTCGGCAAGGTGATTCGCGAGTTCCTGCCGGCGCGCCATATCCTGACTTATCTCGATGCCATCTTGCGCGTTTACAACCGCTTTGGCCGTCGCGACAACAAGTACAAGGCACGGATCAAGATTCTGGTGCAGGCACTGACGGCAGAGGGTTTTGCCGCCAAGGTCGAAGACGAATGGGCGCATCTCAAGGATGGCCCGGCGACGCTGCGTGATCAGGATATTGCGCATTTCAGCAGTTTCTTTACTGATCCGGCTTATGAAGTGCTTGCGGCTAACCCTGCAGCTTTCGCTGCAGCACAAGCTAGCGATGCGGCTTTTGCCAAGTGGGTGTCGCGTAATACCCGTGTCCATAAAAAGCCGGGCTATCGCTCGGTAGTGCTGTCGTTGAAGAAAACCGGTGTGCCACCTGGCGATATCACTGATGCGCAGCTGGATGTGGCCGCCGATTGGGCGGATCGTTTCGGCTTTGGCGAGCTGCGCTTCTCGCATGAGCAGAACGTGATTCTGCCAGATATCAAAGAGGCTGATCTGTACGAACTGTGGCAACTGGCCAAGGCGCATGGTTTTGCTACGCCAAACATCGGCCTGCTGACCGACATCATCTGCTGTCCGGGCGGCGATTTCTGTGATCTGGCCAATGCGCGCTCGATTCCGGTAGCCGAGGCGATCCAGCGCAAGTTTGATGATCTGGATTACCTGTTTGACCTTGGCGAGATTGACTGTAACTTCTCCGGTTGCATGAATGCCTGTGGACATCATCACATCGGCAATATCGGCATCCTCGGCGTAGATAAGAACGGTCAGGAGTGGTACCAGATTACTTTGGGTGGCAGCCAGGGCAATGGCACAGCCATCGGCAAGGTGATTGGCCCGTCGTTTGCCCAGGCTGACGTGCCTGAGGCGTTTGCAAAAATCATGAATCTGTATGTGGAGCAGCGTCAGGAGGGCGAGCGCTTCATCGAGACCGTGCGTCGTATCGGTTTGGATCCATTCAAGGAGCGCGTATATGCAAAATCTCATTAAGAATCGTGAAATTTGCCAGGACGATACTTGGGTGCTGGTACGCAGCGCTGAAGACAGCTTCAATGCGGCGGATGACCTGATTGTACCGCTTGAGCTGTATCTGGCTGGTGAGTTGCCGGCCGGTGGTCGCCGTGCGCCGTGGCTGTCTCCGGATAGCGATCTCGAGGCCTTGCGATCCAGTCTGGCTAGTGTCGAGCTGATCGCTATCGACTTCCCTGCATTTACCGATGGTCGTGGTTATAGTCTGGCAAGATTGTTGCGCGAGCGCTATGGTTATCAAGGTGAGTTGCGCGCGATTGGCGATGTCCAGCGTGATCAATTGGCTTATCTGGCCCAGGTAGGGTTTACTGCATTTGCAGTTCGTGCCGATCGTTCCGCTGAAAATGCCTTGGCAGGTCTGTTCGATTTCAGCGAGCAATATCAGGTAACTGCGTTGCAACCGGAGCCTTTGTTCAAGCGTCGCGCAGCAGGTTGATTTGTTGCAGGAAGGCAACTGGAAAATACTTTTTTCGATAGAAAAGTAATTTGCCATGTTGCCTTTTTTGTCTTTTATGTGTTTGTTTAAGTTGACATTGTAGTGATGCGTTGCCTATAGTTTCTGCAACTGTCTTATGCTGTTGGTTGCTTTTTGTCAGTTGATTTATTGACATTTAAAGCTTCCTGTAGATTCAGCTTCGAGATGGATTCATTCACAAATAAGGATTTTGCCATGAAAAAATCGGTCAAACTGAGTGCTCTGCTTGCTGCAATGCTGGTTTCTGGTGCTGCTTTTGCTAACCAAGGCTATGCAGTTGATGGTCACGTTCGCAATGTAGTGAAGAATGCCTACGGCGAGTGCTGGAAGTTGCCGACAACTTACAATCAGGCTCGTGATGGTCTGGTTGAGTGTGGCGATCGCGAAGCTGCCAAGCCGGTTGCACCTGTAGCTCCGGTTGCGCCAGTTGCTCCTGCTCCAGTCAAGTCCGAAATTCGCTCTTTCAGCCTGTCTGCTGCTGGCCTGTTTGCGTTCGACAAGACCGTTATCACCAGCGGTAACGCTGCACTGGATAGCCTGGTTGCTGACCTGAAGGGCGACAAGTACCTGAAGGCCGTTACCATCGTTGGCCACACCGACTACATGGGCTCTGCTGATTACAACCAGCGTCTGTCCGAGCGTCGTGCCAATGCTGTGAAAGACTACCTGGTAGCTGGCGGTATTCCGGCAGAGAAAGTTTCTGCTTACGGCAAGGGTGAGTCCGAAGCCAAGCTGACCGAACAGTGCCAGAAGATCGCCAAGCGCGCAGACAAGATTGCTTGCCTGGAAGGCGATCGTCGCTTCGAAGTGACTGTAGAGTCCGCCAAGGAAGTGACTGTCAAGTAATCCCGTCCGGGATCGCCTGATGAAAGCCCCGGCCAAGCCGGGGCTTTTCTTTTGTCAGTGGGCTGGCCGCGATTTCGCTTGCTGGTTACAATCGAAGTTTGATCATGGAAAGAGCACCTTAGCCCATGCGAGCGTTTCTGGGAGACCCGAGGCGATATGAACTTCCGCCCTGTGCCCTGACTATCGGCAATTTTGACGGTGTCCATCTGGGGCATCAGAAAATGCTGTCCAAGTTGAGGCATGAGGCTGCGGCGCGTGGCTTGCCATCCGCGCTGCTGACATTCGAGCCGCACCCGCGTGAATTTTTTGCCAAAGGGCAGGTGCCGGCCCGCTTATCCATTCTGCGCGACAAGCTGCAATTTCTGGCCGATGAAGCCAGGGTCGACTACGTATTTGTTTACCGTTTCAATCACGTTTTCTCGCGGCTGCCCGCAGAGCATTTCATTCGTGATGTGCTGATTGAGCAGTTGCAGGTGCGTTACTTGCTGATTGGTGATGACTTCCAGTTTGGTGCTGATCGAAAGGGTGATTTCTCTTTGCTGTCTGCCAATGCCGAGATGGTAGTGGAGGCGATGCCCTCGGTGCTGGTTGCGGGGGAGCGGGCATCCAGTACGCTGGTGCGTGAAAGGTTGGCCGCAGGCGATCTGGATGCTGCGGCAAGACTGCTTGGCCGGCCTTATCAGTTAAGTGGCAAGGTCATGCATGGCCAAAAGTTGGGGCGTACTATCGGTTTTCCGACAGCTAATGTGCATTTGCCGCATCGTTTGCCGCCGCTGCAGGGGATCTTTGTGGTTGAGGTCGACACGCCTGTTGGCCGCTTGGGTGGCGTGGCGAGCCTGGGTAAAAACCCGACTGTAACCGATAGTCAGAACTACAAACTGGAAGTGCACCTTTTCGACTTCGCCGGCGACTTGTATGGTCAGCGTATTAGTGTGCACTTCCTGAAAAAACTGCGCGATGAAGCGCGTTATGATGATTTGAATTTGCTGGTGGCACAGATCGAACGTGATGCTGCCAGTGCCAGAACCTATTTGAACAGTTTGCAACGAGATCAGGCATGAGCATCGATTACAGAAAAACCGTCAACCTGCTGGATACCGCCTTCCCTATGCGTGGCGATCTGGCCAAGCGTGAGCCGGCTTGGCTCAAGCGCTGGAACGAACAGCAACGTTATCAGAAGCTGCGCAAGCTGGCCGCCGGTCGTCCGAAGTTCATCCTGCATGATGGCCCGCCGTATGCCAACGGTGATATCCACATTGGTCATGCCGTCAACAAGGTGCTGAAGGACATTATCGTCCGCTCCAAGACCTTGTCTGGTTTTGATGCGCCGTATGTGCCGGGCTGGGATTGCCACGGTCTGCCTATCGAGCTGATGGTGGAAAAGTTGCACGGCAAGGATATTCCGGCAGCCAAATTCCGCGAGCTGTGCCGCGAGTATGCTCACGAGCAGATCGCTCGTCAGAAAAAGGATTTTATCCGTCTCGGCGTACTGGGTGATTGGGATAATCCTTACCTGACCATGGATTTCAAGACCGAGGCTGACATTGTGCGCACCCTCGGCACGATTTTTGAAAACGGCTACCTGATGAAGGGCGAGAAGCCAGTGCACTGGTGTATCGAGTGTGGCTCTGCACTGGCCGAAGCGGAAGTCGAATACGAAGACAAGACTTCACCGGCAATCGATGTCGGTTTCCGTGTGGTGGATACCGACAAGTTGGCCGCAGCTTTTGCTGTGGCCAACGTTGATGGTGCGATGGCGGTGATCTGGACAACGACGCCGTGGACGCTGCCTGCCAACCAGGCGATCTCCGTTAGTGCCAAGCTGGATTACCAGCTGCTGGATACGCCGAAAGGCAAGCTGGTGTTGGCCAAGGATCTGGTCGAAGCGACCATGAAGCGCTATGGCGTCGAAAACTGGACTGTGCTGGGTGAGGCAAAGGGTGAGGCGTTGGAGATGATCCGTTTTGCCCACCCGTTCTACAGCCGTGAAGTGCCGGTGATCTGTGGTGATCATGTGACCACCGATGCCGGTACCGGCCTGGTGCACACCGCACCGGCGCACGGTCTAGAAGACTTCCAGGTTGGCCAGCAATACGGTATCCCGGTTGATAATCCGGTGGCGGACAATGGTCGCTACAAGAGTACTACCGAGCTGTTTGCCGGTCTGAGCGTCTGGGAAGCCAATCCGAAAGTGATTGAAGTGCTGATCGAACGTGGTGCACTGGTGCATCAGGACAAGCTCTTGCACAGCTATCCGCACTGCTGGCGTCACAAGACGCCGATCATCTTCCGTGCCACGCCGCAGTGGTTTATCGGCATGGACAAGGCGGGCAACGATGGTCAGGTATTGCGTGAGCGTGCCATGCAGGCTGTTGACAGCACCGAGTTCTTCCCGGCTTGGGGGCGTGCACGTCTGGAAGCGATGATCGGTAACCGTCCTGACTGGTGCGTATCGCGTCAGCGCAACTGGGGCGTGCCGATGACCTTCTTCATCCACAAAGAGACGGGTGATCTGCATCCGAATTCTGCCGAGCTGTTGGAGCAGGTGGCCTTGCGTATCGAGAGGCAAGGTATCGAAGCCTGGTTCAGCCTGGATGCGACCGAATTGCTGGGTGAAGATGCGGCCAACTATCGCAAGCTGACCGATACACTGGATGTATGGTTTGACTCGGGCTCTACCCATTTTGCCGTGCTCAAGCAGCGCGCAGAGCTGGCTTGGCCGGCAGATCTGTATCTGGAAGGCTCCGATCAGCACCGCGGCTGGTTCCAGTCGTCCCTGTTGACCGGTTGCGCCACGATTGGTCGCGCACCGTATCAGCAGCTGCTGACCCACGGTTTCGTGGTGGATGGCAAGGGCCTGAAGATGTCCAAGTCCAAGGGCAATGTGGTAGCGCCGCAGAAGGTGAACGACAGCCTGGGTGCCGACATCTTGCGTCTGTGGGTGGCGTCTACCGACTACTCTGGCGAGCTGGCGATTTCCGATGAAATCCTCAAGCGTGTGACCGAAAGCTATCGCCGTCTGCGCAATACCATCCGCTTCCTGCTGGCCAATCTGTCGGACTTCGATCCGATGGAGCATGCCGTGCCTTACGAGCGTCTGAGCGAGATCGACCGTTATGCGCTGATGATGGCCAAGGAAATGCAGGAAAAGATCACCGGTGATCTGTACCCGCGTTATGCCTTCCATCACGCGATGCAGGAAATCGTGAATTACTGCTCGGAAGATCTGGGTGCTTTCTACTTGGACATCCTGAAAGACAGGCTGTACACCACCAAGGCCGACAGCCACGCACGTCGCAGCGCGCAGACTGCGCTGTATCACATCAGTCGCAGCCTGCTGCTGCTGCTGTCGCCTGTGTTGTGCTTTACCGCCGACGAGGCTTGGGAAGTGTTGCTGGGCAGTGATGAGGAAACCCCGCTGTATCACGTCTGGCACGAGTTCCCGAATCCGGCTGTCGGTGCCGAGGCAGCGCTGGTCGCCAAGTGGCAAGCGATTCGCGCCTTCCGTGCCGAGGTCAACAAGCAGATCGAGGCCTTGCGCAGTGCCGATCAGCTGGGCTCATCGCTGCAGGCCGAGCTGGATATCACCGCTGAAGGCGAGTTGTATCAGCATCTGCTGAGTCTGGGTGAGGATCTCAAGTTCGTGCTGATCGTATCGCGCGCCACGGTGCTGGAAGGTAGCGAAACTGCTATTCAGGTCAGCCCGTCGGCACATGCCAAGTGTGATCGCTGCTGGCACTATCGTGCCGATGTCGGCTCGCATGCCGGTCATGGTGCGGTGTGTGGTCGCTGCGTCGACAATATCGATGGCAAAGGTGAGGCTCGTGTCCACGCCTGATAATGCAATCAAGGCCGCGCCAGTGATGGCGCTGCGTGCCAGTCTGAAATGGTTCTTGCTGGCGATCGCCATCATCGTGGTCGACCAGCTGACCAAGATCCATTTTAACGAGAGCTATCGTTATGGTGAGTTACGCGAGGTGATTCCGGGGTATTTCGGTTTTACCTTGCTGTTCAATCCTGGGGCAGCTTTCAGTTTTCTGGCGGATGCCGGAGGCTGGCAGAAGTACTTCTTCACGGGCCTCGCGTTTGCGGTCAGTGGCTGGCTGGGATGGGGGATTTTGCGTCAGCAGTTCACCCGACTGATGTGCCTGGCTGCCAGCTTCATCATAGGGGGCGCTCTGGGTAATGTGATTGACCGTCTGATTCATGGTCACGTCATCGACTTTATCCAGGTGCACTACTATCAGAGCTGGTTTTATCCGGCATTCAATCTTGCTGACAGCTTTATCGTGGTCGGCGCGATCCTGATGGTGGTGGACAGCATTCTCCATCCGCAAAAGTAATCAGCTTGCTGTAATCAAAGGTTGGCCGCATCTGCGGCCAACCTTTCTTGTAAAAGGATAAACCGATGTCGAAAACCATCATGCTGGCCAATCCGCGTGGTTTTTGTGCTGGTGTCGATCGTGCCATCGCCATCGTCGAGCGTGCGCTTGAAATCTACGGTGCGCCGATCTATGTGCGTCATGAAGTCGTTCACAATCGCTTCGTAGTCGATAATCTGCGCGCCAAGGGGGCCATCTTTATCGAAGATCTGGTTGATGTGCCGGCAGGCAGTACCTTGATTTATTCGGCGCATGGCGTACCGCAGTCGGTTCGCCAGCAGGCGGCCGATATGGGCTTGACGGTCTATGATGCGACCTGTCCGTTGGTGACCAAAGTCCACGTCGAGGTCAAGCGTATGCATCAGGCCGGCATGAGCATCATCATGATCGGCCACAAGGGCCATCCTGAGGTTGAAGGCACCATGGGGCAGGTCGGCTCGGGCATGTTCCTGGTGGAAACGGTTGCTGATGTGGCGACTTTGCAGCTGCCGGATGAGAGCAAGCTTGCCTATGTCAGCCAGACAACCCTGTCGGTTGATGAGACGCGCGAAATTATCGAGGCGCTCAAGGTGCGCTTCCCGCAGATTCATAGTCCCAAGAAGGATGATATCTGCTACGCCACCCAGAATCGCCAGGACGCGGTCAAGGCGATGACAGGTCAGTGTGATCTGATCATCGTCGTCGGCTCGCCGAATAGCTCCAACTCAAATCGTTTGCGTGAGGTCGCCGCGCTGCGTGGTATTGAGGCCTATATGGTCGATAACGCCAGTCTGCTGCAGCCGGAATGGTTTGTCGGCAAGAGCAGCATTGGCGTCACGGCGGGAGCCAGTGCACCGGAAGTGTTGGTGCAAGCCGTAATTGAGCGTATCCAGTCATTCGGTATCGAGTCGGTGAGCGAGCTTGATGGTGTGGAGGAGAAAATTACCTTTGCACTGCCGCCAGGCTTGCGCGAGTAAGTAGTCCTGATTGTCAGAAAAAGTTGGCCGCAAGCGATTGCGGCCAACTTTTTTGCTTTGTGGGGTTCTTTATAATCAACGACTTGTTCACTTTGTGTGATTGTTTTGGTTTTGAGGTGTTGACGAGGTTGGTCGGGGTGGGTATAGTTCGCCTCCTCAGCTGACGACGCAAACGAAACAAGCAGTCAGCACCGCTCTTTAACAGACCAAATAACCGATAGGTGTAAGTATCTGGCGAAGCCAAATACTTGCACTGCAAGAGAAAGTGACACGAATCTTCGGATTCGGTTTCTTTGAACTTGCGTGCCAA
>NZ_CEETQT010000008.1:0-232030 GCF_979366295.1 Vogesella lacus
CTTGCAGTGCAAGTATTTGGCTTCGCCAGATACTTACACCTATCGGTTATTTGGTCTGTTAAAGAGCGGTGCTGACTGCTTGTTTCGTTTGCGTCGTCAGCTGAGGAGGCGAACTATACCCACCCCGCCCCAACCCGTCAACACCCCAAAACCAAAACAATCACACAAAGTGCACAAGTCTTTGATTACAAAGCACCCACAAATGCAAAAAAGTTGGCCGCAATCACTTGCGACCAACTTTTCATCAAGACAAACCATCAGGGCAAGGCCGGCATGTCGTACAGCATCAGCATGAAGCGGGTAAATACCGGGCTTGATGGCTTGGGCTGGTATTGCGGCCAACGTTTCAGCCAGCCCTGCAGATAGGCTTGCATGCGCCGCTGCGCCACTGCCGAATCGATAGCACCACTATCACGCGCCGCCGCCAGCTGGCGATACTGCCGGAAGACTTCATCATCCACCGGATTGCGGCCAACCATGGCCAGGCTTTTCGCTCGCAAGCGGTCAGCCACTTGCACGCGAGTCAACTCGCCGGCCGCAACCCGGGAGGACAGCTGACGAGCTTCGTCAAACAGCTGGCGCTCATATTGCAGCGAAGCAACTTTGCCTGTAGCCGGGCCTTCCACCTTTGTCCGCCCCCCAGTCCCTTCCAGCAAGGGAGAAACCACCGAGCAGGCCGACAGTGCCAAAGCCAAGGGCAAGAGATAGAGCCGCTTTGCCAACATACACACCTCCGATTACCGGCAGCCAACACTGCCACATGCCGGCAAACTACCAGCCACAAGCACAATGTCAATTACTTTTGCCAAAAACAAGCCCCGAAATCCATATCCCGGGGCTTGTTTTCAATGACGGATCAACCGTAGCGCGCCTGCAGATGCTGGCGGAAGTGCTGCGGGTTCAAGACCTCGCCAGTCGCATCCCGCACCAGCTCGGCCGTGGTCTTGCTGCTGGCCGGCAACCAGATATGCGTCGACAGCCAGTCAAAAATCCCTGCCAGATTACCGGCGGCAATTTGCTGATCCAGATCCGGCTGCTGCTGACGCAAGGTCGCAAAATATTGCGCGGCGTACATCGCACCCAAGGTATAGCTCGGGAAGTAACCGAAGCTGCCGTCCGTCCAGTGAATATCCTGCAGGCAACCATCGCGATAGTTACCACGCGTATCCACATCCAGATAGGCCTGCATCTTTTCATCCCACAATGCCGGAATATCCTCAGCCTCGATCTCGCCATCCATCAGCGCGCGCTCAATCTCGTAGCGCAGGATGACATGAGCCGGATATGTCAGCTCGTCGGCATCCACACGGATAAAGCCCGGTTCGACACGGTTGTACAATCGTGCAAGGTTGGCCGCATCAAAGGCCGACTGTTCGCCAAAATGCTTGCGCACCAACGGGGCAATCAGCTGCAGGAAGGCCGGGCTGCGACCCAGCTGCATTTCGAACGACAGGCTTTGGCTCTCGTGAATGCCCATCGAGCGCGCACGCCCAACCGGCAGATGCAGCCAGTTACGCGGCAAGCCCTGCTCGTAACGGGCATGGCCGGTTTCGTGCACGATGCCCATCAGGCTCTGGGTAAAATCCTGCTCGGTATAACGGGTGGTGATGCGCACATCCTCGGGCACGCCACCGCAGAATGGATGCATCGACACATCGAGTCGGCCGGCATCAAAATCAAAGCCCAGCAGCGCCATGATCTCCAGCCCCAAGGCCTTCTGCTTGTCGATGGCAAAAGTCCCTTCCGGCAGAATGACAGCCTCGCCAGCCTGCTTGTCCATCACCTGACGAATCAGGCCAGGCAGCCAGCTTTTGACGTCGCCGAAAATACGGTCAACTTCGGCGCTATTCATACCCGGCTCGTATTTGTCCATCAGCGCATCGTAAGGCGACACACCCTTGGCATCAGCCAGATAGCGCGCCTCTTCACGCGACAGGCGCACGACTTCGCGGAAGTTCTCCAGAAAGCCAGCCCAATCGTTGGCCGCACGCTGCTTGCGCCAGGCATGCTCGCAACGGCTACCCGCCAGTGCCTTGGCCTCGACCAGCGCCGCCGGCAGCAGATTGGCCGACTCCCAGTCACGACGCATCTCGCGCAGCGAGGCCTGTTGCGCCGGCGTCAGCGCCTCGGTGGCAGCTTGCTGCAAGGCAGCGGCCAGTGACGGCGCAGTCAGCTGCTCATGCATCAGCACCTGCAACTCGGCCAGCGCCGCACCACGCGCATCATTACCGGCCGGCGGCATCATGGTGGCCTGATCCCAGGCGGTAATCGAAAAAAGGTGACCCAGACGATACAGACGGGTGAAGGCCGATTCAGCCTGAAGATATGCTTGAGTGCTCATGATCGCTCGATTCGGTAGAAACAGGGTCGATCATGCCAGAAATTTCATGAAAATCGCAAATATCCGGCGCGCTATTGCGCGGCCAGCTGTTCGCGCTTGTCGGCTGCCGGAAATGTCATCCAGTAGTAGAAGAATTCGCGCGCAATGGTCAGAAAGATTTCACGCGCATAGCTGTCGGTGAGATGCATCAACAAGGCATCGACCGCCGTACGAAAGCTGTCCGGATGATGCTGCTGCTCGTGCAAGAGATAGAGCATGGGGCGCAGCAGCTCGCCCCGCTCGTTGAGCACTTCATCATCCGCACCCAGCTCGTACAGCTTGCCCAGATAAATGTCCAGCGAGGGTGGATAGGCGGTGAATTGCTCCTTGCTCATGCGCTGGCGCAGTTCATCAAACGAGGCCAGCACCGGCAAACGCACATGGTGGGTGGTGAAGCCGGAGCGCGCGTTCATCTCGGCCAGCTTCTGCAAATCCCCCAGCCAGAAATAGTAATACTCGCGCGCCGCCGTCATCGCGCCCGGCCGGTCTCCCGGCGGGCAAATCGACAAGAAGGCATTGATGGCGCTGCGATAGACATCGCGACTGCGCGGCTGGCCACGCAGGATTTGCACCAGCCGGCTCAGCAGACTGCGCCGGTAGGCGATGACCTCGCTGCTGGCACCTTTTTGCTCCAACAGGTGCACATAGGCTTCCAGCGCCTTCGATGCCATATCACTCACAATGTCTATCCTGCCAAACGATTCAAGCGGGCAGCGCCTGTAGCTGCGCCTCGGTCACACCGGCCTGACGGGCCGCTTCAAGAATAGCATGCCACTCGCCATCGGATATCTCGATGCCTGCGGCCAACCTTTGCGCCTCGCGCTGGCGCTCCGGCTCGCCCGCCAGCATCAGTGGCTGCTCACCCTCTGGCGCAGGCGAACTGCGAATGTAGTCGGCCATCGCGTCATACTCGCCGCGCAACCAGTCAACATCCGTCACCGCAGCCGGGTCGATAATGATGGCGGTCAGGTTATTGACGATACCACCCTCGCGCGCATTGCCTGGCTGCAAAGTACCACCCGCCGACAGCAAGCCAGCCAGAAACTCGATGGCCGTAATCAGTCCGCCGCCCTTGTGCAGGGCGATCGGCCGCAAGGCGCCTTTCGGTTCTTCATGCATCACCGCAGGCTGGTCTGTCGGCACGCCACCGGCATCCAGCATAACCTTGTCGTCGAAAGTCTTGCCTGCCAGATAAGCAACCCGCGTCTTGCCGTAAGCCACCATGCTGGTCGCAAAATCCAGAATGAAAGGCGGCTCCTGCTCGCCAGCCGGGAAGGCCACACAGAGAGGGTTGGTACCAAAGCGCGCAGCGGAGCCGCCAAACGGTGCAACCAGCGGCTGCGGAAAGTCGATCACGTTGACGAAGAACAAGCCAACCTTGCCGGCGGCTGCCACCTGCTCGCCATACTGGCCGATACGGCCCATATGGTGGCTGTTACGCACGGTCAGCAGCACAATGCCGGTGTCTTCCACCCGCTGCAGCGCTGCCGAAACCGCCTCGGGCACCACGCGCTGGCCATAGCCACGCTCACCGTCAAACTGCAGGATGGCGCCACTGTCATTCAAGAGCCAGGCTGGCTGATTGGGCTGCAGCGTACCTTGCTGCTTGCTCTGCACATAAAAAGGCAACATGCCGATACCGTGGCTGTCATGCCCCTTGAGGTTGGCCGCAAGCAGATGCTCGCTGACCACATCGGCTTCTTCTGCGGCAGACCCGAGGGCCAATAGCGTCAGGCGGGAAAGTGTACGCAATCGGGTGGCGCTGACCAGCATGCTTGCTCCATTCATGGCGGGATGAGGAGCCACATTCTAATCACGTCGGGCAGGCCTTGCCCATTGCTGGATCAAACTTCCGGCATCTGCGGCCGCAAAACCAGGCGCAGGTCGCGGCCAACCATGCGCGTATCCACAATCTGCAACGCTATCTTGTCCGCCAGTGAGCTTAGGGCCGGCCAGGCAAACAGCCCACGCGCATCCGCGCCGGCCAGCGAGGGTGCGAGGTAAAGCACGATCTCGTCAACGAGGCCTGCCTGCAGCAAAGCGCCATTCAGCCCGGCACCGGCCTCGACCATCAATTCGTTGATGCCCTGCTGCGCCAGTTGCTGCAGCAGACGTGGCAGATCCACCCTGCCCTGCGCATCCGGCAGCAGCGCCGTCTGCACCCCCCTGCCGGCATAGGCCGCCAACCGGTCAGCATCACCACTGGCTGTCGCCAGCAGGCTTGGCGCAGCATCCGTCTGGTAAATCGCCGCGTCAGGCGACGTCTGCAGCTGACCATCCACCACCACGCGCAAGGGCTGGCGCAGCACCGGCAGCTCGCGCACCGTCAGGCGCGAGTTGTCGGCCAACACGGTGCCACTGCCGGTGAGGATGGCATCGTGCGCCGCCCGCAGGTGCTGCACATCCAGTCTGGCTGCATCACCAGTGATCCACTGGCTGACACCGTTATTGAGCGCAGTCTTGCCATCCAGCGTTGCCGCGGCTTTCAGGGTAACGAAAGGTCGGCCGCGGCCAACCCGCGACAGAAAGCCGCGATGCACACGCTGCGCCTCGGCCTGCAGACAACCGGCCTGCGCCGGAATACCCGCAGCATTAAGCATGGCAATGCCGCGTCCGGCGACTTCGTGATACGGGTCCACCATTGCCGCCACTACACGGCCAAGCCTTTCTGCAATCAGCCGCTCGGCGCATGGCGGCGTGCGGCCGTAGTGACTGCAAGGCTCCAAGGTGACATAAGCCGTCGCCCCGACCGGCGTCAGGCCGCGCGCATAGCAGTCCTTGATTGCCTGGATTTCGGCATGATCCTGCCCGACGGCCAAAGTCGCGCCTTCACCGATGACCTCGCCATCCCGCACCAGCACACAGCCCACGCCGGGATTCGGCGTGGCACGGCGGGTGGCGGCTGCGGCCAACCTTAAAGCCTGCTGCATAAAACGGTGATCATCGGCGCTGAAGCTCATGCTTTTGCTTTCCAGTCAGTGGCAAGAAGCGCGAAGCGTGCCACATCCACATAGCCCTGCGCCAGCTTTTGCGCATCACGGGCAATGCCTTCGGCGACAAAACCCAGGCGCTCGGCCAGGGCGAGGCTGCGCTGATTGCTGATCGCCGCCTGCAGCTCGACCCGATGCAGGCCACCCTCACTGAAGGCAAAATCCAGCGCCGCACGCAGCGCCTGCTGCATCACGCCCCGGCCTTCAAACGCTTGCGCCAACCAGAAGCCAAGGTTGGCCGCAGCATTGGCACGATCCAGCGGCAACAGCGAGCAAGTCCCGGCCAGCTCGCCATCGACTTCGATCAACCAGTGATAGCCGCGACCGGTATGACGGGCAACCAGCATCTGCTGCAAGAAAAACTCGGTATCCACCGAGCTTTTGGCCTTGTCTACACTAGGCAACCAGCGGTCCAGCCGCTCGCGATTGGCATCCAGCAGGGCAAACAGGGCATCATTATCGCGCGGCGGGTCTGCCGGCCGTATGGTCACTTGCATGTCAGTTCTCTCCACTCGCTCGCCAACAGGCTGTATTGCCTGCCATCGTAATATTCACCGTGATAGCGCAGATATTGCCGCATTACACCCTCAAACTGGAAACCCAGCCGCTCGGCCACCGCACAACTGCGCAGGTTGGCCGCCGCCGCATCAATCACCACGCGGTTCAGCCCCTGCGGGCCAAAGGCCTCGGCCAGCAACAAGCGCACCGCCGCGCTGATCACGCCCTGCCCTTCAAAACGAGCCGACAGCCAGTAGCCGATGGCGGCACGATTGTTCAGGCGACAGATCGCATGCAGATCCATCACACCGGCAAACTCGCCATCCACCTCGATCAGCCAAACCTGGCTGGCGTTAGCCGCGCGCTGATCAATGGCGAACTGCAGAAAGGTGGCGCTATCAGCCTCGCTCTGGGTTTTGTCTACCCAAGGCAGCCAGCGGCGCAGACGCTCGCGCTCGGCATCAACACAGGCAAACATCTGCGCGGCAGCTGCCAGTGTCGGCAGTACCAGACAAACCGTACGGGAGGTCATGACATTTCTTTCAAATACTTGAAGTGCGGCCTGACAGATTAAGGTTGGCCGCAAAGGCATGTCAAATGCAAAAATGCCCGCAATTGCGGGCATTTAGCATGATTCCGGCAAAGATTCGCTTATTGCTTTTCGATTTCGCGAATAGCGTCAGAAAATTCGGCAATATCCTGAAAGCTCTTGTACACCGAGGCAAAGCGCACGTACGCCACCTTGTCCAGCTTGGCCAGCTCGTTCATCACCATCTCGCCAATCAAGCGACTCGGCACCTCGCGCTCGCCCAGCTGCAACAGACGCTGACAGATACGGTCAATCGCTTCATCCACCAGCGGCGTGGAGACTGGCCGTTTATGCAAGGCACGCATAAAGCTGGTGCGAACTTTCTCTTCGTCGAATTCGGTGCGATGCCCTCCGGACTTCACCACCTGCGGCATGCGCACATCCGCTGTCTCGAAGGTAGTAAAGCGCTTGTCACAACCGGTGCAGCGGCGGCGACGGCGAATGCTGTTGCCGTCCTCGCTGACGCGCGAGTCCACCACCTGGGTATCAACACAACCGCAGAACGGACATTTCATGACTTGGCTTCTGTACAAATGGCAATGCCGCCATGTTATCAGCTAAAACGCTGACGTGCAGCCATGCCACCGACAGCCAAGCCGGTGATCCACAACGCAAAAAAGGCGGCAAACGCCGCCTTTTTCAACCAGACTACCCGCTTACTTCTTGTAAACCGGGAAACGGTGGCACAGCTCGGTCGCCTCTTTGGCCACGCGTGCGAGTACCGCTTCGTCATTCGGGTTATCCAGCACGTCAGCCACCAGGTTGGCCACGATGCGGGCTTCTTCTTCCTTGAAGCCGCGAGTGGTGATCGCTGGCGAACCGATACGAATGCCGGAAGTCACGAACGGGCTTTCCGGGTCATTCGGGATGGCGTTCTTGTTGACCGTGATGTGCGCCTTGCCCAGTGCGGCATCAGCAGCCTTGCCGGTCAGGCCCTTGGCACGCAGATCCACCAGGAACACATGGCTCTCGGTACGGCCGGACACGATGCGCAGACCGCGCTCGATCAGGGTCTTGGCCATCACGTCGGCGTTCTTGATCACCTGAGCCTGGTATTCCTTGAATTCCGGCGTCAGCGCTTCTTTGAACGCAACTGCCTTGGCGGCAATCACGTGCATCAGCGGGCCGCCCTGCAGGGTCGGGAACACATTGCTGTTCAGGGACTTCTCGAACTCGGCCTTGGCCAGAATGATGCCGCCACGCGGACCACGCAGGGTCTTGTGGGTAGTGGAGGTCACGAAGTCGGCGTGTGGTACCGGGTTCGGATACAGGCCGGCAGCCACCAGACCGGCGTAGTGCGCCATGTCGACCATGAAGTAGGCACCGCACTTCTTGGCGATCTGACCCATGCGCTCAAAGTCGAAACGCAGGGCAAAAGCGGAAGCGCCACCGATGATCAGCTTCGGCTTGGTTTCCATCGCTACGCGCTCCATATCGTCGTAGTCGATTTCTTCGTTCTCGTTCAGACCATAAGCCACGATATTGAACAGCTTACCGGACAGGTTGGCCGGGGAACCGTGAGTCAGGTGACCACCATGACCCAGATTCATACCCATCACGGTATCGCCCGGCTTCAGGATGGAGAAGTAAACCGCCTGGTTAGCCTGCGAACCGGAGTGCGGCTGTACGTTGGCGTACTCGGCACCGAACAGCTGCTTCACACGGTCGATAGCCAGTTGCTCGACCACGTCTACATACTCACAGCCACCGTAGAAACGTTTGGCCGGGTAGCCTTCAGCGTACTTGTTGGTCAGCTGGGAGCCTTGCGCCTCCATGACAGCCGGGCTGGTATAGTTTTCCGAAGCGATCAGCTCGATATGATCTTCCTGACGCTGTACTTCGCCGGCAATTGCGGCAGCGAGTTCCGGGTCGTACTGGGCGATATTGATATCAGCAAACATCGTTGACTCTTCCATCTGAAGGGTTTGATTAAGGCTTATGGCGACCTTGGCACGGCCACGGTTTACGCCGACATATTCTAAACCATCCGTCACAAAGTCCGGATGAACAAATGGCAGGCCAACAATGAAGCAAATTCATGTTGCACCTGCCATTCGGGATTACTGTAGGGTTTGCACCTTGGCTGGCCACTCGTCAGCCGTCAGGAACAAGGGAATGCTGCCCACCATTTCCGGCTGGATGGTCGGCACCACTCGCACATCATTCAGTTGGCACTCGGTCATCAGCTGGCGCACAGCGGTTTCGATCTGGGCCACATCATCATGCGCTGCAAGCGGCCAGACAAAACCACCCCAGTCCTTGGCGTTACCATGGGCGGAAATCGTCAGATGCAACTCGTTATTGTCATGCGCCGACAAAATCGCCACCGGCTCCAGCCCCTGGCTACGCAGCTCGCGGATCTGGGTACTGGCAAACACCTGCATCGCCACTTCAAGACGTGCATGGTTGGCCGCAACCATAGCCTGCATCAAGGGCATAGGCGGACGCGGAATCGGGAACAGCGTTACACCATCCACCGCCAGCTGCTCGCCAATGAACTTCATCAATGGCATACCCCAGGCACCGACACTGCCACCAAGTTTGACCGGTGCTGCTGCACCCTCTTCCTGAATTGCCACCCCAAGCAGATAGCGCAAGAAAACGCCCTCGCCCTTGGCAGTAATGGCAGCAGCCGGCAGATTGGCCAGCAAGTCGCCGGCAGCATCCGGTTGACGCGCCTGCTGGAAAAGCTGCGCCGACGAGATATCGACAACGTGATCCGGATGAATCAGTTTGCCCGAGAACAGCACTTCCGCGCCCTCGGCAAACAAGCCATGCTGGCGGAACAAGGCATTCAGGGCAGCCTCATCAGCTATCGTCGCCGGCAAAGTCACCTGATTCTTGCTGCCGACAACCAGTACCAGCGGTACGGCAAAAACAATAGCGTGGCGGCCAACATCTGGTCGCTCGACGGCATCACGCAGCGCACTCCACAACTCACGATACTCGGTACTTGACGTCACCATCGCCAGCGCCACTGATAAAGAGAGCAATTCCTTGCGCTCAAGCATGCCCTGCAGCGCAGCGCGCAAGCCTTCACGCCACATCTGCCTGTCGTCTTCACTGGCAGCCGACAAAATGGACTGAACATGATGAATCAGCATATTGCTGGGGGCCGCCGCCGGATATTGGCGCGGATCAGGCAGAACTAGCGGAAATTGACTCATGGCGGGCAAGGACAGTCTGAGTGAAGCAAAGACGATATTGTCGCACAGCTTGCGACTTCGCGCAGTCTTGAGCGCCAAAGATGATCATCTGATCAAATTCGCGCAGAAATTTTCGATTAGCAACAGTCTGTATTCAAACTGCGACAATATTTTACATATTGCACACTTTGAAGATTGTATACATTGACACTTTTTTGCACAGAGAACATAATTCGCGCCGTTGGGATGCAGTGAATGCCTCTTGATAGTTTCTCCTCTATTTCTCCTTTGTAGACTTGGCGCGGGCATCAAACCCCGCGCATTTTTTTTGATATCATCAAGTTACACCACTCGGCAGCAAACACCTTTGCACGCCACACCAAAATCCCCTCCCGATCCAGCCTGCCAAATCAGCCCGTCCGACACTGCAGATATTTCATTTCAATAAATTTTCACATTCCAACATTTTGAAACAAAAAAAAGCGCCGAAAAATCGGCGCTGCAGCAATGCAAAAGAATCAGAAGAGAAAACGTCAGAACGACGCTTGCTCTGTGTTGGTCAGCAAGGCATGAATAAAGTTCACCTCGCCCGCAAATTAATTAGCTGCATTCCAGACATAAAAAAAGCCGCCCGAAGGCGGCTTTTTTGAGACGCAAGCCTGATTAGGCAGCGGCAACCACAACAATCTTGATTGCCACAACAACGTCGTGATGCAGAGCAACTTCGATGTCGTACTCGCCAGTAGCCTTGAACGGGCCATTTGGCAGACGAACTTCGAAACGCTTAACTTCAACGCCAGTAGCGGTGATAGCTTCAGCGATATCAACGTTGGTAACCGAACCAAACAGACGACCATCAACACCGGCCTTCTGGGAAACGGTGATAACAGCGTCGGTCAGCTTCTCGGCACGAACCTGAGCGTCAGCCAGAATGGCAGCCTGCTTGGCTTCCAGTTCAGCGCGACGAACTTCAAATTCTTTCAGGTTTGCTTCGGTAGCACGCTTGGCTTTGCCCTGAGGAATCAGGAAGTTACGCGCGTAACCGTTTTTAACATTTACCACATCACCCAGGATACCCAGGTTAGCGACTTGTTCGAGCAGAATGATTTGCATCTTGTCAGTCCTTTCCCGGTCTTAGTGCTGGTCGGTGTATGGCAGGAATGCCAGGAAGCGAGCACGCTTGATCGCTTCGGTCAGCTGACGCTGATAGCCAGCCTTGGTACCAGTGATACGAGCCGGGATGATTTTGCCGTTTTCAGCAATGAAGTCTTTCAGCAGGTCGACGGATTTGTAGTCGATGTGCTTGATACCTTCCGCAGTGAAGCGGCAGAACTTCTTGCGCTTGAAGAGTTGACGTGCCATTTGATTAACCTTTTACAAATTCAACGTGTTCGATATGCAGAACCAACCGCGGGTTACGCAAACTGCGCTGACAAAGAAACCCTTTGCAAGCCACCTGCTGCCCTTCGAGTTTTCCCGCCATCAAAGTGGCCAGATCACCCAACAGAACAGCCTGTATCTCGCAAACGACATCACGCTCAAGGCCTGATGATTTTTGCCTGGACTGATGCTTCAGCCAGACTTCAACCACCGCCAGACCAGCTGGCGTCCTGCGCAAAATTTCTTCGCGCTCGACAGTTGCCGTCAGTTCAAGTTGGTTCAGCAAGTAATTGCCCTGTTATCAGGCAGCCACTTCGCCTTCTGCAGCCGGCTGGTTTTCCAGCAGGCTCTTGGCCTTCTCATCCTTCAGCATCGGGGATGCCTCGATTACAGCACGAGTCATCTTGATGGTCAGGTGACGCAGAACGGCGTCGTTGAATTTGAAGGCGTGCTCGATCTCGGCCAGGGTTTCCGGGGTGCACTCAACGTTCATCAGAACGTAGTGAGCCTTGTGAACTTTCTGGATCGGGTAAGCCAGTTGACGACGACCCCAGTCTTCCAGACGGTGGATCTGGCCGCCAGCGTTCAGGACCATGCCCTTGTAACGCTCAACCATGGCGCCAACCTGTTCGCTCTGATCCGGATGGACGATGAACACGATTTCGTAGTGCCGCATGTGAACTCCTTTTGGCTAAAAGCCCTTTGTCATGCGCGATCAAAGGGCAAGGGTTAAAAGCTGAAGATTGTACGGACTAAACCACCCATCCGCAAGTCAATCCGGATCTTTGATAAAAAATGGCTTAGATAACATCAAAGCCAGCCGCTTCGATCGCGGCCCGCAATTGCTCTTCAGCAACAGACTCGTGACTGATTGCCACTTTCTTGGCTACCAGATCCACAGCAACATCCACCACGCCCGGCAAAGCTTTCAGCGCCTTGCTCACACCATTGGCACAACCACCGCAAGTCATGCCATCCACATTCAGTTCGGTCTGTTGCATTTCATTCTCCTATTCGATCCGGCTTAACGCATTTTCTTTAACAGCATCATGACTTCGGCAATGGCATTATCGCTATCGCCTTTAGCCACCGCCTTGGCCACACAACCCTTCAGATGACTCTCCAACAGTTGCTGGGCAACCGCATCAAGCGCAGAGCGCGCCGCCGCAATCTGCGTCAAGATATCCACGCAGTACCTGTCATCCGACACCATGCCTGCAATACCGCGCACTTGCCCTTCCAGCCTGGCCAACCGCTTTTGCAAGGCCTGCTTTTCAGGCTGCACGACCATCTTGTCGCAACACTCCAGCTCTTTCATGGCCAGCCCTCTCATTAATCGAAGTTCATAATACCCCCAAGGGGTATTGATGACAAGAAGGTCAGGCAACACCATGTTGCAAACAACCGGTCAACGCTGCCATGCCATCTCATTCCACCTCTTATCAACCACTGCGCGAGCCACTGAGCCAGCAGCTGACACTCAATAATCATCAGCACCACATCCGAATCTGGCCCAAAGAGCAGGCACCGACGCTGTTCATGCTGCACGGCTGGATGGACTGTGCCGACACCTTCCAGTTTGTCGCCGATCTGCTGCCAGACTGGCAGATCATTGCGCCGGACTGGCGTGGCTTTGGTCAGAGCGCATGGAATAGCGGCAGTTACTACAGCCCAGACTACCTTGCCGATCTTGATGCGCTGCTGGAACACTACTCCCCCGACGAGCCCGCCATGCTGTGCGGCCACAGCATGGGTGCCATGGTTGCAGGGCTATACGCCGGCATTCGCCCCGAACGCATTGCCAGACTGGCTCTGCTCGATGGCTTCGGACTATCCGACTGTCAGGCCGCACTCGCACCCTCTCGCTACGCACGCTGGCTAAATGAAAAACGTCACCAGACTGTCTTTCGCCGCTACCGTACGCCGGAGGAGTTCGCGGCAAAACTGCAAGTCAAAAACCCTGGAATGCCTGCCAGCCATGCCGGCTTTATGGCGCGGCAACTATTGATAGAGACAGGTGATGGCTGGGAGCAACGCGCCGACCCCAAGCACAAGATGGTAAATCCGGTGTTGTACCGGTTGGAAGAAGCTATGGCCTGCTGGCGCAGAATCTGCTGCGAGGTACTATGGGTGATGGCCGAACACCGCCACGAACACCCGTTGACGCAGCAGGTGTATGAAACCCTGCCGCAACGCAGAGCCTGTTTTAAGCGACTGCAGGAAACCACCTTGCCCGACTGTGGTCACATGCTGCAATGGGAGCAAGCCGCAAGGTTGGCCGCAGTGCTGGACAGCTTCTTCAGCACCGACCAATCGCCAGCCAGACAAACAGAACAAAGAGAATCACCATGACCCGATTTGCTTCGCACCTGCAGAAACACGACATCAACAACCCCTTCCCTGGTCTGTATCGACTGGAGAAGAACATCGGCCGGCAAATCGTTTCGCGTATCGGCTCGAATGAAAGCATTCCCGTACCCGCACACCCGATAGCCGGGCTGTCGACCAGCCAGCTGATGGATCTGGCGAGGCTTTACCCTGACCCTTACGCCACAGCCATCCGTCAACGAGCAGCGGCATTGAACCAGGTTGATGAGCAACAGGTGATTGTCGATGCCGGTGCCGACAGTCTGATCGGCCTATTTCTGCGTCTGCGGGTTAACGTTGGCGACAGCGTGGTTTGCACTGCCGGTACCTACCCGACTTTCCGCTATTTTGCCGAAGGCGTTGGTGCCATCGTGCACGAGGTTCCTTATCTGCAATCAGGCGCTGATCTATTCAATGATCTGGAAGCCCTGGCCGCAGCCGCCCGACAGCACAATGCCAGCCTTGTCTATCTGGCCAACCCTGACAACCCGACCGGCACCCTGCTATCGCCATCAGCCCTGGAAGCTTTCCGCGCAAAGCTGCCAGAACAGACTCTGCTGATCCTCGACGAAGCCTATATCGACTTCTGCACAGAACAACAGCCGTTCAAGCTGCTGCCCAATACCGCCCATCTGCGCACCCTGTCCAAGGCCTATGCACTGGCAGGTCTGCGTGTTGGCTATGCCTTGGCCGAGACAGCACTGATCAGCAAGGCAGACCAGATCCGGACCCAATATGGCGTATCCAGCGTCAGCCAGGCCGTTGCCATCGCTGCTCTGGATGATCCGCAATTTGCGGCCAACCTTATCGAGCAGACCCGCGACCTGCGCCTGCAGCTGCAAAACCTGCTCGAGAGCCACGGCCTGCATTGCATGCCCTCGCACACCAACTTCCTGTGCGTTCCGTACCCGAATGCCGAAATCACCTTGCAAATCCAGAAGAATTTGCTGGCTGAAGGCATTGCCGTTCATCGCCCGCCACACCCTGCCATGCAATCTGTTTTGCGTATCTCTGCGCATCCTGATGCGTGTCAAAGCAAGGTTATCGCGGCGCTGACAAATTTCTGCTGAACGATAAACTGTCGTCTAGAATCACTTTGCCAATAAACAAAAAATGAACGCCCCCATGAAGGTACCTCACTTTGATGCCGATACCACGGCGGAGCTGGTCAAGAATCTGGTCATCCCACCCAGACCAACCTTGCTGGACCAGCTGATCACCCTGCGCAGCAATCCTGATCTGAACCTTCAGGACGTCGCGGATCTGATCGCCACCGACCTCGGCCTGTCAGCCGCCATCCTGAAAGCTGCCAACAGCCCGGCTTTTGGTACTTCTCGTCGCCTGACCTCCGTTCAGCAGGCTGTCAGCCTGCTGGGTACCCGCAACATCATTACCCTGGTTACCGGCCTGCTGCTGCGCCTGTCACTGACATCAGAAACACCACCCGCCATCGAGCAGTTCTGGGATCGCACCATGCAGGAAGCTGCCATTGCTGCCGCACTGAGCGAGCAATTGCATATTCCGGGCGAAGAAAGCCAGACCTTTGCCATGTTCCGTAGCTGCGGCATTGCCGTGATGCTGATGCGCTATCCGAAGTACGAGCGCACACTGCGCCTTGCCTCGCAAGCCAAGGACAAGCAGATCAGCAAGATCGAACAGGAACTGCACAGCACCAGCCACGACGTTGTCGGCTATCTGGTTGCCCGCGCCTGGAATATGCCCGAAGAGTTCTGTCAGGCCATCTTGCTGCAACACCATACGGAACTGTTCGAACCAGGCAACAATCTGCTGACTCACGATTACAAGCTGCTGGTAGCGGTTGCCCGCGCCTCGCAATATGTGTGGCGCACCAGCACCGACCATAACGGCGACCCGGCCTGGCGCGACCGTGCCGACGAAATCTGTACCTATATGGGGATGAGCACCACCGAGTTTGATGACTGGGCGGACGAGATGCACAATCGCCTGCACGCCAGCTGAACAGCACCGTCGCGCAATAAAAAACGCCATGCAATGCATGGCGTTTTTTATTTCAGCTTGGCAATCAGTGACGCGACTCGCGCACCGATGTCATCACATCAAAATCGAACAAGCGGTTCACATCGTCCTCGTCGAACACATAACGTTGGCCGCAGTATTCGCAAGCAATCTCGATACTGCCTTGCTCAATCACCACTTCAGCAGCCTCCTGCCCGCCCAGCAACTTCAACATATCACCGACGCGCTCTTCGCTGCAGTTGCAGGCAAAGCTCAGCTGTTGTGGCTCGAAAACCCGCACCTGCAGTTCGTGGAACAGACGATGAAGAATATCCTGCGCCCCAAGACCCAACAATTCATCATCTCGCAGCGTCTCGCCCAGCACCGCTACTTCGTTCCAGCCTTCCGGATCGCCATGACCGTCAGGCAAGCGCTGCAGCAGCATGCCCGCAGACACCTCGTCATTGCAGGCCAGCTTCAGCCGCGTTTCAAGCTGCTCGGAACGCTGCATATAGTTTTCGATGATCTCGGCCACCGTATCGCCTTCCAGCGCCACAATGCCCTGCCACGGATCACCATCACGCGGCTCCAGCGTCAGCACACAGGTACCGCCCTCGCCCAGCAAGGCCGGCAGACCTGCGTCGGTGATGTCCTCATTGAAGCGTGCGGTCGCACGCACGGTACGATCATTGGTGCATTCAGCCACCGCCAGGCGCAAATCACCCTTGCCATGCAACTGCATGATCAGCGTGCCATCAAACTTGAGGTTGGCCGCAAGCAAGGCACAAGCCGCCACCATCTGCCCCAGCACCTGGCGCACCGGTGCCGGATAATTGTGGCGGGCTACCACCTGCTGCCACGCCCCGTCCAGGCGCACCATGGCGCCACGCGCCGGAATGCCGTCAAACAGGAAGCGTTGCAGGGTATCGGTCTCGGTCATTACTTGGAATCCTTCTCTTCAGAAACGGTATAAAGCGTCATCGGCAACGAGGAACTGGCATCAAACTCGCAACCGGCACGAATCGCCGCCTCGGCGATTTCGCGTGCGGACAAATCCTGCTCGTACAGTGCATGCATGGCTCCCATCGCAAACTTGCGACCGGAACCTATCGCCCAGTAGCGCGAAAACTCGTAAACCTCGCGCATCGGATACACCCCGAAAATGCCATGGCGGTTCGCCACCAGCACCATCATCTGGCTGGATTCGTAAGGATCATCCTCCTCTTCCTCAGGCCGTAGAAAGAACTGCTCCTTAAGCTTGGGATGAATCTTGCGAAAGGTCTCGAACAAGCCGGCACGGCTACTGAAGTCACGCGACTTCATGCCCTTGAGTGCCGCTTGCAAAACCAGATCATGCGCAGCCGAACCGGCAATGGCGAGGTGGTTTTCGCCAATACGGAAAATCTTGTCATGAAACACATCATAGGCAGCCGGCAAACGCTGGTCATCGCCAAAGGTGGTCTGGCTATCGGCAGCAATCACTACCTGCCCGTTCTTGCGTACCACTACGATTGTCGTCATGAAAGCTCCTCGCTACCGTAATCGCAAAGGTGGGGATTTTACTGGAAATCAAAAGCTTTGCATTATCTTGCCTTGGCGCAAATCGGCATCACATGAAACAATAAATACATCATCAACCGGACAAGACCAAACGGAATCCACATGTGCCAGCTGCTAGGCATGAACTGCAACACCCCGACCGACATCCTGTTCTCCTTCGAAGGCTTTCATCGCCGCGGCGGCCAGACCGACCATCATGCCGATGGCTGGGGCATTGCCTTTTTTGAAGGCAAAGGGGTTCGGCTGTTCCTTGATGACAAACCATCGGCAGACTCGCCGGTGGCCAACCTGGTGCGTCAATACCCGATCAAGTCAGAAAACGTGATTGCCCACATCCGCAAGGCCACACAAGGCATCGTCAATCTGGCCAACTGCCACCCTTTCCAGCGCGAGATCTGGGGGCAATACTGGATATTCGCCCACAACGGCGACCTGAAAGACTTTGCACCGGAAACCGGCTGTTATTACAACCCGGTAGGCTGCACCGACTCCGAAGCCGCGTTTTGCTATCTGATGGAGCAACTGCGCAAGCGCTGGTGCCAGCCACCCAGCGAGGACGAGCTGTTTGAATCCATCGCCACGCTGGCAGCCGAGCTACACCAGCACGGCACCTTCAATTTCATGCTGTCCAATGGTGACTGGTTGATCGTGCACGGCAGCAGCAATCTGCATTACATCGTGCGTCAGGCACCATTCCCGCAAGCACACTTGGTCGATGATGACGTGACTGTCGATTTCAACACGGTCACCACACCAAACGACCGCGTCGCCGTGATTGCCACCCTGCCACTGACCGATAACGAATGCTGGACAGCGATCCAATGCGGTCAGAGCGTGATGTTTCGCGGCGGCCAGGCTATCCGCAGCCAGCAGGGGCCAGTGCCCGCCCACAAGCAAGCCGAAAACAGTTAGCCCTGTTTCTGCAAATAAAAAAGGCAGCCTACGCTGCCTTTTTTATTTGCACCCAAAGCTGTCAATAACTGAGCTCGTCATGACGAGTCTGAACCAGATGACCAGCCGACAAAGACATCAACAGCAAGGCGATACGCTCGTGCATGATAACCGTGTGAGCATTACCACTGAACTGCATGAAGCGGCGCAGGTCTTCGCGCACCTTACGCGAACCGGTGAGGTCGATAATGATATCGACCGCCTCGCCCTGCTCGGCCAGTTCGATGAAGTTATCGGTTACCGGCACACCCGCTTCTTTCGCCAAGGCTACACCCGGCAGATCGAGATTGAGATCCGCCACCCCGACCAGCTCGACAAACGACGCAGCCAATAATTGTTTCAGCAATGGCGTGCCGGTTTCACCAGCGCCTACCAAGGCAATCTTGATCTTGTCCATACACCCCTCCGATATGGCAATGCTGCCAAATTGAAGAGAGGACTCTAACAACGCAGCCGCTGCGCATTTTTGTTCTGGATCAAATTAGTCATGACAAAAACAAACATGCAAAAACAGAATAAACTGCCAAACAATGACAAACAACAGCAATATCTCGCTGCAGATTCCCAGATGGAATTCCAGCAATCGATCAGTGCAGACTGCGCTCGGAAACAAAGCGGATATAGCCGACACTTTCCAGCCAGTAGCCACCGTCCTGCAGCGGCGTCGCATCTTCCAGTTCGGCTACGGTCAGGCTGAAATCGCTGCCATCCAGCTGGGCCTCCAGCGCGACATCATCCTCATCGGAGTAATCTTCCGAGGCATACATGAATTCGGGTTTGATCAGCTGATTGTTGATCTGGATATAGTCTGCATGATTCATGACACGAAGGATGCTCATGATGATCTCCTTGCTGTTAAGGCTATAGAAAAGCCAACCGTGTACACCATGCTGCTGTACACCGGCTTACAGCAGCAGACTACACCCAGCCACGCTCCGCGAGAGACTCGGCGTGACTGCCGGTCACGACAAAATGATCCAGTAAATTGATATCGACCAGAGCCAGCGCCTGCTTGAGTGTTTGTGTCAGCGCCCGGTCGGCTGCCGATGGCTCGGCGACGCCGGAGGGGTGGTTATGCGCCACAATCACTGCATTGGCATTGTGCTGCAAGGCACGCCGCACGATTTCGCGTGGATAAACCCGTGTTTCGGTCAAGGTGCCGCGAAATAGCTCTTCTGCCGCGAGTACCCGGTTCTGGGCATTCAGAAACAACACTACAAATACCTCTACATCCTTGTTACCGATCGCCAGGCGCAGATACTGCCTGACGGCTTGCGGACTGTTCAGCGTGTCAGCCAGCTGCATCTCCTCAGCCAGTACCCGCCTTGCCAACTCTTTTACAGCCATGAACTGTGCATACTTGGCCGGCCCCATGCCACTACCCTGACGAAAATCACCGGGAGCGGCTGACAGTAACTTGCCCAAGCTGCCAAACCGGCCGATCAACTCGCGCCCCATATCGACTGCCGAACAGCCCTTGATGCCGGTACGTAAAAAGATGGCGAGCAACTCGGCATCCGACAACACCTCGGGGCCGCGCTGGAGCAGCTTTTCACGCGGGCGTTCATTCTCCGGCCACTGGGCAATCGACATCGCAGACTCCTGATTGTGCTATAGCATCATTTTTAGCAGCTTTTTAATGACATATCACTATCTTGCAGATTGCGGCCAACTATCGCCCTGCCTGTTGGCCTCCGTTACAATCTGGGCTTTTCCTGCTGACGGATATTGCGATGCAAGCCAAACGCATTCTGCTGGGCATCACCGGTGGTGTAGCAGCCTACAAGGCAGCCGAACTGACGCGACTGCTGGTCAAGGCCGGCCATCATGTCGAAGTGGTCATGACCGAGGCAGCCACCCGTTTTGTCACGCCGCTGACCTTTCAGGCGCTGTCCGGCCACGCCGTGTTCAGCGATACCTGGGATGCGCGCCCCGACAACGCCATGGCCCATATCGAGATGTCGCGCCGCGCCGATGTATTCGTGATCGTGCCCGCCACCGCCGACATGATCTTCAAACTCGCGCATGGCGCTTGCGATGACCTGATCTCCACCATGGCCTCGGCGCGGACCTGCCCACTGGTAGTAGTGCCGGCGATGAATCGCCAGATGTGGGACAACCCGCCCAATCAGCGCAATATCGCCCAGCTGCAAAGTGATGGCGTGGCCGTCTGGGGCCCGGCACACGGCGTACAGGCCTGCGGCGAGACCGGCCCCGGCCGCATGCTGGAGCCGGAAGAAGTATTCGAGATGCTGCAAGGCTTTTTCGCCGCCAAACTACTGGCCGGCAAACGCGTGCTGCTGACTGCCGGCCCAACTTACGAGCCTATCGACACCGTGCGCGGCATCACCAATATCAGCTCGGGCAAGATGGGCTATGCACTGGCGCGCGCCTGCCGCGATGCCGGTGCCGACGTCACCCTCGTCAGCGGCCCAACCGCGCTGGCCGCGCCGCTGAATGTGCGCACCGTGCCGGTACAGTCTGCCGCCGACATGCAGCAGGCCGTACTGCACGAGGTTGGCCGCAGCGATATCTTCATCAGCGTGGCCGCGGTGGCCGACTATCGCGTGAAAAACCGCAGCGAGCACAAGATCAAGAAAGGCGATGCCGTACCGGTCATCAAGCTGGAAGAAAACCCCGACATCCTCGCCGGCATTGCCAGTCTGCCGGCCGCACCGTTCTGCGTCGGCTTTGCCGCAGAAAGCCAGAACCTGCTGGAGTTTGCCGACCAGAAGCGCCGCCGCAAGAAAGTGCCGCTGCTGGTGGCCAACCTCGCCCAGCACGCGATGGGCGCGGACGACAACGAAGTCATCCTGCTGGACGACCACGGCCAGCACCCGCTACCGCGTCAGGGCAAGGCCGAGATTGCGCGCGCGATTGTCGCCCACCTCGCCAGCCTGCTGCCCTGAACCACCCCGGCTGCCCTGCGGCCAACCCTGTATTGAAAGCCAGACATGAAACCCGTAATCGACGTACAGATCCTCGACACCCGCCTGAAAGACAACCTGCCAGCCTATGCCACCAGTGGCTCGGCCGGCCTCGACCTGCGCGCCTGCATTGATGCCGAGATGACCATCGCCCCCGGCCAGACCGTACTGGTCCCGACCGGCATGGCCATCCACCTGGCCGACCCCGGCCTTGCCGCAATGATCCTGCCGCGCTCCGGCCTCGGTCACAAACACGGCATCGTACTGGGCAACCTCACTGGCCTGATCGACTCCGACTATCAGGGCCAGCTGTTTGTCTCGGTGTGGAACCGTGGCAAGGAAGACTTCGTGCTGAAACCGCTGGAACGCATCGCCCAGATGATCATCGTGCCGGTAGTGCAAGTCGGCTTCAATATCGTTGACAGCTTCGAAAGCTCGGAGCGTGGCGAAGGCGGTTTCGGCAGCACCGGTCGTCAGTAAAACTGACACCGCATACCAAAGCGGGGCATGCCCCGCTTTTTTCAATTACCAGCCATAGTCACCAGCAATAGTCAAAACCAAATACCAATAAAAAAACAATCAATTTCACTACCCGCCAGCGGCCAACCATAATGCAGTCACACCACAGCGAGGACCGCATCATGAAACGATTTCTGCCCGACCGCATTTTGCTGGAAGACATCTGGGCCAATCTGATCTGGCTGCAATAAGCCATTACAGCGGCAGGGCTCAAGGCCGTACCTGCATCACCCAGGCCCGAACAAGAAAAAGGCGCGTCCAAGAACGCGCCTTTTGTCTGTCGCGAATCAGCCGCTTAGTCGCGGTAAATCGCCACCTCACGCCGGCCCGTGCCATCCACCATCGCCCGGTACATGCCTTCGCAATTGAACGGCATCGTCACATTACCCGCCGCATCCAGCGCAATCACGCCACCGGTGCCGCCCATCCGCACCAGCGTTTCGTTCACCACTGCGCCCGCCGCATCGCCGACACTCTGCCCGGCATAAGCCATGCGCGCCGCAATATCGTGCCCCACCGCCGCGCGCACAAAAAACTCGCCATGACCGGTGCCGGACACCGCACAACGCGTATCCGCCCACGTGCCCGCACCAATCACCGGCGTATCGCCAATGCGCCCCGCCCACTTCGCCGTGCGCCCACCGGTACTGGTGGCCGCCGCCAGATCGCCATTTGCATCCAGCGCCACCGCGCCCACCGTGCCATGCTTACGGTCTTCCGGCACATCGGCATCGGTGCCACCTGCGGCCAACCTTGCCTTCTCCAGCTGCAAAGCCTGCCAGCGCGATTCGGTATAAAAATAGTCCGCCTCCATCTGCGGCAAGCCCTGCGCCAGCGCAAACGCATCCGCCGCCGCATAACCCAGCGTCACATGCGGCGTGGCTTCCATCACGCGGCGCGCCACATCGACAGGGTTCTTGCTGCGCGTCAGCCCCGTCACACTACCGGCTGCCTGCTGGCGGCCATCCATCACTGCCGCTTCCAGTTCTTGCGTGCCATCCAGCGTATACACCGCGCCACGACCGGCATTGAACAGCGGATCATCCTCCAGCGCCCGCACCGACGCGCACACCGCATCCAGTGCACTGCCACCGGCCTGTAGAACCTGATAGCCCGCATCCAGCGCGGCATTCAGGCCGGCTGTGATGGCGGCTTCTTTTTCGGGGCTAAGATCAGTGCGGCGAATGGTGCCGGCACCACCGTGAATGGCAATCGCGATAGTCATGCTGTCTCTCATTTTTCGGGTAAATAAAAATGCTTGCGGCCAACCTTTCGATAAAAGGTTGGCCGCAAGCACCATAGCCTTATCGCCTCAGGCAGACAAGACGCCATGACTATGAAAATCGGCAGTACATCAAATAATTGATCAGACTCCACAGCCGCCGGCATTAACAGGCTGGTAATAGCTCACTAAAAACAGACGCAGGATTTTCCTGAATGCTTTGCCTTGTATAACTGCTTGTCAGCCAGCTCCACGAGCATGGTCTCGGTATTGCCATCGACCGGCACAACCGAGCCACAGCCAAGGCTGATGGTCACAATGGATGCAATATCAGAATTGCCATGCGGAATCTGCAACGCCCTGACATCTGCTTCCATACGCCGTGCCACCTGAATCGCACCAGACAGATCCGTATCGGGCAGCAGACAAACAAATTCCTCACCGCCAAACCGGGCAACACAATCATCTGGCCGGCACATATTGCCCCTCAAGGCCATGGCAACCTTTTGCAGGCACTCATCCCCGTGCAAATGACCGTGAAAGTCGTTGTAGCGCTTGAAATTATCCAGATCCACCATGATCACCGACAAGGGCTTCATGTCACGCTTGCAGCGCAACCACATGGCACTCAGACACTGATTAAAGAAGCGTCGGTTATTTACGCCGGTCAAACCATCAATCAATGCAATTTTTCGTAATAAATCATTCTGGAATTTTAATTTCAGATGTGCATTTACCCGATTACGCAAGGTAACCGTATTTACCGGTTTGCTGACAAAATCCACACACCCGGCCTCCCAGCATAAATTCTCATACTCAGGGGACTCATGTCCCGTCACAAAAATAACCGGAATATCCTGATTCACCGCATGCATCTGCATCTGCCGGCAAACCTCCAGTCCGTCCATACCAGGCATCTCGACATCCAGCAAAACCAGGTCAGGAAAAATTTTCCCGCACAAATCCAGCGCCTCCTTGCCGCTCCTGGCCATAAAAATATCATGATCGGCAGAAAAAATATTATGAATCAAATGGATGCTTGCAGGCTGATCATCAACAATCAAAAGTCGCGCCCTGTCCTTCTGCAAACCCAAAAACGGCTCTGCGCCATCAAAAAAGATGCTCATTGACACTCCCCGACTTGAATACAAAAACCATCCAGCGCTTACCCAGCCTAATACCGGATATTCCTGCCTCACAACAAGCTCGACACCCTGTCATTTATCTGTAACTTTAAATACAAACTAACAAATAGCATCAAACATAAAAAATGAAAAACTTTTATTTTCACAGCATTTGCTACGTTACAAAACAATGCATCGACCAACAGCGGGCAAGCATCTTTGACTTGAAATCAGGCCGATATGGCATATACCTTTTTTAGTGCATGTCTAACTTGCTGATATATTGACTAATTATTACCAGTACTTTTATAGCAGCTTCCCCTGCCCTCATCTAGAATGCATTTAACATGCAACGGGTGATGTGATGCTTGACGACTCTCTGATTCGAAAACCGGTCATCCTGATTGTCGATGACCAGACCAGCAATATCCGCATCCTGCGCGAAGCCATCTACGATCTGGGAGATGTGTACTTTGCGGTGGATGGTGATGCTGCTATTCGCCTGGCCCGCGACTGCCTGCCCGACGTTGTATTGCTTGATATCGAAATGCCGGGCATGGATGGTTTTGAGGTCTGCCGGACACTCAAGTCAGACCCCCAGCTCTCGCAAGTTGCCGTCATTTTTGTCACGGCCCACAGCAGCAGCCAGGAGGAGCTTCAGGCGCTGGCTTTTGGCGGTGTAGACTTTCTTTCCAAGCCGATCAATATTCCTGTAGCTCGCGCCCGCATCCAGACTCACCTGGCCCTGCGCCTGGAAACCCGCAAACTGGAACTTGCCCAGCGAGATCTGCAAGATGTACTGCATCACCTGCCCGCCTTTGTCGGCTATTGGCAAACCAATCTGTGCTGCGCCTTCAGCAACGGACAGTCTGCCGAATGGTTCGGCATTGATGCGGCCAACATGATAGGCCAGCAACTGATAGACGTACTCGGCCCGGCCTGTTTCGCCCGTATTGCCGAGCAGCTGAAACTGGTGCTGGCCGGGCAAGCCGTGTCGCAGGACATCGCCCTTGCACGCAACAGGCTGCCAGCAAGAGATGGCCTGCTGACACTGGTGCCACGGCTCATCGACAACCAATGCGCAGGCTTCATGATGTTGCTGGTCGACATTACCGACCGCAAGCGCTATGAAGCCGCCCTGTTTGAAGAAAAAGAACGCATCCGCGTGATGCTCAATTCGATTGGTGATGCCGTTATCGCCACCGATCAGCAGGGTATCGTGACCTTCATGAACCCGATTGCCGAAAGCCTGACCGGCTGGTCTGCACAAGAAGCTCTCGGGAATGCCATTGAACATGTCATGCCATTACGTGATGGCGGCAATGAGTTCACCCTGCAAAATCCGATCCGCCTTGCCTTGCAGGAAAACCGCGTCGTCGGCATGGCACTGAATTGCAAACTGCGCAGCCGTGACGGCATGCTGTTTGACGTTGAAGACTCGGCCTCACCCATCCGCAATCAGGAAGATCAAATCACCGGTGCCATCGTGGTCTTCCACGACGTGTCCGAAGCCCGCGCCATGGCAATCAAGATGACGCATCTGGCCTATCATGATGCCCTGACCAACCTGCCCAACCGCATGCTGCTGCAAGATCGCATTCTGCAAGCCATCCAGCAGTCAATGCGCAGTCAGCGACGAATCGCCATGGTGGTGGTTGATCTGGATAGTTTCAAAAGCATCAACGACACCGCCGGCCATGCGGTTGGCGATGCCTTGCTGCAACAGATTGCCCGCCGGCTCCAGGCAAGCTGCCGCAGTGTAGACACGGTCAGCCGGCAAGGCGGTGACGAGTTTGTCATGCTGCTACCCGAAATCAGCTCGCTGGATCAGGTCAGCGACATGGTTGGCCGCATGCTGGAGTTGATCTCCGAGCCGGTGCCAGTCAACAACACCCGCTACACCTTGAGCGCCTGCATCGGTATCAGCCTGTTTCCGGATGACAGTGACGATGCCGAAATGCTGTACCGGCACGCCGACTCGGCCATGTACACCGCCAAACAGGCTGGCCGCGGACAGTTCCGCTTTTTCTCGCAAGACATCGAGCACAGCATGCGTTCCCGCCATTTGCTGGAACAGCACATGCGTGACGCACTCGAAACACATATTTTCGAAATCCACTATCAGGCAAAGGTCGATGCCCGCCGTCAATGTATCGTCGGCGCTGAGGCACTGATTCGTTTGCGCCAAGACGACGGCAGCCTGATTTCTCCTGCCGATTTCATCCCGCTGGCAGAAGAAACCGGTCTGATTATCCCCATCGGTAAATTCGTCCTGAAACAGGCCTGCCAGGATGCCATGAGATGGCATGCCCTCGGCTACCCGATCAGCATCAGCGTCAATATTTCGGCCGTGCAGTTTGGTGACCCGCAGTTTTTGACCATGGTGCTGAACACGCTTAGCTGCACCGGCATCCGCCACGAGCTGCTGGAGCTCGAAATCACCGAGGGCGTGCTGGCGCAAGACATCAACAACACACAGCGTATCTTGCAGGAGCTGCGCAATCTTGGCGTCAGGATTGCCATTGATGATTTCGGCACCGGTTACTCAAGCCTGTCTTACCTGAAGCGGCTACCACTGGATGTGCTGAAGATAGACCAGAGTTTCGTAAACGATATGCTGCATAACAAGAATGACGAGGCCATTGTTGAAGCCATCATCAAGCTGGGCAGCACGCTGGACCTGGAGCTGGTAGCCGAAGGGGTAGAAAACAACCATCAGGTAGAGGCGCTGCTGGCCGCTGGCTGCCAGATCATGCAAGGCTATCTTTACTCCCGTCCGGTTCCGGCAACGCAGCTGGAACAACGCCTGCTACAAGATCCGCCCAAGCCAGAATATTGAACCTCAAGGGGATGTTCATGCTCAAGCACCCTCATATGACACTTGCCGGCAGGTACGGTGTCATCGTGCTGCTGCTCGGCAGTCTGGCCAGCGCCTTGCTGGCCTGGCAAGTCAATCAGGATAATCAGGCACGACTGACCTCCACCCTGCAGCAGACGCTGGAGAAAATGTCAGATCAGGTGCACGAGCGCTTCATGCAATACCAATACGGCCTGCGCGGCATGCGTGGCGTCGTGCTTACCGCCGGCGACCAATTAAGCTTCAGCAAGATCGAGCACTATATGCAAACCCGGGACCTGGCCAAAGAGTTTCGGGGCGCACGGGGTTTTGGCTACATCAAGCGGGTGCTGCCGAGTAACGAAGCCGCTTTTCTGCAACAGGCTCGGGCCGATCGGCAGCCCGGATTCCAGATCAGGGAGCTGGCACCAAGCAAGGCCGAACGTTTTGTCATCCAGTATATTTTCCCGCTGAGCGTCAACACCAAGGCTGTCGGTCTGGATATTGCCACCGAAGAACACCGGCGGACGGCTGCCATCGCGGCCATGACATCAGGCACACCACAATTGACCGCGCCAATCACCCTGGTGCAAGCCACCGGCAAGCCGATGCAATCCTTTCTGTTCCTGCTACCGGTCTATCGTGACGGTGCCACGCCGGCAACGGTCGAGGCACGCCGGCAAAAAGCCATAGGCTGGAGTTACGCCCCTCTGCTGATGGATGACGTACTGGGAGAGTTGCGCGGCAATCCGGACTATCTTCAACTGCAACTTAGCGACATTACCGACCCACAACAGCCCTTGCCATTCTATCTGCCCCAGCACGCCACCCGTGGCATGCCTTCGGCACAGCTGAGCCGAGCGATTTTTGGGCGCCAGTGGCAGATTCAGCTGTTTGCCGGACCGGCATTCATCCGCCAGCTCAATCTCACCTCACCCTTGCAGGTGTTCATCATCGGCAGTATCGCCAGCACCCTGCTTGCCGCTCTGCTGGCCACCATTCGTCTGAACCGGCTGCGGCGACGCGAATTTCAGGACCAGCAGGCCAGGTTGGCCGCAATTGTCTCCAGTTCGGCCGATGGCATTGTCGGATTCCAGAATGATGGCATCATTACCTCGTGGAACAGTGGCGCCGAAGCCCTGTTCGGTTTCCGGGCTGAGGAAGTCATCGGGCAGCGCGTCTCGGATATCCTGGTACCAGAGGTACTGCAAGCAGAGGAAGCATCCATTCTGCAACACATTCGGCAGGGCAAGCTGTTGCCAGGGCTGGAAACCCGGCGTCGGCACAAGAACGGCCAGTTGCTGGATGTTTCCCTTACCGCATCGCCCATTCTGGATGATCAGGGCAAAGTCATTGGCGGCTCGAAGACGCTGCGCGACATCAGTCGCCAAAAGCTGGCCGAAGCACAGATTCACGAACTCAACAGCAACCTTGAATCACAGGTACAAAACCGCACCCAGGAGCTCGCCCACGTCAACCAGATGCTGGAAAGCGTACTGCGCGCCGCCACCGAGATGGCCATCATCGCCACCGACCCACAGGGCAATATCACCTTGTTTAACCGGGGGGCCGAGCTGATGCTGGGCTATCAGGCGGCGGACGTATTACACAAAGCCAGCCCGACACAGATTCACCTTGCCAGCGAAATCAGCCAGCACAGCAGCATGCTGCAACTCGACCATCTGACGACCGTGTCGGCCTTTGATATCTTGGTCTATCTGGCAGACGTGCAAGGGGCTGAAGTCCGAGAGTGGACGTACTGCCGCAAGGATGGCAGCCAGTTTCCGGTCTCGGTTGCAGCTACGCCGATTCGGGATACGCACGGCCATAGCAGCGGCTACCTGTTCATCGCCATCGACATCAGCCAGCGCCTGCAAGCCCAACACCAGCTGGCGGCCAGCCTTGCCACCACCAAGGCCATTCTGGATACCGCCCCCAATCCGGTCCTCACCATCAATGCCCAGGGCGATATCCAGTCATTCAATCAGGCCGGCGAAGACATCTTCGGCTGGCCCGGTGAAGAGATTATCGGCCAGCCGCTGAATCAGCTGCTGCCGGGATTCTCCACCACAGAATACAGGCAGCTGCTGCAAGTGCTGACTGACAGTCATGCCGAGCATCACGCCCTGCGTCTGGAAGTCGAGGCTCAACGCAAGGATGGCAGCAGCTTTCCGGCTCAACTCAATCTTGGCATACACCTTTCTACCGAGGGGCAGGTTGCCGTCGCCGTTATTACCGACCTCTCTCCACTACGCCAGCAACAGGCCGAAGTACTGGCCACGCGAGATCAGCTGGCCATGGCGGCCAACGTTGCCGAGCTTGGGGTGTGGAGCTGGGTGCTTGCCGACAACAGCCTGCACTGGAATGACCGCATGTACGAAATGTACGGGTGGCCAAACAGCCTGCGGGAAGAAGGCCTCAACTACCAGCACTGGTATAGCCGCGTCCATCCGGACGACATCGCGGCCACCGAAAAATCCCTGCTGGATGCTGTAGCCGGCCATGGCAATTACGACCCGGTATTCCGGGTTGTCCGCCCGGATGGCAGCATCATCCATATCCAGGCTGGCGCGCAGATCGAGCGCGACAGCGAGGGCAATGTCCTGCGCGTTACCGGCATCAATCTGGACATCACCACCCAGCTCTTGCTGGAAGGACATCTGCGCGAGGCCAAGGACCGTGCGGATGCGGCCAGCGCCGCCAAGTCGTCCTTCCTCGCCAATATGAGCCACGAAATTCGTACCCCGATGAATGCCGTACTCGGCATGCTGCAGCTGATGAAGCAAACCCCGCTGTCCGCGCGCCAGCTTGACTACGTCAGCAAGGCCCAAGGGGCTGGCACTGCCCTGCTAGGCCTGCTGAATGACATTCTCGATTACTCCAAGATAGAGGCCGGCAAACTGCAGCTGGATGTGCATGCCTTTGCACTGGACAAGCTGCTGCACGACCTCGCCATCGTGCTGACCGGCAATCAGGGCGACAAAGACGTTGAAATCATGTTCGACGTCGACCCCAAGCTGCCACAACAACTGATGGGGGATGGCCTGCGCCTGCTGCAGATCCTGATCAACCTCACCGGCAATGCGCTCAAGTTCACCAGTCAGGGCGTGGTGCAACTGCAGGTATCGGCGGAGTCACAGGACGATGACAAGTTGCAATTGCGCTTTGCCGTCAAAGACACCGGCATCGGCATCAGTCCCGAGCAACAAACCCGCATCTTCGACGGCTTTACCCAAGCCGAAGCCTCCACCACGCGACGCTATGGCGGCTCCGGTCTGGGGCTGGTCATCAGCCAGCGGCTGGTACAACTGATGGGTGGCCAATTACAGCTGGAAAGCCAGCTGGGCCAAGGTAGCCGCTTCTGGTTTGACATCTGGCTACCGATCGCCGACAGCACGCCGCTGATCGCGCAAGCGCCGCTATCGACTCGAACCTTGCGCGTACTGGTGGTCGAAGACAACCCGCTGGTCGCCGAGCTCATCATCCACACCATTACCTCGCTGGGCTGGCAGACCCAACACATCAAGGGTGGCCTGGCCGCTGTTGGTGCCACGCTCCAGGCACAACAACAAGGCAACGATTTTGATGTCATCCTGATGGACTGGAAAATGCCCGACATGGACGGCCTGACCGCCGCCCGCCTGATCCGCGACAAGCTGCACTCGGACAAGCACCTCCCGCAAATCATCATGCTGACTGCGCACGATAAAGAGGTTTTGTCTACCCACTCGCTGCAGGAGCCTCCGCCCTATACAGACTTGCTGACCAAGCCCGTCACCCCCAGCCAGTTGCTGCAGGCCGTATCGCGAGCCTTGCAGGGTGCCTCGACGCCCCAGGTGGCTCTCCCCCAGCTGCCACAGCAACGCCTGCAAGGCATGCACATCCTGATTGTGGAAGACAATGCGCTGAACCGGCAGATCGCCGCCGAGCTGCTCAGCCATCAGGGCGCACGCATTGCCATGGCCGAGGGCGGGATATCCGGGGTGTCGCAAGTACTGAATGGCAGCGAACCATTCGATGCCGTGTTGATGGATGTGCAGATGCCGGATATTGATGGGCTGGAGGCCACCCGCAGGATTCGTGCCGATGCCCGCTTTGCCACACTACCCATCATCGCCATGACAGCCAATGCCTCGCAATCCGACCGGGCAGCCTGCCTTGATGCCGGCATGAACGAGCACATCGGCAAACCTGTCGATCTGGAACAACTGCTGAACGCCTTGCTGACCCATGGCAACAAGCCGGCAGCCAGCCGAGCCCCCGCAATGCCGCAAAATAACGAAGACAGCCCGCCAGAAGTCGAGCCGCTGGACAGCATCATGCGACGTTTTGGCGGTGCGCAGGAGGTATACCGCTCGGCCCTGAAGCAGTTCCGGCCCGAGCAACAGCAATTGCTCGACTCCCTGCAAAATGCCATCCAGGCTGATGACCTGACGCTTTGCTATCAGGTTTGTCACAGCATTAAAGGCAGCGCCGCAACCATGGGGGCAATCGCGCTGTCACGTCAGGCCGCTCTCTTCGAAAAGCAATGCCGTGCCGCTCAGGCCTTGCCACCCGAGGCCCTCAGCCTGCTGGCCGCGCTACTGCAGAATGCCGATCGTCTGCTGCAAGAGGCCTTACCTGCCAGCTTCGATCTCGACAATCAGGTCGGGCTTGCCTGGGATGACCAGGCGATGCTGCAGCAGCTGCAAACCATGCAGACCCTGCTGGCCCACAACAATATGCAGGTGCTGGATGTTCTCGACGCAATGCCAGAGCAAGCCCCCTCCGCCTATGCCAGCCAATACGAGAACTTGCGCCAGCAAATTCAGTGGCTGGACTTCAAGGCAGCCAGCCAGACCGCCGCAAGTCTGTACCAGACCATGCAAGACCGCCTCTCAGTAGGTGCTGCCAGCTAAAAACTGACAGATAACTGCTATTGCCTGCCTGAATCGACTGTGATCTTCCGGCAAACAAGACTGCGGCCAACCTTGGGTAAAGGTTGGCCGCAGTCGTTTTTACTCCCAGTCAGACTTCCCGACTCGGCAAATCAACCCGCCATCACCCGCACGCCCCCACATGGCCGCAGGCGGTGCAGAACTCGCAGCCGTCTTTCTTGATCACCGCGCGGTTGCCGCATTCGGGGCAGGCTTTGCCGGCCATCGTGCCATTGCCAAGATTCGCCGTAGCGCCATCAAACAGCTGGCCTTGCTCCGGCACCATCACGCCCATGTCTTCTACCGGCACGCCGTCTTCGCCGAGGATGCCCAGCATGGCGTAGCGGTGGATGACGAGGCGGGCGAGGTAGGCTTCGGTCGATGGCCAGCTTTGTGATTTGTCGCTGCCAGGTGTGCGGGCGAAGAAGTCGGCCTGCGGCTCGGCATAGCTCAGCAGTTTGCGCAGCTTCATGCCAATCCACGCCGGGTCGATCACGCGCATGTCGAGGCTGAGCATCTTGCACAGGCCATCGAGTTCGCGCGGGTAGTGACCGGCCAGCCACATCGAGTACGGGCGGCGCTGGCCGTTGGGCAACACCAGCTCCTTGAGGAACAGCACGCAGTCGTCACCGGTTTGCGGGTTTTTCACGTCCACCGACCAGCTGATGGTGCCGTCGGCACCGGATTTCGGCTCCTTGCGCGCAAACAGCGCGTCCATCACCGGCGTGGCCTCGCCTGTTGCCAAGGTCAGTGCGCCAAGTTGCTCGCTGCGAAAGCGCACCACGCGGCCGAGCGCGGCCGCCGCAGCGCTGCTGAAGCTCGCGCCATCGGCCAGCTCCAGCTGGTAGTGGCGGTCGCCACGGGTGGCGATCAGCGCATCGAGCTTGGCAGCAATCCAGCCTCGGTCGCGGCAGCGCATGTCCATCGACAGCGTCTTGGCAATCGCGCCAAGGCCGCGTGGCACGTCGCCGTTGACCCAACACTCGAAGGGCTGGGCGGCTTCGGCCGAGCCAGCTTCGATATGGCCGACCATCACGGCAAAGTCGCCCTCGCCGCCTTCCACCATGAATGTCCACGACGGGTTGCCTTGTTTGAGGCGCGGGCGGTGCGGCCATTTCAGGCTGGCGAGCGCCGGGCTCGGCGCGGTGTTGAGGGTGATGCGGCGGTCCGGGTCGCTCTGGTTGAGGTCTTGCGGCTCGGCAGGGTTGGCCGCAGCTGTTGGCGCAGGCTCGACCGACAGCACCGAACCCAGCACGCTATTGGGGCGGTAGGTGGTGATGCCCTTGAGGCCGGCGCGCCAGGCTTCAAGGTAGAGCGTTTCAAAATCGGCAAACGGGTAATCGGCCGGCACGTTGACGGTCTTGGAAATCGCGGTGTCGATGAAGGGCGCGACGGCGGCGACCATGCGCATGTGATCCAGTGCGCTCATTTGCAGGGCGCTGACAAAGTAATCGGGCAAGGCCTTGGTGTCGCCACCCTGCATGCGCCACACGCGGTAGGCGTGATCCTCGACCAGATATTCCTGCTGGCTGCCATCAGCCATGCGTTTCTTTCGCGTGTAAAACCACGAGAACGGCGGCTCGATGCCGTTGCTGGCGTTGTCGGCAAAGGCGAGCGAAATGGTGCCGGTCGGCGCAATCGACAGCAGGTGCGAGTTGCGGATGCCATGCTGGCGAATGCGCTTTTTGATGCTGTCCGGCAGCCGGCTGGCGCAATGCGGCGCGGCCAGATACTGCTCGGCATCAAACAATGGAAACGCGCCCTTCTCGATGGCCAGATCGACCGAAGCATCGTAAGCCGCATCGCGCATCGCCTCGCTGATGCTGGCGGCCAACCTTCGACCTTCCTCGCTGTCGTAGCGCACTTTCAGCATGATCAGCGCATCACCCAGGCCGGTGAAGCCGAGGCCGATACGGCGCTTGTTTTGCGCTTCCTGTTCCTGCTCCTTGAGCGGCCAGACGGTGAGGTCGAGCACATTGTCCAGCATGCGCACCGAGGCACGCACCACCTTGGCAAAGGCCTTGAAATCGAATGATGGCTTGTCGCCAAAGGGCTGACGCACGAAACGGGTGAGGTTGATCGAGCCCAGATCGCAGCAGCCGTAGTCGGGCAAGGGCTGCTCGCCGCACGGGTTGGTGGACTCGATAACTTCGCAATAAGACAGATTATTGTCGGCGTTGATCTTGCTCATGAACAGCACGCCCGGCTCGGCGTGGTCGTAGGTGCTGTGCATGATCTGCGCCCACAAGTCGCGTGCGCGTACTTTGCGATACACCCACAGGCCATCTGGCTGGCGCTCGCAATCTGGGAACACCTCGGCCGACGGCATCGCGCTGTGCGTCAACGGCCAGTCGCCATCGGCCTCGACTGCCTGCATGAAAGCATCGGACACGCCGACCGAGATATTGAAGTTGCGCAGATCACCCTGGTCTTTGGCGTGGATGAAGTCTTCGATGTCGGGGTGGCTCACGTCCAGCACGCCCATTTGTGCACCGCGGCGCGCCCCAGCCGATTCGACCGTCTCGCAACTGCGGTCAAACACACGCATATACGACACCGGGCCAGAGGCACGGCTATTGGTGCCTTTTACCAGCGCCCCCTTGGGGCGGATGCGGCTGAAGTTGTAGCCGACGCCGCCACCACGGCGCATGGTTTCGGCCGACTGCAACAGCGCCTGATAGATGCCGACCTTGCCGTTTTCGGTGTCGGCTACCGCATCGCCGACCGGCTGCACAAAGCAGTTGATCAGCGTGGCCTTGAGATCGGTGCCGGCAGCCGAGTTGATACGCCCGCCGGGGATGAAGCCGCCTTCGAGTGCCTCGAAGAACAGCGGCTCGAAGCGCGCCGAATCGGCCTCGAGTGCCGCCAGCGCCCGCGCCACGCGCAGTCTTACCTCGGCCACACTCTGCTCGCCGTTCTTGGCGTACTTTTCCAGCAGCACCTCGCGCGAGATGTCTTGCTCCATCCAACCCAAGCTCTTGTCCTGACCCATGCCAGCCTCACAATATCTAGTGAAACAAAAAGGAAATTACACTAGGTATAGATCAGCACAGTGTTGATGGCCATCAACAAATGCCGGCGACTACCTCTTGGGCGACCTCGGCCGCACCGGCACGGACTACCCCGCCAGCTCAGGCTGCTACCGCCATGACAGCAAGCCAGAATACTGCGTCAGGGCAGGTAGAGCGCCTTGAGTTCGTCGTACAAGGCCGACGCACGGATATCGGCGATCTGCCGGTTCCAGCGCTCGACCTCGCTGGCCGGCACGACGTGGGATACCGCGATATAGCTGTCGTTCTCCATCAACACCAGCCCGCTGCTGCGCAACAGCCCTGCCGGCACTTCGGCCACCCTGAGCTTGCCCGGATAGTCGGTGCGAATGATGGCGGCCAACCTTACCCGGCCCGCCTGCAGCATGCGCAGGCAGGCTTCATAACTGTTGCTGAGCTCGACGTGCTGAAAGCCCAGCTCACGCAAACGATGTTCATGCGAGCCGCCCCGCAGTGCGCACACCGGCTGCGGCAAGGCATCCTGCAGTGACTTGGCCCGCGAGGGCCGGTCAACACGCTCGTAAAGCAAGGTCTGGTCGCGAAACAGCGGGCCTATCCACTGGTAACGCCGCTCGCGCTCTGCGGTACGAAACAGGGTAAACAGCATCACCGGTGCATCCGTGGACAGCTGCTGCAAACCCCGTACCAGCGGAATCTCGCGCACCGGCTGCGGCAATGCCATTCTGGCCATCGCGGTTTGCACCAGCGCCAGACTGAAGGCGCGAAAACCACCGTGTGGCTGCGGCTGCAAACTGCCATCGGCCATCCCCCGCACTTCCTTGTCCAGGCTATGGGTATAGACCGCCAGCTCTTCCGCACCGGCAAACGGCACCAGCCACAAGGCCAGCCAGCAAACAAGCTGTTTCATGATGTGGCCTCAAGTCCGGAAGCGGTTAACCGCCTCGCGCAGCTGATTGGCCTGCCCCTGGATGCCATTCATCTGCTCGACGGCGTGCGAGGCCGAGGACAGCGCCTCATGCACCACGCCAGCCACTTGCTCGACACTGCCGGCGATGCTGGTGCCGGCCTTGCTCTGCTCCGACATGGCCTGCGCCACCGAGCGGATGCGATCCAGCGACTGATAAGCCCGTGAATTGATCGCCTGCAAGGCCACCGAACTCTGGTGCACACTGGCCACCCCGTCCTTGACGATGGGCGCGATGCCGGCCACCTGCCCCGTCACCATGCCGGTGTCACCCACCACACCCTGCACGATGGTGCTGATTTCATCGGTAGCGGTGGCCGTACGTTCGGCAAGCTTGCGCACCTCATCAGCCACCACGGCAAAGCCGCGGCCACTCTCGCCGGCACGCGCCGCCTCGATGGCGGCATTCAGCGCCAGCAGATTGGTCTGGTTGGCGATATCACGGATGGTCTCGGCTATGCCGCTGATATGGCGGGTGCGCTCGGACAGCGATTCGACCTGGCCACTGACTTCGCCAATCTCGTCGGCAATTCTTTCGATATGCTGGCTGGCCGCTGCAGTCATGCTGACGCCGCTGGCGGCTTCGTCCACCGTCTGGCGCGCGTCCTGCTCAGTCTCGTGGGCACTGGCGGTGACATGATCGATGCTGACCGACAGTTGTTCGATGGCTGCCGCTGCCGATGCGGTCGACTCACTGGCATGGTGCGACACCTGCTGCAGATGATGCATATGTGACTTGAGCTGCTCGCCGGAATCGGCAATGCGATGGCTGCCCTCGCGGATATCGTGAATGATGCCGGCAAGATTGCGCTGCATTGCGCGCATGCTGCCCAGCAGGCTGTGTTCCGGCCCTTGAACCTCGATGGTTTCGGTCAGATCCCCCTCGGCAATACGCCGTACCACACGCGAGGCATAAGCCGGATCGCCACCGAGCGAGCGCAAGATGCTGCGCGACAACAGCCAGGCCATGATGCCGACAGCGGCTATACCGATGACCACCAGCCCGAGCATCAGCCTCGCTTCAGCCCAGAACGATTCGTCAATGTCGTCAACAAAGAAGCCGGTACCGATCACCCAGCCCCAGGGCTCGGTACGCACTACGCCGTTGAGCTTGGGCACATCGTGATCAACACCGGGCTTGGCCGCGACCACATACACCAGGCCATAATGCTGTTTTTGCAAGGCCTCGGCATAGGTCTCGACCGAGGTACGCCCGTCCGGCCCCTTGCCGCCATCGTCCACCTTGCCGATGCGCTTGGTGGTCGGGTGGTAAAGCATCACATTGCCGCTGTCACGCACAAAGAAATAAATCTGCTTGCTGCGAATCTCGGCCAGGGTGGCCAAGGCCTGCCGTTTGGCCTCGGCTTCCAGCAGCTTGCCTTCCTGCACCAACTGATAACGGCTCTGGACGACATTCTCGGCCAGCTGCAACAGGCCGGTAATCTGGATTTCCTTTTCGCGCAGCAGATCCTGCTTTTTGAAATACAGTGACAAACTACCCAGTAACACCAGCCCGGCAAGGCTGATCAGTGTCAGGATCATCAATCGGGTCGCCAGTTTCATTGCCATATCCTCCCGCCCTAATTTGGCGTTGATTTTTTATGGCCCCTATCAAATCAATAACAACAACACTGCACCATTGGGGAGTTCGCCATCAGGGAAAACCCGATCGACCCTTGTCGGGCTGTTTGTTTACTTGGATATAGCGCAACAAGCCGATTGCGCGAGCAAAACAAAACGGGCCGCGCTGGCGACCCGTTTTGCCTGCATGACTGCGGTACTGATCAGCGACTACCGTCCTCTGGCTTTTATCCGCCGCCCGCATCCGCAGCTCGCGGCACCGGGCACCGTTGGCCGCACTCAGACATTGTCGCCACCGGCATGAATACAGGAATAGCGCCGGATATCCAGCCGCTCTTGCCAGCCTATCTTCTGCCAGAACTGCCGTGCGCCGGCATTATCGTTCAGCACCTCGATATGGCTTTTGGCAATGCCCTGCGCCAGCAGCCCATCCAGACAGGCATTCACCAGCTGACGCGCAATGCCGCGCTGGCGGTAGGCCGGCAATACCAAAAGATGCTGCAGATGACCGCGGCGGCCATCGTGCCCGGCCATCACACAGCCGACCAGCCGACCTTCGTCACAAACCACAAAACTCAGGCAGGGATTGCGCTGCAGATAGCGCTCTGTAGCCGCCGCCGAATCGGCATCACGTACACAGATACCCGGCGTCTGCTGCCACAGTGCCAGTACTGCCGGGTAATCTTTCATCGTCATTTCGCGCAGCATGGTGGCTCCTATTTCAGCTTGAGTTGCAGCGGAATACCGTCTTTCTCGGCCTTGACCTTGTCTGCATCCAGCAGGCTCAGCCTTGCGGCCAACATCGGCTCGCGTGCCAGCATCAGCGCACGCGCCGCCTCGCCACGCGCGGTAGCCAGTGCTGTCAGCTCGGCCGGTGTGACCTTGCCAGCCTGCAGCAGCTCCTTGCGCATCGCCGTCGCCCGTTCGGCCGTATCGGCCTCGGTTGCCACCCGTTTCAGCCAGGCAAAACGGCCAAACTGCGCGGCATAGACATTGCCCACCGCCTTGCGCACGGCAGCATCGGCCATATCGGGCTGCGGCACCGGCTCTTCCGTCTGCAACTTGTAGGCGGCGTCGCGCAAAATGGCGCGATCCACCCGCAAGCGCAGCAACTCGGCACCATCAAGTGCCTCATCATAACTGCCGCCAATGGCGAGACTCAGCTTGGGACGCTTTTGCAGCAGCTCGACCAGCTTTTGCAGTTTTTCCTGCTCGGGCGGCGCAATCCTCGCAAGACCGGCATCGCTATACACCGCATCAAAGCCTTCGCCGCCAAACAAGGCACGGAACGGCGCAGTGACGATCTTGACGAGGATATTGCGCAGCGCCTGCCACACCAGATGGCCATAGCTGAACTCCGGCTCGTCAAGGCTGCCGGCCACCGGCAGGCTCAGGTCAATGCGGCCGTCGCTGTCTTCCAGCAAGGCCACCGCCAGACGCAGCGGCAGCCGTGTACCCTGATAGTCGGCCACTTCCTCGCCCAGCTGGATGTGGTCTATCACCATGCGGTTTTCGCCGTGCAGCTGCCGGTCTTTCAGCACATAGCGCAGCTCGCTGCCCAGCCGGCCATCGGTGATCTGCCAGCCGGCAAAATTCATCGAGTACGGGTTCAGGCTGCCCAGCGGCACATTGCGGAAGTTCAGCGCCATATCCAGATTGCGGGTCGGGTCCAGCGGCGACAACACGCCGCGGATGCGCACATCGCCAAACTCGTCGACCAGCCCGTCCAGCGCCAGCGAGCCGGTGCGGCCCGGCCGGCTGGAGAGGCCCAGCACGCTACCTGACAGGCCGTGAATACGGCTGCCAAAGCTCGGTTTCAAGCCCAGATCGGCAAAGTCCAGCCGGGCATTGCGCACGCGAATCGCCCGGATATCGAACTGCGGCGCTGCCGTTGCGGTGCTCGTCGGCGCAGCCTTGCTGGCGGGCGCGGGAGGCGCTTTCAACAGTCGCGTCAGATTGGGCACGCGCTGCTCGTCGAGAATCAGCCGCAATCTGGGCGTGCGCAGGGTGATGTCAGCAATGCTGATGCGCGCCGGGTCAGCACGCAGGCCAGACACCGACAAGCCCTGCCAGCCCAGCAGCACCTCGCGCTCGTCCGGCTCATACAAGGCCAGCCGCTCGATACCGGCACGGCCATCCAGCCGCCATTTGCCGTCTTGCCAATTAAGCCCGAGATCGGCCGAGGCGCTGCCGCTGCCCATGCGCAGCACAGTCTTGTCCAGCGCATAGGGTGCCAGTGGCAGCAAAGGCAAGGCATCGATGCGCAAGCGACCGTCCAGATCCGACAGATTGGCCGCAAGCTTCAGCTCTGCAGCCAGACTACCCTGCCCCATGCGGGCCGCCACGTTCAGATCAAAACCCTGGCTGGCCGCAGGGGCCAGTTTCACCGCGATATCGTCAAGCGCCAACGCAACCGGCTTGGCCAGTGTGGCATCGCGCCAATCCAGCCGCCCGCCCTGCAGGCTCAGCTGCGGATACTCGAGCTGCCATGCTGGCGCGACTGTCTTTTCTGCTTTGTCTGCTTTGTCTGCTTTGTCTGCTTTGTCTGCTTTGTCTGCTTTGTCTGCTTTGTCTGCTTTGTCTGCTTTGTCTGCTTGGCCGTTGGCCGCAGGTCGTGGTTGCAAGGCTGCCAGCAAAGGCAGGCTGCCATCCGCCAACCGTTGCACACCGACGCGCAGGCCCTCAGCCTCGATATTGCCCGGCTTCAGCGTCAGCTTGCTGCCATCAATATCACTGGCGGCCAACTTGATGCCGGCAAGGTTCAGCCACTCTCCCAAGCCCTGACTGGCCAGACGAATGTCCTTGAAGGCCATGCTTAAGCCCTTGACCGCCCAGCCGCCATCCGCCGCCAGTGCAGCGGCAGCCTGCAGGCTATCGAGCTGCAGCGAGGCTGTCAGTGGCCGGGCAAAGCCGCGATGCTCGGCCTGCAGGCTCACGCCTTGTATCCGGAAGTCCGGCACCGTCACTTGCCAACCCGGCTCGGTCTTGCCGGCCTTGCCGGTAGCCGCTTTGGCAGCCGCCTTTTGCGCACTGGCAGGCGGCAAAGCCTGCAACCAGTCCGACTGACCGTTGGCCGCAATCTGCGTCGAGAGGCTGGCACCATCCAGCAATACTTTGCCCAGCTGCAGCTGGCGCTTGGCCAGATCAAAGCTGCCGTCGCGCAGACTCAGGCTTTGCACACTGAGCCGGCTTTGCCCGCCAGGCGCCTGCAGCAGCAGATGATCAAGGCTGGCAGCAAGGCCTTTGCCATGCAGCTGCCACTGCGCGCCACTGTAGTCAAACTGGTAAGGCAGGGTTAGCGACAGCGTGCCCTGCGGCGGCGTCAGGCGCACAAACGGATGAACATAGCCCCAGATGCTGGCCGGATGAAAGCCTTTTACCTGCAACACGCCCTGCGACTGCAAAGGCTGCAGGCCGATATTGCCACGCCAGTCCAGCCGCGTGCCGTCATCCAGTCGTGCGCTCAAGGCATAGCCGCCCGGCTTGGGCTCGGTACTCAGTTGCTGCAAATGCAGCGACAAGGGCAAGGCCTGCAGGCGGGTGTCTTCGGCCAGCTGGTCTTGCAGCATGATCTGGCCCTCGACAATTCGGATGTATTCCAGCAGCAGGTCGGGCAGCGCTTTGTCTTGCGGCTCGGCTGTTTGTGCCTTGGCCGGGCTGATATCGCTGACAAAGCGCGACCAGTTCCACTGCCCGCTAGCGTCACGCCGCACATTGACGACAGGCTGGCGCAGGCTGAATTCGGCCAGTTGCCAGCGCCCAAGCAGCAAGGCCCACAGTTCAGCATCCAGTGTCAGCCCGCTGGCCTGCAGCAAGGGCTGGCCATTACCTTCTTGTAGCGCAATGCGGCCAACGTCCAGCCGCATCTGCCACGGATTGATGCGCACATCCTGCAATTGCAACTGCCGGCCATGCTGGCGTGCCCAGTCAGCGGCGTGCTGCTGCAGCACGCCCGGTGCAACTGCCCACAGCAACAGCCATAACAGCAAGGTCAGCCCTGCCACCGCCAGTGGCAGCTTGTGCCACCAGCGCCACGACCGGGCTACCGTGGTTTCCTTCATCGAGTCTGTCATGTTTTTTTAAACAAGCCAGCCGGCTTGCTTCCTGAATTCTGTCGCGACATTTCCACAACCCAAGCTAAAAGCCTGATCACCAAACGCGCACTTATTTACCCGCCAGCCTGCGGCCAACTACCATCAGCTGTCAGCACTGACAATATGTTAAACACTTTGCCAGACCTTGTTTAAAGAAAGGAAAGACATTGCTTGCAGTTTTCCGGCAGCTCAAACGCCTGCCACTGCCTATCCGTATTTTTGACGCCCGCCTGGACGAAAACCAGACTTTTCTGATTCTCGCCCGTCGCCGTCACGCCCTGCTTAATCACGAACGCCGCCTGACTAGCTCTGGCGCGCATACCTGAGAGTGTCCCATGCATAATCCGCAATTGATAGAAAACTGGCTTAACGACCATCGCATTACCGAAATCGAATGCCTGATCCCGGACATGACCGGGCTGGCGCGCGGCAAGATCGTACCGCGTCACAAATACAATCCCGCCACCGGCCTGCGCCTGCCCGAGGCCGTGCTGTCGATGACGGTCACCGGCGACTACCCGGAAAAAGACTACACCTCGGTGGCCGATCCGGACATGAAGCTGATTCCGGACGCCAGCACCATCCGCCCGGTACCGTGGGCCAAAGAACCGACCGCCCAGATCATCCACGACTGCGTCAATTTTGACGGCACACCAGCCACCCTGTCGCCACGCAATGTCCTCAAGCGCATCCTGCAGCATTACAGCGATGCCGGCTGGCAAGCGATTGTCGCGCCGGAGATGGAGTTTTATCTGGTTGAAATCGAGCCGGACGAAGACATCCCGCTGCGCCCGCCGGTTGGCCGCACCAAGCGCACCGAGGCCGGCATGCAGAGTTTCAGCATCGACGCGGTCAACGAGTACGACAATATCTTCGACGAGATGTACGACTGGTGCGAAGCGCAAGGCCTGGCGCTTGATACGCTGATCCACGAAATGGGCACCGCGCAGATGGAGATCAATCTCGATCATGGCGAGCCGCTGGCACTGGCCGATCAGGTCTTCCTGTTCAAGCGCACGGTGCGCGAGGTGGCGATACGCCACAATATGTACGCAACCTTCATGGCCAAGCCGATGCAGGGTCAACCCGGCAGCGCCATGCATATTCACCAGAGCATCCTTGACAGCAAAACCGGGCAGAATCTGTTCAGCCTCGAAGACGGTAGCCCCTCACCGGCGTTTTTCCATTTTATCGGCGGCCTGCAAACCTATCTGCCGGCGGCCATGCCCTTCTTTGCGCCCTATGTGAACAGCTATCGCCGCCTGTCACGCTTTACCTCGGCACCGATCAACCTGAGCTGGGGCTACGACAACCGCACCTGCGGCTTGCGCGTACCACACTCCGGGCCGGAGGCACGGCGGGTAGAAAACCGCCTGGCCGGCGTGGATGTGAACCCTTATCTGGCGATTGCGGCCAGCCTCGCCTGCGGCTTTCTCGGCATGCAGGAACAGATCATGCCAAACGAACCGTTGAGTGGCAGTGCCTACGAGCAGCCACACCAGCTGCCGCGCCATCTTGATGACGCGATCGACAAGCTGATGGCCTGCAAACCGCTGGCCTCAATGTTTGGCGAGCATTTCATCGAGACTTACAGCGCAATCAAGGAGGCAGAGTATCGCGAATACTTTGATGTGATCAGCCCGTGGGAGCGCCGCTTCCTGCTGCTGCACGTCTGATTGCCTTGTTTGCAGCCAAGAAAAAAGCCACGCATTGCTGCGTGGCTTTTTTGCAGACAAAACGCGATCAGACGCGCTCGCCCCACAGATCGTGCTCGCTGGCGTCGACGATTTCGACCTCGACAAACTGGCCGGCTTCGAGGCCTTCAGCGTCCTCGATAAACACCAGACCATCAATCTCCGGCGCATCGGCATAGCTGCGGCAGATGGCCGTGCCTTCTTCGTCGATTTCGTCGACCAGCACGGTGTAGCGGCGACCGATACGTGCGGCCAACCTTGCGGCGGAGATTTCCGCCTGCAACTCCATGAAACGCTCTTTGCGCGCTTCCTTGACCTCTTCCGGCACCGGATCGGCCAGCTCGTTAGCCGCCGCGCCTTCGACCGGCGAATAGGTGAAACAGCCGACGCGATCAAGTTGCGCTTCGCGGATGAATTCGAGCAGCTCTTCGAAGTCTTCTTCAGTCTCGCCCGGGAAACCAACGATGAAGGTCGAACGGATTACCAGATCCGGACAGATTTCACGCCACTTCTTGATGCGGCCCAGCACGTTCTCGCTATTGGCCGGACGCTTCATCGCCTTCAGCACTTTCTGGCTGGCGTGCTGGAACGGGATGTCGAGGTAAGGCAGGATCTTGCCTTCTGCCATCAGCGGAATCACCTCGTCCACGCTCGGGTACGGGTAAACATAGTGCAGACGTACCCAGATGCCGTGCTTGCCCAGCTCTTCGCACAGCTCTTTCAGACGGGTCTTGACCGGACGACCGTTGTAGAAGCCCAGCTTGTATTTCTGGTCCACGCCGTAGGCGGAAGTATCCTGCGAAATGATCAGCAGCTCTTTCACACCGGCCTTGGCAAGGTTGGCCGCCTCGGCCAGGATACTTTCGATCGGACGGCTGTCCAGATCACCACGCATCGACGGGATGATGCAGAAGGTGCAACGATGGTTACAGCCTTCGGAAATCTTCACATAGGCGTAGTGCTTGGGCGTCAGGCGTACGCCGATATCGGGTACCAGATCGACAAACGGGTCATGCGGCTTTGGCAGGTACTGGTGCACGTGCTCCATCACTTCGTCGGTGGCGTGCGGGCCGGTAATGGCCAGCACCGACGGGTGTGCCTCTTTCACTACATCGCCCTTGGCACCCAGACAGCCGGTCACGATGACCTTACCGTTTTCGTTCAGTGCTTCGCCAATCGCGTCCAGCGACTCCTGCACGGCTGCATCGATAAAACCACAGGTGTTGACCACCACCAGATCGGCATCATCATAAGTACCGGTAATCTCATACCCCTCGGCGCGCAGACGAGTCAGAATCTGCTCGGAGTCCGAGCCGGCTTTGGGACAGCCGAGAGCGATGAAGCCTACTTTTGGTGCAACATACGACATGTGAGTGCAATCCTGTAAAGAACCATTAAATGCAGAAAGCCGGACGCTGCCCTAGCAACGCCCGGCCCAAATCGACTCGGATTATAGGTAAATCAGCGGCAGAAAAAAACTGCCAAGTCCTTATTTTTTCTCGTCTTGCGGCTTGCCGTCCTGCGCTGGCGGGTAAGCCGGAAAACCGAAACCGCTGAACATGGTGCGCGCCTGCTCCTGCATGCGCTGCTGCATGTCGATGAACATGCTGGTGCTCTGGTCCAGATAGCTGCTCATCATGTTCTGCATGGCTGGCCCCTGAAAGTTCAGGAAATCTCCCCACATCTTGGCATTCACCATCGGGTTGTCGCCATACAGCGTCTTGGCCTGATCCTGCATGCGCGCCTGCAATTGGGTAAACAGCTGCAGGTTTTTCTCGAGGAATGGCCCCATCATGCCCTGCATGGCCTGACCATAGAAACGGATGAACTGGGTCAGCACTTCGTAGCTGAACATCGGCGAGCCGCCGCTCTCCTCTTCCAGAATGATCTGCAGCAATACGCCACGCGTAATGTCATCGTGCGACTTGGCATCGACAACCTGGATATCCACATTATCCAGCACCAGCTGCTTCACATCCCCAAGCGTAATGTAGGAACTGGTCGCCGTATCGTACAAACGGCGATTTGGGTATTTTTTGATTACCCGCTTTTCTGTAGTCATCATCACTCCCGGCATTTTAGTTCTGTTGTGTGCCGCCACATTATCATAAATGCAACACGATAGAGCAAAACTTCTAGCCAGTTCTTTTTGCACTGCAGTAAAATTTCCTCGTCATTGTGCATCGCAGCAAGCAAACGCATTCAGCTGCGTAAAAACAAGCAGTTAACAAACGCCCGCTTGACGTTACACCTGAACCAATCCATCCATCACTAGCAGATGAGGGTAACATCATGATTAATGCAAACGAACAACTGAACAAGCTCGCCCTGAACAACCTGGACATCGTTTTGCGCGCCGCACAACTGTCCATCGACAGCGCCGAGCGTCTGGTCAAACTGAATCTGGAAATCTCCAAGCAGTCGCTGGAAGAAAGCGTGAAGCTGGCTCGCGAACTGCCTGCAGTCAAGACTCCGCAAGAAGCTTTTGCCCAGCTGAACAAGCTGGCGGTACAAGGCATCGAGCAAGCGGTAGCCAATTCCCGCAATGTTTACGAAATCGTGTCCGAAACCCAGACCGAACTGAGCAAGATCACCGAAGGCAACTTCAACGAGTTTCACAAAGCCGTTATCGGCAACATCGACCAGCTGAGCAAGAATGCACCAGCCGGCTCCGAGACTGCCGTTAATGCACTGAAGTCCAGCATTGCCGCCAGCACGGCCGCACTGAGCTCGCTGACCAAGGCTGCCCAACAGGTTGCCGAGTTTGCCGACTCCAGCGTCAAGGCTGCCAACAGCGCCACTGTTGACGCTGTCAAGGCCGCCAGCAAGCGTAGCGCACCAGCTGCCTGATCTGGCTTTCTGTAAAAAACCCGCCAGTCATCACTGGCGGGTTTTCCTTTTTATTGACCGGCAAGCCGCGATACAATAGCGCTTTAGCCTGAGACGGAAGTAAGCAGCATGAAAATCAGCAGCAATTTTGACGCTGGCCACATCGAAGTCGTCGCCATGAACAGCTTTGAGGATATCCAGCTGCGCATCCCCAAAGACAATGCCTCCGATTTTGCACAGTGGTTTTACTTCCGCCTGCAAGGCGCCGCTTACCAGTCCTGCAAACTGCGCTTTCTGAATCTGGCCGAAACTGCCTACCCGAAAAGCTGGGATGGCTATCAGGCGGTTGCTTCCTACGATCGTATCAACTGGTTCCGCGTACCGACCTTTGTGGAGGATGGCGAACTGATCATCGAGCACGTGCCACTGTCCGGCAGCATCTACTACGCCTACTTTGAGCCCTACTCTCACGAGCAACATCTGAATCTGGTCGGCATGGCGCAAAGCTCCGGCCTCTGCCAGGTTTCCGATCTTGGCAGCACAGTGCAGCAACGCGACATCAATCTGCTGACTATCGGCCATGAAGTTGAATCCGACCTGAAAATCTGGATCATCGCCCGCCAGCATCCCGGCGAGACCATGGCCGAGTGGTTTGTCGAAGGCCTGCTGAATCGCCTGCTTGATGCACAAGACCCGACCTCGCGCGCCCTGCTCGACAGAGCAACATTCTATGTTGTGCCCAATATGAACCCGGATGGCTCCATCCTTGGCAATTTGCGCACCAATGCCGCAGGCGCAAACCTCAACCGCGAATGGTTGACGCCATCACTGGAAACCAGTCCCGAAGTATTCCACGTTCGCCAGAAAATGCTGGAAACCGGCGTGGATCTGTTCCTCGACATTCACGGTGACGAAACCATTCCTTATGTCTTCGTGGCCGGCACCGAAGGCGTGCCATCCTACAACGCACACATTGCCGAACTGGAGCACCAGTTCAAGAACAATCTGCAGATTGCCTCCCCTGACTTCCAGGATGAGCATGGCTATGACAAGGATGCCCCTGGCGCAGCCAATCTGAGCATGGCAACCGCGTGGGTCGGCAACCAGTTCAACTGCCTTGCCTACACCCTGGAAATGCCGTTCAAGGATAATGACAACCTGCCGGACGATGACTTTGGCTGGAATGGCCAGCGCAGCCTGCGACTTGGTGAAGCAACTCTGAGTGCCATTTACGCTGTCAGTCACAAACTGCGCTAAATAAAACCAAATAAAAAAGCCCGACAACCGTCGGGCTTTTTTATTTGGTTCTTGCGGCCAACCTCAACTTAAAGAACGAATCAGCTCGATCTCCGCCTGACACCAATCGACCCCCTTGTCGATTACCTTGCCCAAGGCAATCAGAAAACCTTTGTTCTTGGCAAACATCTGCAAATGCTTGCCAGGAGCATAGCTCGACAAAGGAATAATCAAGGTATTGGTTTTAACGCCATTAAGGACAGTAGACACGAAAAGTGCAATCTCACCCTGATTCCACAGCATGGTCTGCGGCAATGTAGGATCAGCATGGCGACCATTTTCCGGACGAATGGAAGCCGCTACCGGCCGCGCCGTCAGCAGTTGCAAGCCAAGGTAAGTCTTGCCACCATCCAGCCTGCGCATACGTCTGACTATGCTCAAACCCCAAGCCAGTTGACCAGCTTCTCTGGTTGCAAGCAGCGTGCCCAGCGTCAACCACTCATCCTGACTGCTCGGTGCGTAAACACCAAAGCCTGTTTCGCTGCGATTATCGATTTCCCAGAGACAGGTATCAACCTGCAAAGCCTGTCTGGTAATGACATCCTGCTGAGGTAGCTTTTCTCTGCGCCGACTGGTAACGAAACCATAAATCCGGATTTCAGCAGCTTCTTCCACATTCGCAGGCGAGTCAGATGGCTTGCCCGACTGCAGGAGTGACTCTTCGTAGTCACGTACCAACTTATGAACACCCGCAAACGTGCGGCCAACCTCTAACTGAAGGTGCACTACCTGTACACGCTCTGCGCGGTCAAAACGGAAAGGCTTGACCGCCCACTCACGAGCAAGAAAACGAAGCAAAGCAACGTCCCCACCGACTGCAAAAAACTGCCTCAGCTGCGGAGGGTTGCTACCACCATCACACACCGCTATCCATACATTCAGCTGATCAATCATGTCCACCGTTGACCAGACACGCACGCCGAGGTGCTGAGGAACACCACGACTCCTTGCCGGCGCAACCGCCTGATGAATGTTGACCATGAAACTGCTCTCCCCATACAAATCCTTGGAAAGCGTCATCCGATTGGAAAGCAGCATGACCAGCTGGTAACCTGCTCGCAACTGTCGAGTCATCAGATTCCCGCTATTGAGCAGGGACATCATCAACAATGACAGATACAGGTCATGAATAGTCGTGACCGGCTCTTCGGGGTAGAGCATCACCGGAACGGCATCAATACCATGCTCTTCCGCGTAACGGAAAAGCTGGTTTACATTCCCCCACATTACTTCATCGAGACTGGCATGCCGGTAGAACTGGAAGATTGCATGCTCAATGAGATAATTCATCATCTTGCCGATGATCAGCGGCAGTTGCGGGCGCAACTTTGGCGCATCATCACCATCCGGATCAAAATTGATAAAGCGCTGCAATGCCGAAATGAATTGCTTGCCGTAAGGCAAGATCTGGCCACGAAGCTGAAACTCCAATCCCCCCTTAGCAGCAAGATACTGCGCACTGAGTTGTTCGTGAGCGGCTCGCCCCAGACGGTCAAGCTCCAGAATTGCCTCAAGTGTCTGCAACTGCGGGTGATCAATCTCGTTATTAAACCCGGCCAGCAAGGTCGTAATACGCTCATGCGCACCAACCCCTGCCTCGCGCACCATACGGGCATGCCAATCAGCAGCTGCTCTCGCATCAGCCAGAGGAGATGCAGGTTGCTTCCCGCCAAAAGAGAACAACTCCAGTTTCACCATAGTCAGCTCAAGAACCGCCCCCAATGCTCACAGCCTAATCATATCATCAGTTTTCAAATACATTGGCAATGAACACTTACCAAAAAAGTAAGGCGCTGCCGAAGCAGCGCCTTACTTTGCAAATCAGATCCGCTTAAACCCGCAATGCATCCAGATCAATACCGGAATCCAGCAAGGCCACAATCCATAGCGGTTTGCGACCACGACCAGTCCAAGTCAAGCTTTCGTCATTTGGATGACGATACTTGACCTCAACGGGCTTACGAGATGCGGCAACAACAACCGGCTTGCCACCCAGAACATCTTCAACGCTGAAGCCGTAAGCTTTCGCAATTTCAAGAATCTGCTTTTTTGCCTTTGCCTTTTCTTCAACTTCACGGCGTTTTACTTCAGCATCAACATCAGTCTTCAACTGCAGCAACTGCGAATAATCCAGATTAGCCAAGTCCATAAATAACTCCATATATAAAATCCTGATTCTGAAACCAAGATAGTCATTTACTTATTACTCGTCAAGCCGTCTTACTCAGACACACCATTATATGGCAGTGGCAACTGGACAAATCCTGCTCGCAATCCTGCCGAATTTATAACGTATGGATCAGCCTCCCAAGCTGCAGTTTGCATAACAAGTAATACCTCCACTCCACTCTTTACCTTGCAAGCCATAAGAATCTTGCCAATCGATTGACCATCAACATTACTGGCGAAAATCTCGTCACCAGCCACTACCGCGACCTCCTTAACCAGTGCACGGAACAGTCTGCGCTTTACCTTACCCAGATACTGGGTACGCGCAACGATTTCCTGCCCTGGATAACAGCCCTTTTTGAAACTGATAGCCCCTCCAAGCAAATCGAAATTTGCCATTTGGGGGACAAATGCCTCAAACGTGGCATCAGTAACCCATGGAATACCTCTATTAATCAAAGCAAGATCCGCCCAGGAACTATTCTTTAGCTCCCCTCCCAACAAAGGAAGTGTTTTACCCCCGCAGTAATCACAACGAAAGCCCAAACCGCCACTCAGGGCAATATCAACATGGCCAGAATCCTGATCAAGGATGGCAAATTCTTCAGCGACATCACCCACATACCAGAACGCCAAGCGAGCACTCTCCAGAGGGGTAATCTTTACCTTGGAGCGCATTACAAACATTGAGAGCCTTTTTACAAAGCGCTCCAGTAAATCTGTTCTGATTACCGCAACAAAGCTGTCACCAGTACGCCATATCAACAGGCTTGCCTGCATGCGCCCCTTGGCATTGGAGTATGTGGAAAGCTGAACATTACTCCCCCCCAAGCCGGCCACATCAGAAGATAGTTGGCCCTGCAGAAAAGCCTGAGCATCATCCCCGGTGATAGACAGTGCAGAAAACTGGGGGGTCAAAGCAAAAGCATTCTTGTCATCATACTCATCTGCATCGCTACCATTAACAAGCACGGTCATTGACTGAAGGTTAAATTCAGCTTGTTTTGCTTGCATGAAGTCACTAATCTCTTGATACATTCAGCAATTCCTTTTTCATAGCCATCTGCACCCCAAATGTCGATGCAATTCAATTTTTATAATGGAAAAGTCAAAAATCTACGCGGTTCTTACCATTTTGCTCTGGTCACTACTCGCTGCACTCGGTGCGTTTACCCAAAAAATTCCAACATTTCAGGTAACGGCTATTGCACTACTGATAGGGAGCTTGGTAAGCATACATAGGCTCAAGGAATGGGCCATTCCACCGACTACACTCCTTGTAGGCATATTTGGCATATTTGGCTATCACTACCTGCTTTTCAGTGCATTCCGAAATGCACCCGCCATGGAAGTGAACCTGCTCAACTATTTATGGCCGCTGCTTATTGTAATCCTCAGCCCATTATTTGGTAATGGCACGCTAAGATTCTCGCACATACTATCTGCAATCCTTGGTCTTTCAGGAGCAGTACTGATTGTTACCAATGGCGCACTTCAGATACCAGATAGCTTCCCATCCGGATACTATCTGGCCATTGCAGCCGCACTGACTTGGGCAGTTTACAGTCTTGCCTGCAAAAAACTGCCACAGTTTCCGGACGCAGCAATCGGCTGCTTTTGTTTTGCGTCAGGTGCCTTATCCCTTGGATTGCATCTGCTCACGGAAGAAACAGTATGGCCCGCACAGAATGAATGGCTTGCTTTGATAGCGATGGGGATTGGCCCGCTAGGACTAGCCTTTTTCTTCTGGAAAAAAGCTATGCAACTAGGGGACCCGAAACAGATCGGTGCCCTAGCCTACCTCGCCCCATTATTGTCGACCGTGATACTTGCACTAAGCGGCCAAGGTACACTTACTACCAACAGTATCCTGGCCGGCATTCTGATTTTATCGGGCGCAATAGGCGGGATGCTGGTGAATGAAAAGAAATGACTCAGACGCCTGCTCAGCGCCCCTGGCAGGCACTACGAGCATCCTTGACTGCCATCAGGGTCGCGTACGAGAAACGCGTCGAGGCAAAGTGACTGATCTGACGCGTCGCCCTTGATGCAATCAGATAGCCGGACATCCCCACGTCGACAGGCACCATACAGGCAGAAAGCGCAACTCCATCAGAAGGGACTTGCTCAATTTGCCTGATGAATCCTTTCTGTTGTGAGCATAACCACTTCTCAATCGCCAGCAGCAGATCAATCTGCGCATCTGCAGAGGCACGTACCAGCGAGAGGCCAGATAGCAGTTTCAGATCTCCCTCCATCCTGCTGTCAGTATCATTCTGAGAGAGTGAAAATGGTGGAAAACAGGATACTTCAAGATATTCCAGCTGCGCCTCATAGATACGGCGCTGACCTGATTGCAGTGCATCAAAACAATTCCAGAAGAGCTCGTTCATCAGCAAATACCATACAAGGATTGATCAGGAATTTGGCTATGCTACTGTTGCCATACCGATAACAATACCTGAAGCAGCGTATTGAGGATAGGATCCTCAGCCCGATCTGCCGGAAACACAAACTGCAGGTCAGCATGCTTCACCACATCAGGCAGCAAATCGACCTCGCCCTTGGCGGCGGCCACAAGCGCATCCTCTTCCCGCATCAAGGCCAGACCAACCCCTGCCTTGACCAACTCAGACGCAGCAAACAGATTGTCGCATTCGGCAACTTTCTTTGGCGCAATGTTCAACTCACGCCATAACTCGGAAACGATTTTGGACAAGCTGGAAAACTGGGAAATGCCCACCCAAGGCAAGCGCCCCAGGTCTTTGCTACTACCTGGTGCCACCCTGGCCATCCAGCCTGGGGGCAAGACAACCCTCAGGGGTAACGAGGTCAGGACGCGAGTATGGACATTGACATACGGATTCTTGCCCAGATAAAAACCCGCATCCAGCTCTTTCTTGCGAACTGCATTGAGGACATCACCGGTCACCCCCTGATGCAAACACACCTCCAGCAAGGGATACAATTCTGCAAGCTTAGCCACCCACGGCCCCACTCTTAATACATCAGGCGTCAAGGCAATGCCTACCTGAACCTTGCCCCCCATCGGACCTTTCAGCGACTTGGCGTGATCCAGCAACTGCCGCGCAGCTGCAAGAATTTCCTGAGCACGAGGAAGCAACTCCTGACCAGCCAAGGTCAGGATTACGCCCCCGGCCGTTCGCTCGAACAATGGCATGCCCACCTCTTCCTCTATAGCCTTGATCTGTGCGGTTACGGCGGGCTGGGATAAATGCAACAACTCTGCGGCTTGGGTCAGATGACCTTGCTGCGCGACCGTTACAAAGGTTCTCAGCTGATAAATTTCCATTCAGATCGATACCTTTCTGCCATCACCATGCAGTGAAAATTGAGTTTTTGCATTGTGTACAAGCACGCCGCCTCCGGCAAGACGCGATATCAATAAATACCAATAAACCATAATTATATGATGCATAAGAAATCCATATGATCACAAGCAACATATTGATGCAAAAGGATTTATCTGCAAAAAAACACGGTTCAAATTATCTGCATCAAAAAAAACGATTAGCCCCCCAGAACACCTCACTCTTAGAGTGCATGACAGCAAATGGCATTTGCCTACGCTATACAAAGGGAGGTTAGAGACAATGAACGACGATGTCCTGCAGAGGGTGCAAAGAAACCCCAAATTCCATGAACTGGTTCAGAAGCGCACCAGCCTGGGCTGGCGACTGAGCTTTGTGATGCTCGCAATCTACTACGGCTTCATCCTGCTGCTGGCCTTCTCGCCGGATACGCTCGGTCAGTCGCTCTCTGGCGGCACTACCACTGTCGGCATCCCTGTCGGCATCGCCATCATTCTCTCCGCATTCGGCCTGACCGGTATCTATGTACACAAGGCCAATACCGAGTTTGACCAGCTGAACCAACAAATCGTGGAAGAGGCCCAGCAATGACCATCAAAATTCAAAGGTTGGCCGCAGCACTGGCCATGACCCTGCCCGCAGCAGCGATGGCAGCTGGTGCGTTTGAAGGCGAAGCCGTAAAGCAAGCCACCAACTGGCATGCAATCATTATGTTCTTCATCTTCGTTGCCTTCACCATGGGCATTACCTACTGGGCATCGCGCCGCACTCGCTCTGCCAGTGACTTTTATACTGCAGGCGGTGGCATCAGCGGCTTCCAGAATGGCCTGGCGATTGCCGGCGACTACATGTCCGCAGCATCCTTCCTGGGTATTTCGGCACTGGTATTCGACAAAGGTTATGACGGCCTGATCTACTCGATCGGCTTCCTCGTTGGCTGGCCTGTCATCCTGTTCCTTGTTGCCGAACGCCTGCGTAACCTTGGCAAATTTACCTTTGCCGACGTTGCATCCTACCGTCTGCAACAGACCCCGGTTCGCACCTTTGCAGCCACCGGCACGCTGGTCGTTGTTGTCCTGTACCTGATTGCACAGATGGTTGGTGCCGGCAAACTGATCCAGTTGCTGTTCGGCATGGACTACTCCAGCGCAGTGGTTCTGGTAGGTGTCCTGATGGTGATGTACGTGACCTTTGGCGGCATGCTGGCCACCACCTGGGTTCAGATCATCAAGGCTATCATCCTGCTGTCGGGCGCGTCCTTCATGGCCTTCATGGTGCTGTCTCATGTCGGTTTCAGCCCAGAGAAAATGTTCCAGGAAGCCGTTGCCATCCACGCCAAAGGCGAAGCCATCATGGCTCCAGGCAAATCCGATCCGATTGATTCGATCTCTCTGGGTCTGGCTCTGATGTTCGGTACCGCCGGCCTGCCACACATTCTGATGCGCTTCTTCACCGTATCTGATGCCAAAGAAGCTCGTAAATCCGTTTTCTATGCAACCGGCTTCATCGGCTACTTCTACATCCTGACCTTCATCATCGGCTTCGGCGCGATCATGCTGCTGCTCAAGGATCCTAGCCTGATGGAAACCGTGACCAAAGGCGGCAAGGAAGTAACCCAGTTGATTGGCGGCAGCAATATGGCTGCGATCCATCTGTCCAAAGCTGTCGGTGGTGACCTGTTCCTCGGCTTTATCTCTGCAGTCGCATTTGCCACCATCCTGGCAGTAGTTGCTGGTCTGGCTCTGTCCGGTGCATCCGCCGTATCTCACGACATCTATGCATCGGTTATCAAGAAGGGCAAAGCCAACGAAGCTAGCGAAATGCGCGTTTCCAAGATCACCACCGTGATTCTGGGCGTACTGGCCATCATCCTGGGTCTGGTATTCGAGAAGCAGAACATTGCCTTCATGGTCGGCCTGGCATTCTCCATCGCCGCCTCGGCCAACTTCCCGGTACTGTTCCTGTCCATGTTCTGGAAAGGTCTGACTACTCGCGGTGCCGTTGTCGGTGGTTCGATTGGCCTGATTTCCGCTGTCGTTCTGATCATTCTTGGCCCAACTGTATGGGTTGACATCCTGAAGCATGAAGCTGCTCTGTTCCCGTACAAGAACCCAGCCATCTTCTCGATCAGCCTGGCCTTCTTCTTCACCTGGTTGATTTCGGTTCTGGACAAGTCCAAAGCTGCCGAAATCGAGAAACAGAAGTTTGATGCTCAGTTCGTTCGCTCCATGACCGGTATCGGTGCTGCAGGTGCTTCGCAACACTAAGCCAAACTAGGGCACAATAGCCGCACCCCATCGGGGTGCGGCTTTCTGCTGCTTGTTGTCATGATTCAGAAGGAAAAGACATGTCCACGCTTGACTCAATCCTGCGCGAAACGCGTAGCTTCCCCCCGGATGACGAGTTTCGCCGCAGAGCGGCGGTATCAGGAGCCGATGCCTACTACACCCTGTGCGAGCAAGCGGATGATCATTACTTGTCGTTCTGGGCAGAGCTGGCAAAAGAGCTGATCAGCTGGCACAAGCCTTTCTCTCGCGTACTGGACGACAGCAAGGCCCCCTTCTTCAAATGGTTCGACGATGGGGAACTAAATGTTTCCTACAACTGCCTTGACCGTCACCTTGCTGTCAACGGCAACAAGATCGCCCTGATTTTCGAAGCTGATGACGGCGAAGTTACCCGTATCACCTACTCCGAACTGCATCGCCGGGTTTGCCAGTTTGCCAACGGCCTGAAGTCACTGGGTATCAGCAAGGGTGATCGCGTCATCATTTACCTGCCTATGGGCATCGAAGCCATTGTCGCCATGCAGGCTTGTGCCCGCATCGGCGCAATTCACTCGGTGGTCTTTGGCGGCTTCTCATCCGGCGCGGTCAGAGACCGCATCATCGATGCCGGCGCCAAAGTCGTCATCACCGCCAATGAAGGACTGCGCGGCGGCAAAGTCATTCCACTGAAGAGCATGGTCGACGAGGCACTGAATAGTGCCAGCTGCAGCTCCGTCATCAATACCATTGTTTACCAGCGCACCAATAATGATGCCAGCCAATGGCATGATCAGCGTGACATCTGGTGGCACAAGCTGATCGCAGATCAGCCCGACCAATGCGAACCGGAATGGATGAATGCCGAAGACCCGCTCTTCATCCTCTACACCTCAGGCTCAACCGGCAAACCCAAAGGCATCCAGCACAGTAGCGCTGGCTATTTGCTGGGTGCGCTGAACAGCTTCCGCTGGGTTTTCGATTACAAGCCCAATGATGTTTTCTGGTGTACTGCCGACGTCGGCTGGGTGACCGGCCATTCCTATGTCTGCTATGGCCCGCTCGGCATGGGAGCCACCCAGCTGATTTATGAAGGCGTACCGACCTATCCGGATGCTGCGCGACTATGGCGCATGATAGACCGCCACAAGGTTTCCATTTTTTATACCGCACCGACTGCCATCCGCACCCTGATCAAGCTCGGGGCCTTCTTGCCGTCTGAGCACGACTTGTCCAGCCTGCGCTTGCTGGGCACCGTCGGTGAGTCCATCAACCCCGAGGCATGGATGTGGTATTACGAGATGGTTGGCCGCAGCCGCTGTCCGATTGTCGACACCTGGTGGCAAACCGAGACCGGCTCCGTGATGATCTCGCCACTACCCGGTGCCATTGCGACCAAGCCAGGCTCGTGCACCCTGCCGCTACCCGGCATCATGGCCGATATCGTTGATGAGTCGGGGGCACCGGTCGAACCTGGCAAGGGCGGTTTTCTGGTTATCAAGAAGCCTTTCCCGTCGCAAGCCAGAACCATCTGGAACGACCCACAGCGCTTCAAATCCACTTACTTTCCCGAAGAGTTCAACGGCAAATACTATCTTTCAGGCGACTCGGCCAATCGCGATGAAAACGGCTATTTCTGGATCATGGGCCGCATCGACGATGTCCTGAATGTCTCCGGCCACCGCCTCGGGACGATGGAGATCGAATCAGCCCTAGTGGCCAACCCGCTGGTCGCCGAAGCTGCCGTTGTCGGCAAGCCGCACGATATCAAGGGCGAGTCCGTTGTTGCCTTCGTGGTGCTCAAAGGAGAAAGACCCCAAGGCGACGAGGCCAAAGCGATTGCCGCCGAACTGAAAAACTGGGTGGCCCACGAGATTGGCAAGCTCGCCATGCCGGACGATATCCGCTTTGGTGAAAATCTGCCCAAAACCCGCTCGGGCAAGATCATGCGTCGCCTCTTGCGGGCAATTGCGCGTGGTGAAGAGATCTCCCAGGATGTTTCCACGCTGGAGAACCCGCAAATCCTTGGCCAGCTGCAGGAAACTTCCAGCTAGAGCCGTACAGATTTGATCTGTCGTCTTGCCAGTAATCGTCTGCTGCCGCAAAATTTTCGTTTTTCCTCCAGCCCCTGCTACGGGGCCAAAGGCTGCAGCAGATGACCCGCATTGCCCAACCCGCCGCCCTTGACTGGCAAGACGGCCAACCCGTTTCCACCACCTATCAGGACGTCTACTTCTCGGTCGCCGGTGGGCTGGATGAAACCCGCCACGTCTTCATCAAGCACAATCAACTCCCCGAGCGTTTTGCCGCCCTGCCTGCGGCGGGTAGTTTCTGCATCGCCGAAACCGGCTTTGGCACCGGCCTCAATTTTCTGCTGACGTGGCAGGTGTTTCTGCAGACTGCCCCCCCCGATGCACGGCTGAACTTTGTCAGCACGGAAAAGCACCCGCTCTCTGCCGAAGACATGCAACGTGCCTTGGCCATGTGGCCGCAGTTGCAGGCGCAAAGCAGCCAGCTACTGGCCCAGTACGATGCGCTTGCCCCCGGCTGGCATCGTTTTGTCCTTGAAAACAGCCGTATCATCCTGACGCTGCTGATCGGCGATGCACTGGAAACCCTGCCACAGCTGCATGCACAGGTCGACGCCTGGTTTCTCGATGGCTTTTCCCCATCCAAAAACCCCGAAATGTGGCAGCCCGAGCTGTTTCAGCAAATGGCCAGACTCGGCCACCACGGCACCACTTTCGCTACCTTCACCTGCGCCGGTGCGGTCAGACGCGGCCTGCAGGCAGCGGGTTTTGCCGTCAGCAAGGTTCCCGGTCACGGCATCAAACGTGAAATGAGTTGCGGCCAACTTGTCCAGTTAGCTGAACAAGGCTGGCAAGCACCCTGGCTGCAGCAGCCTTCGTCGCACAGCGGCGAGCGCAGCGCCATCGTGGTCGGTGCCGGCATTGCCGGTGCCAGCGCCGCCCACAGTCTGGCACTGCGCGGCTGGTCGGTAACCGTCATTGACCGTCACCCATTGCCTGCTCGCGAAGCCTCCGGCAATCCACAAGGCATTCTTTACACCAAGCTGTCTGCCCATCTGACCCCGCTGACCCGATTGGTGCTGTCAGGCTATGCCTACTCCCTGCGCGCACTGGGGCAACACTTGGCAGATGACGGCATCAGCTGGCAGCGCTGCGGCGTGCTGCAGCTGGCAGATAGCGAAGACGAGCTGAAACGCCAGCAAGGTCTGGCTGCACTGGGGCTGCCCACTGACATTCTGCAGGCTGTTGATGCGCAAGAAGCCAGCGAGCTAGCTGGCCTGCCGCTGTCACAGTCCGGCCTGTACTTCCCGCAAGGTGGCTGGCTGAATCCGCCAAGCCTGGTTGGCAAGCTGCTGGATCACCCGAATATCAGTCTGCGACTGGGCAAGACAATCACCGAGCTGAGCCAGAATCATGAAGACGACAGCTGGCTGGCCATGCATCACGACGAAGCGCTGGCCATCGGCAGTATCGTAGTACTGGCTGCGGCCAACGATACCCTTGCGTTTGATGCCACCGCCCATCTGCCGCTCAAACGCATTCGCGGCCAGATCAGTGAAGTGGCTGCCACGGCCGCCAGTAGCCAGCTGAAAACCGTGCTGTGCGGTGAAGGTTATATTGCCCCCGCCCGTCACGATCGCCACACGCTGGGTGCTACCTTCAAGTTTGATCACAACGACTTGCAGACTCATCCGGCCGAACATCGCGAGAACCTCGACATGCTTTCTCGCATGGCACCGGCACTGGCTGCGGGCCTCAGCAATGACGAAGCGGCCTGCCAGGGACGCGCGGCCGAGCGCTGCACCAGCCCCGACTATCTGCCCTTGCTGGGCGGCGTTGCGCGCCGGCAGCAGTTTGTCGAGCACTATCGCGAGTTGAGCCGCGATGCCAGCCTGCAGCTGGATGCCGCCATGCCGTGGATCAAGGGTCTGTATACCAGCACGGCCCACGGCTCGCGCGGCATGGTAACCGCGCCGCTTGCCGGTGAAGTCTTGGCCAGCCTGCTAGAGGGCGAGCCGATGCCGCTACCCACCGACCTGCTCAATGCGCTCAGCCCCAATCGTTTCATGCTGCGCGAGCTGGTCAGACAAAAACGGCAAAAAGCGGACAAGGCCGCGTCAGCGACTTAATAGCTCCTGAATGAAGCTGGCAGTCGCCACTGGCGACTCCAGCGGAAACAGGTGTGAACCGGGAAAGGTATGAATACGCATGCCGAACGCCTTGCGCATGAAGGCCAGATCGCTCGCCTGCAGCACATCGCTGTGTTCGCCGGCCAGAAAATCGGTTGGCACGCGCAGCTTGCCGCGATAGCGCGGGAAGGAGTGCGGCAGGGTGTTGTAGATGGCATTCTCGGCCTGCGGGCGGAACTTCAGCTGGCGATCGCCGTCTGCCATCAGAACCGTGCCGTGGCGCGCATAGTCGGCCAGACAGTCCGGATCGAAACGCGCAAACATTGGCTTGCGCGCGAAGTAGTCGTATACCGCCTGCTCGGATGCCCATCGGTCACGCCGCTTCAGTGTATTACCGCCCGGCGTTACCCTACTGATAAAACCCATACGCTTGGCCAGCCAGATTCCGGCCGAACGCGCCGGCCCCATCAAGGGCGAATCAAGAATGATCAGCCGCGAAAACAACTGCGGCTCGCGAATGGCGGCAAAAAACAGGATGAAACCACCGAGCGAATGACCGACACCGACTACCGGCTGCTGATAGCGGGCACGCAAGTAATCAAGGGTTTCATCGACCAGATGCGGCCAACAGTCCGTCACCGGATAGCGGCTGTCATGGCCGATACAATCGAGATAGCTGACCTGATTGCCTTGCGCCTGCCAGACCTCGAACATCTTGCGATAGATCGAAGCAGGAAAACTGTTAGCATGCGCAAAATGAATGATATGACCTGACATAGTCTCGCTCTTTCAGCCCAAGCCTGATATTCAAGCGTTTGCTTGGTAAGCCAGCATTGTGATGCACTACCCAGCCTAGGACAAGCCGCAACCGTGACACCCTCTTCAATTCGACACCTGTTCCAGCAACTGCTGCTGGTTTTCAGCCTGCTTTTCATCGCCCAAACGGCCAGCGCCCTGAATGCCGAAGATCTGCTGCCACCAGAAAAAGCGTTTGCGCTGCAAGCCGAACGCCAGGGCGGTCAAGTGGTTTTGACGCTGGAGGTGGCTGACGGTTACTACCTGTATCGCGATCGCAGCAAGTTCAGCACTGATCCGGCCGGCCTGCTCAGCGGCTCTCCGCTGCCTCCCGGCAAGATGAAGGATGACCCTTACTTCGGTCGTCTGGCGGTCTATCTGCCGGGCACGACTCAGATCACCCTGCCCTTGCAAGCTACTGCGCCAGAGAAATTCAAGCTCGAAGTAGTGATGCAAGGCTGTGCCGATGCCGGCCTGTGCTATCCGCCCTACACCTATCGCTTTGATATCGGCAGCCGCAGCAGTGCCAGCAACTGGCTGCAGGCACTGGCCCCCTCACCAGCTACACAGACAGACTCGTCACCTGCTGCGGCCAACCTCGCCAGCACCCTGCTGACCTTTTTCGTCGCCGGCCTCGGCCTCGCGTTTACCGCCTGCATGTATCCGCTGCTGCCCATCGTGTCCTCACTGATTGCCGGCCAGGGCCAGCACATCACCCGTCGTCGTGGCTTCATGCTGTCGTTCAGCTATGTGCAGGGTTTGGCGGTCTGCTACACCATTATCGGCATCATCGCCGGCCTCACCGGCAGTCTGCTCAGTGTCTGGCTGCAACAGCCGGTCGTCATCCTGTCCGCCAGTGCCCTGATGGTGGTGCTCGCACTGTCGATGTTCGGCCTGTTCAGCCTGCAGCTGCCGGCCAGCTGGCAAACCCGTATTGCCGACAGCAGCAATCGCCTCAGCGGCGGCAAAATCGCCACCGTCTTCGGCATGGGCGCCTTGTCTGCCCTGCTGATCGGCCCCTGCATCGCGCCGCCACTGGTGGTCGCGCTCGGTTATATCGGCCAGCAAGGCAATGCCGTGCTCGGCGGCCTGGCGCTGTACGCGATGGCACTGGGCCTAGGCACGCCGCTGATCCTGCTTGGCACCCTCGGCGGCCAACTGCTGCCCAAGGCTGGCCAGTGGATGAACCGCATCAAGGCGGTATTCGGCACCATCATGCTGGCCGTCGCCATCTGGTTGGCCGCGCCCTTTGTCCCGGCCTGGCTCGCCATGCTGGCCTGGGCGGCACTGGCGGCCGGCAGCGCCGTCTTTCTGGGGGCTTTCGAACCGCTGCCCGGCAACGCACGCAGCATCCACAAGCTGGCCAAGGCACTGGGCCTGATGCTGGCACTAGCCGCTGCCATCCAGCTGATCGGCATTTTCAGCGGTGCCAGCTCCGCCCGTCAGCCACTGGCGCAGCTATTGGGTAGCAGTGCTGCTGCCGGCAATAGCGAACTGGCCTGGCGCAAGGTAGGCAGCCCCGCCGAATTGCAGCAGGCGCTACAGGCCGCCGCCGGCAAGCCGGTGATGCTGGATTTTTACGCCGACTGGTGCGTAGCCTGTATCGAGATGGAACAAACCACCTTCCGTGACCCGCAAGTGCGCGCTGCCTTTGCCGACATGGTGCTGCTGAAAGCCGATGTCACCGCCAACAACAGCGAACACCAGGCCCTGCTCAAGCAATTCGGCCTCTACGGCCCGCCCGGCATGATTTTCTACAACCGCCAGGGTAAGGAAAGTCACCGCCTGATCGGCTACACCGCGACAGACGAATTCCTGCCGCCACTGCAAAAGCTGCTGAGCGGCGTCTGACGCTAGCAACCAAGGTTGGCCGCAAGCAGCAATGCTTGCGGCCATGCGCTTATCAGATCACGACGATTGACGCGGCTTATACGCTGTCACATCAATCTCGACTCGCGCATCAATCATCAGCCGTGACTCCACGGTTGAGCGCGCCGGCTTGTTGCCGGTGAAATGCTCCATATAGATGCGATTGAAGGTGGGAAAATCCCTGGCATCCTGCAGCCAGACACTCACCTTGCACACATCCGCCAGACTGCAGCCCGCCAAAGCCAGCGCCTTTTCCACATTACGGAAAACCTGACGGGTTTGCGCCTCGATATGACCGGCCACAATTTCCCCCTTTTCATCTACCGGCACCTGGCCGGAAACGAAGACAAAATCACCAGCGCGCACTGCCGGTGACAAAGGGCGTGGCTGCTGATCGGAAGCAAGCGGCGGATTGCCAAGAAACTCTAAAGACATGATGAAACTCCTTCAGGTGACGGTGTTGTAATCATGCCTTTTGTGAAATTTATTTTCAACACAGCATCTTAAAATCCGCTTTACAGTACAAAAAACGCACAATAAGATGAATTTCATGAAAATAAATTCCACAAGGAGAGACCACCATGATGCAGAGCCCAACCACCCGCCGTCACCTTCTCGCTGTCTCGATCGCCGCCTGTAGCCTGCTGGCCTTACCTGCCGGTTCGGTTTTTGCCGCCCCGGGCAGCGCCCTGAATCTGGCCATGGTGGCCGAGCCGCAAACGCTAGATCCGATGGCTTCCACCGCCGACCTGGTGGCCACCATCATGCAGCACGTATACGAGCCGCTGTACACCTTTGACGCCAAGTGGCAGATCGTCCCCCTGCTGGCCGACTCACTGCCCAAGGTCTCGGAAGATGGCAAGCAGTACACCATCACCTTGCGTAAAGGCGTGATGCTGCACAATGGCCGCGAGCTGAATGCTGAAGACGTGATTGCCAGCCTGAAACGCTGGATGGAAATGGCACCGCGCGGCAAGAATGTGGCAGCCGAGCTGGCAAGCCTGAACAGCAAAGGCGATTACAGTATCGAGATTGTGCTGAAGCAGCCTTATGCCCCGTTGCTGGCGCAACTGGCATTGCCTAGTGGCATGGCCGCCATCATGGCCAAAGAAAGCATTGCCAACCCGCTGACCCAGTTTGTCGGCACCGGACCCTACAAGTTTGCCGAACGCAAGCCAGACCAATACGTACTACTGACGCGCTTTGACAAATACAGCGCCCGAAAAGAGGGCGCAAACGGTTATGGCGGCAAACGCAACGCCATGGTTAACGAGCTGCGCTTTATCCCGGTACCGAATGCCAATACCCGGGTAGAGGGTGCACTGGCAGGACAATATCACTTCGCTGACTTGCTGCCGGTTGATGCCCTGCCACGCCTCGAAAAAGCGCGTGACAAGACAGTTCCCGCTCTTAACAAGTCCTTCGGCTTCCCTTATCTGGTACTCAACACCAAAGAAGGCAGCATGGCCAAGCCAGCCGTACGCCAGGCCTTGCAAACTGCACTGAACCAGAGTGATATGTTGGCCGCAGGCTTCGGCAACCCGCAGTTTTACACCGCCGAGGGCAATCACTTCCCCAAAGGCACGCCGTTCTACTCGACAGCCGGTCTTAACAAGTACCGGCAAAACAACCCGGCACAAGCCCGAAGCATGGCCGCTGCTGCCGGCTATCAGGGCGAACCGGTGCGTATCCTGACCAGTCGCCAGTACGACTTTCACTACAATATGGCGCTGATCATGGCGGAGCAGCTGAAAAAGGCCGGCTTCAAGCCTGACCTGAACGTGGTCGACTGGGCGACCCTGGTACAGCGTCGTAACGACAGCAAGCTGTGGGATATCTACATTACCCACTCGCCTCTCTTCCCCGAGCCTATGCTTTCGCCACCACAGCTGGGTAATGGTGCGCCAGGCTGGTGGAGCACCCCGGCCAAGCAAGCCGCGCTGGATACATTCAACGAACAGACCGACCCGGCCAAACGCGCCGCCGCCTGGGGCCGTGTGCAACAGACTGTCTACGACGAAGTGCCTTACATCCAGGTTGGCAAGTTCAGCAGCCTGTCCTCCCGCTCGCCCAAGCTGGAAGGCTTTACCGCCTCCACCTGGCCGTTCTTCTGGAACGTCAAGCTCAAGCCCTGATTTCCCCGACTGACAGACAAACCCGCTGCCCTGCCCGGCAGCGGGCAGGGATTACTTTGCTTGATTTCAGAGGTAGGCAGTAATGCAGCGTTATCTTTTAAGCCGGCTTGTCGGCATGTTCATCGTGATGAGTATTGTCGCGGTGCTGGTTTTCCTGCTGACCCGTGCCGCACCGGGTGACCCGATTGCGGTGTTGCTGGGCGACCAGGCCACCGCCGCGGATATTGACCGGGTACGGCAACAATACGGGCTGGATCAGCCTTTACCGGTGCAGTTTCTGTACTGGTTGAAAGAGCTGTTCAGCGGCAATCTCGGCGATTCCATCTTCTTGCAACGTCCGGTTACCCAGGCACTGTGGGAACGCGCCGAGCCGACCGCCCTGCTGGCACTGATGGGGGTTGGCATTGCCACCTTGATCGGCGTGCCTTGCGGTGTGATTGGTGCGGTGTTCCGTGGCCGTCTGCTTGACCAGTTTTTTACCGCGCTGGCCATGCTGGGCGCCAGTATCCCGAGCTTCTGGCTGGGCATTGTGCTGATTCAGGTTTTTGCCGTGTCGCTGGGCTGGTTTCCGGTATCCGGTTATGGCGAACCCGGCGCGCCACTGGCCGAGCGCATGCACACCCTCATTCTGCCCGCCACGGTACTGGGCTTGCTTAATTCCGCACTGATCATCCGCTTTACCCGCGCCTCGATGCTGGATGTGCTGGGTGAAGACTATGTGCGCACCGCCCGCGCCAAAGGCCTGACCGAGCGCGTAGTCATTCTCAAGCATGCCTTGCGCAATGCCCTGGTGCCGGTGGTCACCGTGATTGGTCTGACGCTGGCGCTGATGATAGGCGGCGCGGTGGTCACCGAGACGGTCTTCGGCCTGCCCGGCGTCGGCAACCTGGTGGTCAATGCCGTACTGCGCCGTGATTACCCGGTAATACAGGGCGCGCTACTGGTGATTGCTGCCATCTATGTGCTGGTGAACTTCATGGTTGACCTGCTTTACACCCTGATCGATCCGCGAGTGAAATACTGATGAAGCTGTTTCTGCAAAAACTGTTCCGGCGGCAGATCGTTCTTCTGGCCAGCGCATTGTTGCTGATCGTGGTGATGACAACGTTGGCCGCACCGTGGCTGACGCCATTTGCCCCGAACGACACCGCCATCCTGTCGCGCCTGCAAAGCGCTGGTGGCGAACACTGGCTGGGCACCGACGAGCTGGGTCGTGATGTGTTCAGCCGTATTGCCTTTGGCGGCCGTTACTCGCTGGGGATTGCGGCGGCCACCGCGCTGCTGGCGATTGCCTTTGGCACGCTGATGGGCTTGCTGGCGGGCTTTTTCCGCCAGCTTGATGCGCCACTGATGCGTCTGGTAGATGCCATGATGTCGCTGCCGGATATTCTGCTGGCGATTGCACTGGTCGCCATTCTGGGGGCGTCTGCGGCCAACGTGGTGCTGGCGCTGGTGATTGTCTACACACCACGCGTGGCACGGGTAGTGCGCGCCTCGACACTGGTATTGCGCGAGCTGCTGTTTGTCGAAGCCGCGCGGGCGCTGGGCATTCCACTGTGGCGCGTGCTGCTGCGCCACATCCTGCCCAATCTGGTATCGCCGATTCTGGTGCAAAGCTCCTTTATCTTTGCCTACGCCATTCTGGCCGAAGCCGCGCTGAGCTTTCTGGGCGTGGGCGTGCCACCGGAAATCCCGACCTGGGGCACCATGGTGGCTGGCAGCCAGCAATATGCGCACCAGACGCTGGGCGTGGTGCTCTACCCCGGCATGGCCATCATCATTACCGCGCTATCGCTACAGATTCTGGGTGACGGCATCCGTGACCTGCTTGATCCGCGCCTGAAAAAGTCGCTGTAAGGAAAGCCCGATGACACACAAACCAAGACTGCAAGTACGCCAGCTGGGCACGGCTTTTCATACCGATGACGGCACCATCCATTCGGTGGCCGATGTCAGCTTTGACATCCAGCCGGGTAAAACCACAGCGCTGGTCGGTGAATCCGGCTCCGGCAAATCCGTGACCAGCCTCACACTGATGCGCCTGCTGCCCAAGAGCGCGCACTTTACCGTGGGCGGCAGCGCGCTGTTCCAGTGCAACGATGGCCGCGAGATTGACCTGCTGCGTGCCAGCGAGGCCGATATGCGCCGCCTGCGCGGCAATGAAGTGGCGATGATTTTTCAGGAGCCGATGACCAGCCTGAATCCGGTATTCCGCATTGGCGAACAGATTGCCGAAAGCGCGCGCCTGCATCTGGGCATGGATCACGCCGCCGCCCAGGCTCACGCCCTGCGTATGCTGGAAATGGTCGAAATTCCCGCCGCCGCCCAGCGCCTGAACGAATACCCGCACCAACTCTCTGGCGGCATGCGCCAGCGGGTGATGATTGCACTGGCCATGGCCTGCAACCCCAGCCTGCTGATTGCCGACGAGCCCACCACCGCGCTGGATGTCACCATTCAGGCGCAGATTCTGGACTTGATGCGCCGCCTGCAGCGCGAAAACGGCATGAGCATCCTGTTCATCACCCATAACCTGGGCGTGGTGGCGCATTACTCGGACGATGTCGCCGTGATGTACGCCGGACGCATTGTCGAAGCCGCGCCGGTGACCGAGCTGTTTGCCCAGCCTCGCCATCCTTACACCCGTGGCCTGCTGGCCTGTCTGCCAGCGAATCAGCGCCAGCGCAGCGGCAATCAGCGCCGCCTGTTTGCGATTCGCGGCCAGGTATCCAGCCCCTTGTCACCACCGCCAGGCTGCGCCTTTGCCCCGCGTTGTGATCAGGCATCCGCCCCCTGTGATAGCCGTGTGCCTGATTTGCTGACAGATGGCCAGCACCAGAGCCGTTGTCTGCTGACTGCGGCCAACCTTGCCGCCACCGGAGCCACGCCATGAGCCAGCCATTGATCGAAATCCGCCAGTTGAAACGCTATTTTGGCGACAGCCAAAAACCGGTACGCGCCGTGGACGATGTGAGCTTTGTTATCCAGCCCGGCGAAACACTAGGGCTGGTGGGCGAATCCGGCTCCGGCAAAAGCACGATCGGCCGCACCCTGCTGCGTCTGCTGGACCCGACCGCCGGTGACATTATTTACCGCCAGCAAAGCATCGCCACCCTGCCGGAGCGCCAGCTGCGCCCGCTGCGGCGCAAGCTGCAAATCATCTTTCAAGACCCGTACGCCAGTCTGAACCCGAAAATGCGTATCGGCGATGTGCTGGACGAAGTGCTGACAGTGCATGGCCTGCATAAAGGCCGCGAGGCACGACAAAAGCGTATCGGCGAGCTGCTGGAGCAAGTCGGCCTGCGCGCCGAACACGCCAGCCGCTACCCGCACGAATTCTCCGGTGGCCAGCGCCAGCGCATCGGCATCGCGCGTGCACTGGCAGTGGAACCAGAGTTCATCGTCGCCGACGAGCCGCTATCGGCGCTGGATGTATCGATTCAGGCTCAAGTGGTCAATCTGCTGTGTGATCTGCGTGAACAGCTGGGGCTGACCATGCTGTTTATTTCACACGATCTGGACGTGGTCGAATACCTGTGCGACCGCGTGGTGGTGCTGTATCTGGGGCAAATCATGGAAATCGCCCCGACTGCCGCGCTGTACGACAAGCCGCTGCACCCGTATACCCGCGCCCTGTTGGCCGCATCGCCCAGCCCCGATCCATCCACACCGCACCAATTCACCGCGCTGAAAGGTGAAATCCCCAGCCCGGTCAACCCGCCATCCGGCTGCGTATTCCGTACCCGCTGCCCGCATGCCGTGCAAGCCTGTAGCGAAACAAGACCACCATTAAGTGATCTGGGCCACGGCCGTTTCAGCGCCTGTATCCGCATCGAAGAACTGGAAAGCACATCATGACCCTGCTCGACCCCATTCTGGACAATACCCACAAGGGCTATCCGCATCAGGCACCGGCCATGCCGCTATCGCATGTCGGCACGCAGAGCTGGTCTTTGTACGCTGATGATCTGCCCCTGCCACTGGCCGTACTGCGCCAGTCGCCGCTACAGCACAATCTGCAGTGGATGCAGCAACTGGCGAACGATGCCGGCATTGCCTTTGCGCCGCATGGCAAAACCACCATGTCGCCACAGCTGTTCCGTCAGCAGCTGGATGCCGGTGCCTGGGGGCTGACACTGGCCAATGTGCAGCAAGTCCGCATTGCGCTGGCCGCCGGTGCCCGCCGCATCATTATTGCCAATCAGGTATTTCAGGCCGGAGATCTGGCCCAGATCAGCCAGTGGCAGACGCAGGATCCATCGCTGCGCATCATGTTCCTGCTGGATTCACACGAGCAGCTGGCACTGATTGCCGAATCCGCACCGCCGAAAAGTAGCCCGTTTGAAGTGCTGCTGGAGGTGGGTGAAACCCGCACCGGCTGCCGCACGCACGAGCAGGCGCTGGCGCTGGCCGAGGCAGCACGCCTGAATCCAAAAGTCAGGCTGGTCGGCGTCGAATGTTATGAAGGGCTGACTGCCAGCGGCGACAGCGCCGCCGATAGCGCCCGCACCGCTGCCCTGCTGGCGCGGCTGCAGCAAGTCGTGCTGGCCGTGCATCAGGCTGGCGGATTTGAGTGTGAGGAGATCATTGTCTCATCCGGTGGCTCTGCACTGTTTGATCTGGTACTGGCCCCGATGCGGATCAGCCTCGACAGGCCGGTGCTGGGCGTTTTGCGCTCCGGCTGCTATCTCACCCACGATCACGGCTTTTATCAGCGGCTGGTGGAGCAGGCCAATGCGCGGCTGGGTTGCCATCATGGCCTGCAAGCCGCGCTGGAAGTCTGGGCGCATGTACAATCGCGCCCCGAGCCGGGCCTGGCCATTCTGGCTGTCGGCAAACGCGATATTTCCTACGATCTGGCCCTGCCGCAACCGGTGGCCTACAGCCCGCGCGGCAGCCGCGCAAGGTTGGCCGCAGCCGCCAGCTGGCAACTCACCGGCCTGAATGACCAGCACGCCTACCTGCAGCTGGGCGCAGATTCGCCTGATCTTGCCGTGGGCGACCGCGTCATGCTGGGCATCTCGCACCCCTGCACTACTTTTGACAAATGGCGCTGGCTACCCGTCATCAATGATGACGCACTGGTAGTCGACGCCGTAAGCACCCGATTCTGACCATGAGCCTATCCATGAGCGTACTCGATCACACCGCCAGCCTGCTGCAAGACGAACAGGCCGGCCTGCCTGCCGGACGCCGGCGCATTCTGGAAGCCCTGCAACAAGACCCGCAGCGTTTTCTGGACGAGAGCTTCGACACCCTGGCCGAACAGATGGACACCTCGGTGCCCAGCATCATGCGCACGGTGCGTGATCTGGGCTTTGCCGGCCTGCGTGACTTCAAACTGGCACTGGCACAAGAGCTGGCTGTCAGCGCCCCGCCGTTGCATCGCCGCGTACAGCGGCAAGACAGCACCGATCAGGTCGTCGACAAAATCACCAAGAGCGCCGCCACTGCCGTCAACAGCGTGAAGGCGACACTGGACGTCAACGCGCTCGAGCAAGCCGCCAAGGCGATTGTCGAGGCTGCGCGTACCGATTGCTGGTGCGTCGGCGCGACATCCAGCTTCATGGCCAATGACTTTCAGGCGCGACTGTTCCGGCTGGGGCTGGTGGCCAATGCCTATCTTGATCCGCATCTGCAGCTGGTATCGGCCGCCACCCTGCAACGTGGCAGCGTCGCCTTTGCCATCTCGCACGTGGGCGGCATGCCTTCGCTGCTGGAGGCAGTCGATGTGGCCCGCGCCCAGGGGGCCACGGTGATTGCGCTGACTCAGGCCGGTACACCACTGGCACAAAAAGCCGACATCGTGCTGGGCATCAATGTGCCGGATGATCCGGTCATGCACGTTGGTACCGAAGCTTATCTGGCCCACCTGACCGTGATTGAAATCCTGACCGTACTGGTGGCGCAGCGCAGTGGCGATACTGCCATCCAGCGTCTGCAAAACGTGCGCCAGATTCTGGGGACGCATGGTGTGGACACTCATCACCAGCCTTTCCATTACTGGCAAGCCCGTGAGGCTAACGGCGGTCAGGACGAGTCATGAAACGATTGCTACGGAACGGACTGATCGTCGACGGCAGCGGCAGCCCCGCCTTCCGTGGCGATCTCTTACTGGAAAACGACCGCATCGTGGCCGTCGGGCCTGATCTGCTGGCCAATCCTGGCTATGCCGATCTGGTCATACGTGATTGCACCAGTCTTGTCATCGCCCCCGGTTTTATCGACGTACACACCCACGACGACGCCATAGTGCTGCAAAAGCCGGCCATGCTGCCCAAGCTGTCGCAGGGCGTCACTACCGTCATTGCCGGCAATTGCGGCATCTCGCTTTTGCCGCTGGCCACCGACAACCCGCAAGCACCGCTGAATCTGCTGGGGGCGCAGTCATTTCGCTACCGCGAATTTGCCCAATACCGCGAGGCATTCGATGCCGCCCGCCCCAGCATCAACACCGCCTTGCTGATTGGCCATACCACGCTGCGCTTTGCGGTAATGGACACGCTGGATCGCGCCGCGACACCAGCAGAAGTCACCCGAATGGCCGAGCTGCTGGCGCAATGTCTGGCAGCAGGTGCCATCGGCCTGTCCAGCGGCCTGTTCTACGAACCGGCATTTGCCGCGCCGGCAACAGAAATTACCGCACTTGCCGGTGTCGTAGCACGCTATGGCGGCGTTTATACCAGCCATCTGCGCAGCGAGATGGCCGACATCATCGACGCCATGCACGAGGCCGCCGACAGCGCGCATGCGGCCAACGTGCCGCTGGTGATCTCGCATCATAAATGCGCCGGCCCCAGTCAGTGGGGACGCTCGGTCGAAACCCTGGCCGTCATGGAAAGTCTGGCCGCACGGCAGGCTTTGGCAATGGATACCTATCCCTACACCGCAGGCTCAACCGTGCTGCGTGAAGATCTGGTCGATGGTGTGATCGACATCCGCATTACCTGGTCAGACAGCCACCCCGACATGGCCGGGCGCTGGCTGGCCGATATCGCCCGCGACTGGCAAGTCAGCCAGCAGGAAGCCTGCCGCCGCCTGCAGCCCGGCGGTGCCTGCTACTTCCAGATGCACGAAGACGACGTGCAACGCATCATGGCGCACCCGCTGACCATGATCGGCTCTGACGGCCTGCCGCATGACCGTCATCCTCACCCGCGCCTGTGGGGGACATTCCCCCGTGTGCTGGGCCACTACCAGCGCGAGCTGAAGCTGTTCACGCTGGAAACCGCCATCCACAAGATGACCGGCCTGTCTGCCGCACAATTCCGCTTACCACACCGTGGCCTGCTCAAGCCCGGCTACTTTGCCGACATCGTGTTGCTGGACCCTGCCCGCGTGCAGGATACGGCCAGTTACGACCAGCCTTGCCAGCCCGCCAGCGGCATTGTCGCCGTGTATGTCAATGGTGAGCTCAGCTATCAGGAAGGCAAACTCTATCCACTGGCCCGCTCTGGCCGCCTGCTGCAAAGGCAAGACACATAATGGAAAAAACACTGGATTTAGTCGCCCTCGGCGAGGCCATGATCGAATTCAACCAGACCGGTGATCTGGACTACCGCCGCGGTTTTGGCGGCGACACCTCCAACGCCGTGATTGCGGCCAGCCGCATGGGCGCACGCTGCGGCTACATCAGCCAGCTGGGTGACGACCGTTTTGGCGAGGCACTACTGGCGCTGTGGCAGCAGGAAAACATCGACATCAGCGGCGTGCGCACACTCAAAGACAGCGCCACCGGCGTGTACTTTGTCGAGCACGACACCAAAGGCCACCATTTCAGCTACTGCCGCAAAGGCAGCGCCGCCAGCCAGATCCGTCCTCAAGACCTGCCGCTGGATGTGATTGCCAGCGCACGCCAGCTGCACGTTTCCGGCATCTCGATGGGTATCAGCCAAAGCGCCTGCGACAGTGTGTTTGCCGCTATCAGACACGCCCGTCAGCATGGCACCCGCGTCAGCCTGGACATGAATTACCGCCCCAGACTGTGGTCGGTCGAACAAGCCCTGCCCCGCTTGCAACAGGCGCTGGCCGACACCGACCTGTTTTTTCCCAGCGTAGACGAATCCCAGCTGCTCACTGGCCTGTCAGACATTGACGACATCCTGCGCTGGTCACATGAGCACGGCGCGCGTCAGGTGGTACTCAAGCTCGGTGCGGATGGCTGCATTGTCTCCGACGGCCAAAGCCGCCAGCACCTGAGCGGCCATCGCGTCAATCCGGTAGATGCCACCGGTGCAGGAGACTGCTTCGCCGGTACCTGCCTTGCCCGCCTGGCCGCCGGCGACAGCCTGATCAACGCCGCCCGCGCCGCCAATATCGCTGCAGCACTCAGCACCACCGGAGTCGGTGCCGTCGCACCACTGCCACGTTGGCCGCAAGTCGCCGCCTTGCTCGATGCGGCAACCTGATATTCAGACATCAGCACTTGCCTGACGGACAGCCACACCACGCGTACCGCTGGCGGTAGCGGTACGCGGTTTTCTGCCGAATGCCTTAGCAAATAAGGCAGCGGACAGCGCTGCCCCCAGCCCAATAAAAAAGGACAACACCTAGTGGTGCTGTCCTTTTTCTTGCGCCTGCCCTTGCCAGGGCTTCAGCCTGGCTTGCGGCCAACCTTACTCGGCGCTGCTGTCGTCTTCTTCCGAAAACTCGCCGGCTGCCTGGCGCTCGGCAAACGCCTGGCGCTTGGCTTCGTTGGCCGCAGTGCGGGCTTCGAATTCGGCGCGGCGCACCGCCTTGGCGGCCTGGCGCTCGGCCACTTCCTGCGCACGCTCTTCGGCCAGCTGCGCTTCGCGAATCTCGCGGGCAGCAATCGCGGCTTCACGGGCCGCGCTGCGGCGTGCTTCTTCTGCCGCCTCGATGGCTTCGATCTCGGCACGGGTCTTGCACGGGCTGGTCTTTTCAAACCAGGCCACCGACTCGACGTGGGCCGTGTGCGGGAACATATTAATGATACCGGCGGTTTTCAGCGTATAGCCCTTGGTGTGCACCAGCACGCCGGCGTCACGCGCCAGTGTCGCCGGGTTACAGGACACGTACACGATGCGTTGCGGCGCGGTTTCTTCGGTAATCGCCTTCAGCAGCTGGATTGCACCATCGCGTGGCGGGTCAACCAGCATCTTGTCGAACTTGCCCAACGCGGCGAAGGATTCTTCGGTCACGTCGAACAGGTTGGCCATTTCATAGCTGACACGATCTTGCAGACCGTTGTGCGTGGCGTTTTCCACTGCGCGTTTGACCAGCGCCTCGCTGCCTTCCATGCCGTGCACAGTCGCGCCGCTACGGGCGATCGGCAGGGTAAAGTTGCCGATGCCGCAGAACATGTCGGCGATGCGCTCGCTGGCCTGCGGGTCGAGCAGGCGCAGGGCGCGGCTGACCATCACATTATTGATGTCCGGATTCACCTGGGTGAATTCGGTCGGGTAGTAAGGCATTTCCAGATCGAAATCGGGGATGCGGTAGGTCAGGCGCGGCGCGTCCAGCGGGTAGATCGGATAACAGGTTTCCGGGCCTACCGGCTGCAGCCAGATCTGTACCTTGCGCTTGATTTGCGAGTGCGTATCGGAGAATGCCTTCAGCAGCGCGAAGTCGGCTTCGGTGATGTCATCCATATTGCGGAACACCAGAATATCGACCTCGGCTCCAACAGCTACTTCGACTTGCGGCATGCGGTTGTAGATGGACAGCTTGCTGACCAGCTCGCGCAGCGGCACGATCAGCGCCGAAATATGCGCCGGCAGGATGCGGCACTCGGTCATGTCGGCAATGAAAGTCGAGCGCTTCTCGCGGAAGCCGACCAGCGCACCGCCCTTTTTTTCGACAAAACGGGCAGACAGGCGGGCTCGGTGACGGTAGCCCCAAGGACTGCCGGCAATCGGTGGCGAGATGGTCTGTGCCTTCACATTGCCGATATGGGCAAGATTGTCTTCGAGCAGGCGCTGCTTGACCGCGACCTGGGCCGAGAATTCGACATGCTGCATCGAACAGCCGCCACAGTTGCCGAAGTGTTTGCACTGCGGCTCGGTGCGCATGAAGCTTTTCTTGAACACCTGCACCACGTCGGCACTCTCGTAGCTCTTCTTGATGCGATAGCTCTTGAAGCTGACTTGTTCGTAAGGCAAGGCGCCATCAATGAAAATGGCCTTGCCATCAACACGGGCTACGCCGCGACCTTCATGGTCCAGCGATTCGACATGGGCTACAGGGTTCTGAGTCATTGTTTATACGGGTGAAATGCAAAAGACAAAGGCGGGAATTGTCGCAGAATCCGCGGCAAAAATCACGGCATCTTGCACCGTTTGACAGGCCATCTGCTACTATCGGGCGATTACTTAACCGGTATGCATCCGATGTTGGCCGCCTTGCGACTTTCCCTGCTGATTCTGCTCCCTGTCACTGCTGTTGCGGCCAACCCTGTGCCCGAGCCCGATGTACTCGTCAGCAGCGCCGGCAAGCACGTGGTCGTCAACCTGCCGCAGACCCGCGCTTTCCTGTACGAGGATGGCGAGCTGGTGGGCAGTTATCCGGTGGCGGTCGGCAAGATGATTACCAATACCCCGACCGGCAATTACGCGATTACCGGCATTTACCGCAACCCGGTCTGGCATGTGCCCAAGTCCATCCAGGAAGAAATGGCCAAACAGGGCAAGCCAGTGCAAACCACCGTGCCCCCTGGGCCGGACAATCCGCTGGGTCCGGTTTTCATCCGCTTTGGCGAGGCAAAACTCGGACTCGGCTTTCATGGCACGACCCAGCCGGGCAGCGTACCGGGCTTTCGCAGCCACGGCTGCGTAAGGCTGCGCAATGAAAATGCAGTGGCGCTGTCGAATTGGGTCGATATCGGCTCGGCGGTGACCATCAGCTATCAGAGCACTTTGCTGCACGAAGACGATCAGGGCGAGCTGTGGCTGCACGCCTATCGCGATGCCTATCAGCGCAAGGATCTGCAGGCTGAAAGGTTGGCCGCAACCCTGCTGGACTGGCAGGCCAATCGCCAGCGCGCGATTTTCGGCAAACGCGTTGACGAGGCGCTGCGCCTGCGCAATGGCAAACCCGTTTGCCTGACCTGCACCGACAAGGTCAGCAGTATCAGTGGCCGCCTGGTGCCGCTGCGCTGGCTGTCACCGCCACAAGAAATCACACCCGACAGCTCGATGCCCAGCATCAGTCAGCTTCCCAAGCGAGCGCTGTTACAAATTGTTGAAAAAACGCTTGACGTAGATTTTCCTGCACGTTAAAGTGCGCACCTCTTCGCGATGCAGCAAACGCAACGCGAAGTCCCGTGGGGGTATAGCTCAGCTGGGAGAGCGCTTGCATGGCATGCAAGAGGTCAGCGGTTCGATCCCGCTTATCTCCACCACAATTTAGTCCCCATCGTCTAGAGGCCTAGGACACCGCCCTTTCACGGCGATAACCGGGGTTCGACTCCCCGTGGGGACGCCAGCATTCGGGGGTATAGCTCAGCTGGGAGAGCGCTTGCATGGCATGCAAGAGGTCAGCGGTTCGATCCCGCTTATCTCCACCAGAACAAACCGGATTACCGCAAGGTAATCCGGTTTTTCTTTATGTACTCACCCTCATCACAGTGCTTCAGGACAGCTGCCGCTGATGCGCCTGCAAAGCATCATGCAGATCTTGCCACTCATGTGGCTCGCCCGCCCGACGCACCGCCTGCAGGACAAACTGGCAAGCCGCAAAAATCAGTACCAGCCTTGGCCGCGCCACCTCATGCAGCGACTGCAACTGCGGATGTCGCCATAGCGGCACCAGCCGCTTGAATACCTCATCCACCTGCCACAACTCGCCCATCAGACCGTGCGACGCATGGCCGGCACTCTGCAAGGCATGTTCGCGCATGGCACGCACGCGCTCGTCCAGCAACTGCAGCAGATGCAGCAAGGCCTGCGACAGCTCATGCTGCTCGGCATCAGCCCCATGCTGATCATCCGGATCCAGCTGTTGCGCATACTGCCCGAGCAGACTGGCCTGAAACACCTCCACCTGCCCCTGCCGCCCGGCCGGCGAATGCTGCTCTTGCCTGGCTGCCGTACGGCCATGCATGGGCGATGCTGCCGAAACCGGTTCAATCTTGTCCATACACCCCTCGCCTGGCAAAAGTAAAGGCCGGACCGTCACTAACGGCCCGGCCCTTATCCTGTTATCGACCGACAACAAACATTACTTGATGTCAGTCACCAAGCATATGACCCAGCTTGGCCTGTTTGGTTGCAAGGTAGTGGTCATTGTAATCATTGCGGCCAACCTGCAAGGGCACGCGCTCGACAATCTCGATGCCCGCCTGCTGCAAGGTTGCCACCTTGCGCGGATTGTTGGTCATGATGCGCACGGCACTGACGCCGAGATGTGCCAGCATCTCGCGAGCGATGCGAAAGTCGCGCATATCGGCCGGAAACCCCAGCTGCTCGTTAGCTTCGACCGTATCCGCACCACCATCCTGCAGCTTGTAGGCACGGATCTTGTTGAGCAGGCCGATACCGCGCCCCTCTTGACGCAGATAAACCAGTGCACCGCGCCCTTCGGCGGCGATAGCCGCAAGTGCCGCTTCGAGCTGAAAACCGCAATCGCAGCGTAAGGAGAACAAGGCATCGCCGGTCAGGCATTCCGAATGCACGCGCGCCAGCGGCGCCCCTTGCTGCACATCGCCCAGCGTCAACACCACATGCTCGCGGCCACCCATCTCCTCGAAGCCATGCATGTCAAAAACACCCCATTGCGTCGGGAGCTTGCAGGTCGCCACATAGTTCACGGTTGGGTTCACAGTTGGCGCATCAGTTTTAGCCGTCACGGTTTTTCCACAATTCATTGCATCAGAGGCCTAGCTTGGGGCAAGACCCAGCTTTTAAAGCCCCGACAGGACTTCGTTCATCTCGCGCATCGGCACCGCCAGAATGCGCGCCAGCGCTACCAGCACCGCCTGTTTGTCTTGGGAGAAGAAGCCCGCCTGCGCCGATTCGGCATCGAGTATCCCCAACACCTCGCCACGCTCACCCAGCACCGGCAAGCAAACCTCGCTCTTCACCTTGGGGTCGCACTCGTAATAAGGCTGGCCCGACTGCACCCAGGCGGCAACATCATTGATTACCACCGCCTGCGCATTGCGGCCAACCTTGCTGTTATTGCTGAGCACGGCAAACTCTTCGGTCAGCGGGAATACCGCCCGGCTAGGCAGGCCGCGATAAGCCAGCTTCAGCAACGCCGGCTGGCGATTGACCGTGACGCGCAGATAAAAGCCCAGCCAGTCTGCCGGCACCAGTGCCAGCGTGGCATCCAGCCAGGCCTGCAGCTGCAGCAGCTGGCGTGTCATGGCCACATTCTCGCCACCCAGCAGCGGCGCAATATCAAACGGCACCGGCTCAAGCTCATCCACCAGCGAGCAACTGCCGCCCTCACCCAGTTTCGGTACCGGATAGCGATACAATTGCTCGACCGTCCACTTGCCGGCCGCCGGCTCGGCAAAACGGCTGCGCAACACCAGCCCCGCACCACGAATGGCCGCCTCATCCAGATTCAGGCCGGTTTTTTCCAGATACTTTTCCATTTACGCCCCCTTGGCATCGTCGACACGCTTACTTTACAGAATATCAAGCTGCGCGCATTATGCCCCGCTCCTGTTAAGCCCCCAAGATGCAAGGTGCCCCATGACACAGACTTTGGCCCACTGGCAGGCATACTGCCGCGACATGCTGTCCGCCAGCCCCGAACATCAACAGGATGCGGCACACGACCTCAATCATTTCGAGCGGGTCTGGGCCACTGCACAGCAATTACTGAAGGCCCATCCCGAGGCCAATACCCTGCAAGTCATGCTGGCCTGCTATCTGCATGATCTGGTGAATCTGCCAAAAAACCACCCCGACCGCAGCCAGGGCTCGCGCATGGCAGCCGATCTTGCCTGTGAAAGGTTGGCCGCAGCCGGGCTGGATGTCTCGCTCTTGCCCGGCCTGCACCACGCCATTATCGCGCACAGCTTTTCGGCCAATGTCGCCCCGCAAAGTATCGAAGCACAAATTGTGCAGGATGCCGATCGGCTGGATGCACTGGGTGCCATCGGCTTGGCCCGGCTGTTTTATATCGCAGGCAAGATGGACAGCCGCCTCGCCCACCCCAGCGACCCGCTCGCCCAGGCGCGACCGCTTGACGATCGCCACTATGCACTGGATCACATCATGGTAAAGCTGGCCAAACTGCCCGCCAGTATGCAGACCAGCGCCGGCCGCCAGCTTGGTGAAGAAAGGCTGCAACAGATGCTGGCCTTCCGTGACTGCTTTGTCAGCGAATGGTGCGGCACAGTTGGCATTCAGGGATAATGTCGGCCCGGCCACGGCCGGGGCCTGCCTGTACGAGACAACAAAGAGTGTCCGGCAGCCGGCCTGATCAACGACACCTGCCCATAAAAAACCATGACTATCGAATCCCTGCTGTCGCAGATTCACCGTGACATCCAGCCCTACCTGGGCCAAGGCAAACCCGCCGACTACATTCCCGCCCTAGCCGCCGAAGACCCGCAACGCTTTGCCATGGCCATCGCCACCCTGGATGGAGAGTTGCACTTCTGCGGCGATGCCGACTATCGCTTTTCGATCCAGAGCATCTCCAAGACCTTCACCCTGGCGCGCGTACTGGCCAATCAAGGCGACAGCATCTGGCAAAGGGTTGGCCGCGAGCCTTCCGGCAATCCGTTCAACTCGCTGGTGCAACTGGAGTACGAACACGGCATCCCGCGCAATCCTTTCATCAATGCCGGCGCCCTGGTCACCACCGATCTGGCCATCGGCCAGTTTGGCTGCTCGGCCATGGGCCTGCGCGATTTTCTGCGCGAAGAATGCGGCGGCGACATCCAGATCGACGAGGACATTGCCCGCTCCGAAGCAGAACACGGCCATCGCAATGCCGCACTCGCCCACTTCATGAAAAGCTGCGGCAATCTGCAGCACCCGGTGGATATCGTGCTGTACGAGTATTTCCGCGCCTGCAGCCTGCGCATGAATGTGTGCGAGCTGGCGCGCGCCGGCCTGTTTCTCGCCAATCACGGCCAATCACCGGTCAGCGGCCACAACCGCCTGAGCCGCAGTCAGGCCAAGCAGATCAACGCCATCATGCTGACCTGCGGCACTTACGATGCGGCCGGCGAATTTGCCTACCGCGTCGGCCTGCCGTGCAAGAGTGGTGTCGGCGGCGGGATTCTCGCCATTCTGCCGGGCAAGATGAGTATTGCCGTGTGGAGCCCGGGGCTTGACCGGCACGGCAACTCGCTGGCCGGCCTCGAAGCGCTGGACAGATTGACCACGCTGAGCGGCCAATCGGTTTTCTGATGATCAGTATTGCTGGCGGTAGTGTTCCAGCAGACGTGGCAAGCTGCGGTCGGCATTCATTTCGCCGATGGTGGTATTGATACGCTGCAGGATCTCCAGCGCGTGCGGGTGACTCTTGGGAATCGCAAAGTAGTTCGGATCCAGCAACAAGGGGGATTTCACGATGTGCAGCCGCGACAGCGGAATCCCCGCCAGCCGCGCGTTATAACGCACGGCATGTACCCCGCCGGCAACAACGGCAACGTCGATACGCCCCGCCAGCAACATGGCGAGTCGCTGCTGCGGCTCGCCGTCTTCATTGATCTGCATGAAGGGCATCACCGCATTGAACTGCGGTGAAAAGCGTGAGGCACGCGTCGTACCCACCCGCTTGCCACGCAGATCATCTACCGTGCGATAAACAAACTGCCGATCCGCCGCCTGCACCAGCACCACCTCGTCATCCATGACCCGCTCGCTGAAATAGAACAGCGCCTCGCGGGCTGGCGTACGCGAGAACACCGGAGCCATGATGCCGACTCCCGACTCCCCCTCACGGATGGCCCGCGCCCACGGCAAGGCTCTGGCCTGCGGCACATAACCCGCCCGGCGCAAGATCTCCTTGCCCACATCAACGGCATAGCCACTGGCCATCCCGCCACGGGCAAAATGCTTCGGCACCGTATGCGAGCTACTCAGCATCTGCAATGACTCGGCACGTACCGGCATTAGCGGCAATAAAAACAAAAAGACCCACAGCCATAGCACTGCGGGTCTCTTGCCAGTCATCCTCAACATCAATCTGCGATGACTGCCGAAGTGTAGACGTTTTGCACGTCATCCAAATCTTCCAGCGCATCAAGCAGCTTCTGCATCTTGATCGCTTCGTCACCGATCAGCTCGGTCTCGTTTTGAGGACGCATGGTGACTTCGCCCAGCTCGGCCTTGAAGCCAGCCGCCTCGAGTGCCGCCTTGATGGTGCTGAATTCGTAAGGCGGGGTAATCACCTCAAACGAACCGTCATCATTGGCCAGCACATCCTCTGCACCCGCCTCAAGGGCAGCCTCCATCAGGCCGTCTTCATCCACGCCCGGCGCGAATACCAGAAAGCCGCAATGCGTGAACTGGAAGGCTACGCAGCCATCGGTACCCATATTGCCGCCGTACTTGGAGAAAGCATGGCGCACATCGGCCACGGTACGGGTCTTGTTGTCGGTCAGGCAGTCAACCATCACTGCTGCACCAGCAATACCGTAACCTTCATAGCGACATTCGATGTAATCCACCCCTTCGAGCGTACCGGCACCGCGGTCAATCGCGCGCTGCACGTTATCCTTGGGCATATTGGCATCCCAAGCTTTTTCTACTGCCAGACGCAGACGCGGGTTGGAATCCAGATCGGCACCACCAAGCTTGGCCGCCACGGTGATTTCCTTGATCAGTCGGGTGAAAATCTTGCCGCGTTTGGCATCAGCACGTTCTTTCTTGTGCTTGATGTTTGCCCATTTGCTGTGACCAGCCATAACAACCTCTCGGAAAATGCGACATGCCCGGCGGCATGCCCTGAATTATCAATAACGCGACATTCTAGCAAAAAGCTATGCCGGCTTCAGCAGCTTGATACTGAAGTCAAAGCCGTTGCGGTAAAGCTCGGCAATCGGCCCCTGCAACAAAGGCAGCATCAGATACACCGTGATAAAGCCAACCATAAGCGTCAGTGGAAAACCGAATGAGAACACGTTGAACTGCGGTGCGGCCCGCGTCATCACGCCAATTGCCAGGTTGGTCACCAGCAGACTGCCAACTACCGGCATGGCCAGCCAAAGCCCCCAGGTAAACAGATTGCCCCCCCACTCGGCCAGCAGACGGAAACTCACCACCGGCATCATGCTGCCGATAGGCAAGGTCTGAAAACTGTCGAGCAAAATGCGCAATAACACTTGGTGACCATCCATCGCCAGAAACATCAGCGTGGTGAACACCGTCAGCACCCGCGACAGCGCAGGCACCTGTGCCGAATGCTGCGGGTCGAAGAACATGGCAAAGCCCAGACCCATCTGCGAGGCCATGATGAAACCAGCCATCTCCACCCCTGTAATCACCACCCGCATCGAAAACCCGATACAGATACCGATCAGCAGTTGCTGCAACAGGATCAACAGCCCATCCGCCGATACCAGCGGCACTTGCGGCAAGGGTGGCAGCAATGGCGCCAGCATGATGGTCAGAATCAGGGCAAAGCCCGCCTTGAAACGACGCGGAATACTGCGCGAAGCAAACAACGGGTCAGCCATGAAGACGCCCATGATACGGGCAAACGGCCAGACAAAATAAGCGACCAGAAGATTGATCTGGGCGTCAGTGATCGGCAGCATATCAACCGATTACCATCGGGATACTCTGATACAAGCGCGTGAAGTAATCCATCAGCGTACTCAGCATCCACGGACCTGCCAGCACCAGTACCAGAAACATGGCCAGCAACTTCGGAATGAAAGTCAGCGTCATCTCGTTGATCTGGGTGGCGGCCTGCAAGATACTGACCAGCAAACCAACCAGCAGAGAAACGGCAAGAGGCGGTGCCGATACCAGAATCAGCATGTAAAGCCCCTCCTGCACCAGGGTAATGACCGTCTCGGGCGTCATCATCGTTATCGCACTCCGAAGCTCTGCACCAGCGAACCCAACAGCAAAGTCCAGCCATCCACCAGCACAAACAGCATGATCTTGAACGGCAAGGAAATGATGACCGGCGACACCATCATCATACCCATGGCCATCAAAATACTGGCCACCACCAGGTCGATAATCAGGAAGGGAATAAACACCATGAAACCGATCTGGAAAGCGGTTTTCACTTCGCTGATGATGAATGCCGGAATCAGCGTTTTCATCGACACCTCAGCCGGTGTCGCCGGTGCCGGTGAGCGGGAAATCTCGATAAAGAATGCCAAATCCTTCTCGCGCGTTTGCGCCAGCATGAATTCCTTCATCGGTTTGGCCGCCTCATCGGCTGCCTGCATCATATTGATGCGATTTTCAGCCAAAGGCACCCATGCCTTGCTGTAGACCTGATCCAGTGTCGGCGACATGATGAAAATACTAAGGAAGAGACTCAGGCCGATCAGCACCTGGTTGGGCGGCGACTGCATGGTACCCATCGCCTGCCTGAGCAAAGACAGCACGATGATGATGCGGGTAAATGAAGTCATCATCAGAACCATCGCCGGAATGAAAGTCAGCGAGGTCATGAACAACAGCATTTGCAGGCTGAGCGAGTAACTCTGGCCGCCACCACCGGCCGGTGTACTGGTCATCATCGGCAAACCTTCTGCCCATGCCAGCACAGGCAACAGCAAGACAGCGCTTAACAACACCTTGGACAATTTCACTCCTTGCCCCCAGTCTTGTCACTCCCCTGTCGGAGCAATGCGGCCAACCTTTGGGCAAATTGCGGCATCTCCGCCGCCTCGGCTTGGCCTGATGGCTGATCCGGTTTGGCCATGGTCGTCAGCAGATTGACCTGATGGGAGGTCACTCCCAGCACCAGCCATTGCCCCTCAAGCTCCACCACCACCACGCGCTCGGATGGGCCGACCATCACGCCACTGACGACCTTGGCGACCTGCCAACGGCCCAGCACGCGCCCCATGCCGATACGCTTCACGCCCCACGCCAAACCTACGATCACGGCCAGGACGATCAACAGGGCCAGCATCACCTGCAGCAAGCCCCAGAACGGCGAAGTGCCTGCTTGAGCAGGCACTTCGGCCAATGCCGGCATTGGCAATGCCAGCAATAGCGCAAAGATGTAATTCATCATTTCTGCAATCGTCTGATACGCTCAGCCGGCGTAATGATATCCGTCAGGCGAATACCAAAGCGGTCATTCACCACCACTACCTCACCCTGAGCAATCAGGCAACCATTCACCAGCACATCCATCGGCTCACCCGCCAGGCCATCCAGTTCAACCACCGAACCCTGGGCAAGTTGCAACAGGTTACGGATGGCAATCTTGGTGCGCCCCAGCTCAACTGTCAGCTGAACCGGAATATCCAGAATCATGTCCAGATTCTGCGGCACCGCCCCCTGACTGGCGCTGCCACCCAGATCCTGAAACAGGTTACTGGCCGGCTTGACCTCGGCTGCCGCAGCATCGGCAACCTCCTGCTCGGCCATGGCTGCCGCCCAGTCATCCATGGAGACTTCATCATCAACAGCTCCGGCCACGGAGTCCGGATCAAAAGCCTGCTCGTCACTCATCCTGCTGTTCCTCTTCACTTAACATGGGCTTCTCATACAACTCATGAGCCCCGGCCAGAATTTTCTCTACCTTCAAGGCATAGTTGCCTGACACCGTGCCATAAGTGCACTCCAGCACGGGAATGCCCGAAACATCGGCCACGATCCGCTCCGGCACATCAACCATGACCACATCACCAACCTTGAGATTAAGGATATCGCCCAGTGAAATCTTGGTCTCTGCCAAAGTCGCTACCAACTGAACTTCAGCAGCCTGCACCTGATGCTGCATCAGGTTTACCCAACGATTATCCACCTCGGTTCGGTCAGCCTGCATACTACTTGCCAGCAGGTCACGCAGCGGCTCGACCATCGAGTACGGCAGGCAAACGTGAAAATCACCGCCACCAGCACCCAATTCGATATGAAAAGTTGCCGCCACGACAACCTCTGTCGGGGTTGCGATGTTGGCGAACTGAGTGTTCATCTCTGAACGGATATAAACAAACTCCAGCGGATACACTGGCTCCCATGCCTTTTCGTACTCAACGAATACGACTTCCAGCATCTTGCGAATGATACGCTGCTCGGTTGGGGTGAAGTCTCTACCTTCTACCCGCACATGAAAACGACCATCACTGCCAAACAGGTTATCCACAACCAGAAAAACCAGATCGGGATCAAAAATCAGCAGCCCTGTTCCGCGCAAGGGTTTGACGTGCACAAGATTGAGGTTGGTCGGCACGACCAGGTTCCGGATGAACTCGCTGTACTTGAGTACCCGAACAGGGCCAACCGAGATTTCCGCATTCCGCCGCAGGAAGTTGAAGAAGCCGATCCGCAAATTACGTGCAAAACGCTCGTTGATGATCTCGAGCGTTGGCATACGACCACGGACAATACGCTCTTGGCGGCCGATATCGTAGGAGCGGACTCCGCTCCCATCGCCATCGGCACCGTCAGCGTCTTCTTCCCCGGTCACCCCTCTTAAAAGGGCATCGACCTCTTCCTGGGAAAGGATTTCATCAGCCATGATTACTGCAACTGAATGATAAAGGAGGTGAACAGGACATTTTCAACCGGCTCGGTTTCAGCCGCATCCATTGCCTCGTTCATGATTTTTTTGACTTGCGCCTTCAGTTTGATCTTGCCATCTGCAGACTGAAGCTCTTCTTCGGTTTTCGAAGACAACAGCAGGATCATCGCGCTACGTATCTTGGGCAAATAAGCCTTGAGCTGGGCCTGGGCCTCGGCATCAGCCACTTCTGCCTGCAACTCGATCTGCAGCATGGCCGAGCCACCCGCAAGATTGACAACAAAGGGCTCCAGCTTTTCGAATACCGGTGGACCTTCCTTCTTTTTCTTCTTCTCTTCCTTGACCGTTTCTTCTGCGTGGGCAGCATCAGCCGGTTTGTGGGAGTTACTCATGAAGACATAAGCCCCGAGACCTACCACGGCCAGCAATACCAATACCAGTAGAATGACAACAACCAGCATCAGCTTGTTTCCACCACCTGACGGTTTGGCTTCTTTGGTTTCTTCTTTCTTTTCTTTTTCGGCCATGCTCGCTCCAAAGCTGTTAGGGGTTAGATTGGCTATTTTCCCCTATTTCCATCCGGATTGAACAGTCATTCCGCAGAAATCCATGCCGACAAAATGCCAGACCCACGCCCACTATCATAATTGGCAGATGAAATAATCACTGGAAACCAGCTTATGCCTTGATTGCCAAGCCACCAGCCACAAGGTCCGGCTGATCATCCACTTGCGCACTCAGCTCTGCCACCGGCTCACGATGCTGCTGGGCAGCGCGCCGCCCCTGCTCTTGCCCCTGATTCTGGCCCTGCTGCTGACTGGAAACCTGGGCATCTGCCAACTGCAGACCTGCCTGCTCCATCATGCGCGACAAGGCGGGCAGATGATGCTCGACAATATCGCGGGCCTGCGGGTTGGCCGCAATCACCATCACCTGTGCTTGTTCCTTGTTCATGGTGATAGAGATTTCAAGTGGCCCCAGATGTTCGGGATTAACCTGAATAGTTGTCTGCTCAAGGCCTGCGGCTGCATTACTCATCAGCTGCTTGCCAAAGGCGGCTCCCCAGGCATCAGACTTGGCCATCGGCTCTGCAATGACGGCATCACTTGCTGCAGGAACTGTCTGTGCAAGCGACTGCGGCAAAGTCGGTGTTTGCAACATCATCGGCACCAGCCCGTCTTTGCCTGCAGCAGACAAGGCCATATCAGCCTCTATACGAACGGCAAAGCCTTTATCCTTGAGCCCTCCCGCCACGGCAAACTCAGCAGCACCAAGCTGACGCCCAATGACAGGTAGCACTTTAGCATCAGCCATTTCCTTGATCGGCTTATCACCCTGAGCCGATGCCACCATCGACACCAGTTCTTTCACAGAGGCAGGGAGTTTGATGTCTATTGCCTTGTCAGCCTTGGCAACTGCATTCTCCTTGAGCATTGGAGCAATCAAAGAAAACTTACCTTCAGACGAGGCCACCGCCATCGCATTCGATCCCTGCAGAGCGAGTGCTCCTGGCTCTTGGCCTTTTAGCTGCATAAGTTGATCATCGACTTGTGGCGCAGCCAACCTTATTGATGAGGCAGAGTCATCAGCTACGGTATTCCGCCCACCACCAACAAGCAATTCTGGCCTCAGTTGACCTTGGGCAGCCCCCATTACTTGAGCGGTGCCCATTACTGGAGTGGCGCCCACCACCTGAGAGGCATCCACCACCGTAGCCGCTCCCAACAACCAAGTGGAAGCAGATTCTCCATCCGCCTGAGCCTGCTGTGCACTGTCAGCATCAGTACGCAGAGCTGGAAACTTGGCATCAAGTAATGTCGGCATGCCTTGCGAACCAGATGGCTGTAAACCAAGAATATCGGCTTGCGCTCGTCCAGCAGACTCTAGCAGAGACTCATCAATCAGCTCCGCGTTCGGCAAGTCAGAAGGGGCAGTCGTTACCGGCAGCATGCTGGATACTTGCAACTGTGCAGCTAGCAAACCGGCAAAAGGGTTTGCCATATCAACCGCAGTAGTTTCGTCTGCCAATTGCACATTATGGCGGGCCGAACCGGCAAACAGGGGATTAAGGCTGATAGTCATGGCGCAACTCCAATAATTGCCGACTCTTAGCAGGAATCGTGCCACGCTCAGACATCGCAAAAAGGGTGATGTGCGCAACCTTGGCGTTCATTCCTGCCGAGTTCTTGCCGCTCTGGCGGCAAAATCATCCATGAGCTTCTGCTCCTGCTTTGCCTGTTTCTGCTGCAGACGGATCACCTCTCGCTGCTGCAAGGCTTCATAGGATTTGAGTTGACGCCTGGCCTGCTGCCACGCCTGTTTCTCCAGCATGCTGCGCTGCATGCTGCGCTCGACTTCTTTCTGCTGCTGCTCCCGCGCCTCATCCAGCTTCAGCATGAATAGCCTGGCATCCTGCCAGCTGGCAATACCCATCCCAGCCTGCCCCATGGCCAGAATCCGCTGTTGATAGTCGCGCACAAACTGATCAACCTGCGCAAAGGTTGATTCCGCTTGCTGCTGGGCCAGCTGAGCCTGCTGCAGGCGCTTGGCAGCAGCATCAAGCTTGTCATTCGCCAGACGAAGCAAGATATCAAACTTGCTCATGATTTATTACCTAACTCGTCAGCACCTGCTGCAATTGCTGCACGGTATCAGCAAAGCCATGCTGCTCCCGCATGGGCTGCGTCAAGAAACCCACCATTGAAACATGACGGCGCAGGGCTTCGTCCAATGTCGGATCAGACCCTGCCACATAAGCACCAACGCTGATCAGATCACGGCTACGCTGATAGCTTGAGAACAATTGTTTGAAACGACGCGCCAGATTCACATGCTCTTGCGAAGTCACATCGACCATCACCCGTGAAATCGATTGTTCGATATCAATGGCTGGATAATGCCCCGCCTCAGCCAGCTGACGAGTCAATACGAAGTGGCCATCCAGAATCGCACGTGCTGAATCAGCTACCGGATCCTGCTGATCATCGCCCTCCGACAGCACTGTATAGAATGCCGTGATCGAGCCAGCACCTGCCTCGGCATTACCAGCCCGCTCGATCAGCTGCGGCAATTTGGCAAATACCGAGGGCGGATAGCCCTTGCTTACCGGCGGCTCGCCAATGGCCAATGCAATTTCGCGCTGCGCCATCGCATAACGCGTCACCGAGTCCATTAGCAGCAGAACGTCCATACCCTGGTCGCGATAATACTCAGCCAAAGCAGTCGCATAGGCCGCGCCATGCAAGCGCATCAAAGGTGGAGAGTCGGCCGGCGCAGCAACCACCACTGAACGCGCCATCCCCTCTTCACCCAGAATGTGATCAATGAAGTCTTTGACTTCACGTCCTCGCTCGCCAATCAACCCGACAACCACAATATCGGCACGTGTAAACTTGGCCATCATGCCAAGCAAGACCGACTTGCCTACGCCGGAGCCGGCAAAAAGCCCCAGACGTTGGCCGCGGCCAACCGTAAGCAGACCATTGATCGCCTTGACACCCACATCCAGCACATCGCGCACCGGTGTTCTGCGTAACGGGTTCAATGGCTGGCTATACAGTGGATAACTGGCCTCCACCTGAATCTCGCCCAGACCATCAAGGGGCCGGCCCAGTGAATCAACAATGCGGCCAAGCATGGACATGCCAACCGGCACCAGTCGACCAGGCGCGATGACCGACTCACTTCGGGCCAGTGGCGGATAAGCAGGTGGAAAGCAGGATTGAAACGCGCGCACCGACAAGCCCGGCTGCAGCCCTTGCACATTACTGAGTGGCATCAGATACAGCTTATCCCCGGAAAAGCCGACAACCTCAGCCTCAACCTGATAGCCAGGCAGAACATCAATCTGGCAGGCACTGCCGACTGGCAGCCGCAAGCCGACAGCCTCCATCACCAGCCCGGTCACCCGCGTGAGGCAACCTTCAGGCTGCCAGGTCACACACTGGCGAACCTGCTGTTGGCAATCCTGCAAAAACTGCTTTTGCCTTGCAAGCATGTCATGCATCTGCCGACACCCCGATAGCCGCCCGCAAGCGCCTCATCCGCTCAGGCAAGGTCAAGTCAACGCGACCAAGCTGGGTCTGAATCAGGCAACCACCACGCGCAATCGACGGATCTGCCACCCATTGCAAACGCAAGCCTGAGGCCCCATCAGCCCAAAACGCCTGCAAGGTCGCCATATCTTCAGGATTGACGGCAATACGTGCTTGCGACAACTCCTGCGAAAGCCCTTCAAGCACATCCGAAATCAGCAAACGCAAGATACCAGGATCATGCTGAATAACATGGCCAACAATTTTCTCGGCCAGCTGGACAGACAGCATCCGCAATTGCTCTGCCAACTCGGCTTCCATTGCGGCCAACTCCGTCGCATAGCTTTGTTGCAGCTCTTCCAGCGGCTGCCAGAAAGATTCAAACTGCTCGGCAGCCTGCGCGAGCGCCTGCTGCGCACCTTCGGCACGTCCCTGTTCTTCACCAGCCTGACGGCCAGCCTCAAAACCCGCGTGCCAGGCTTCCTGATGGATTGCCTCCAGCTCCGCAGCCGTCGGAAAAGCCGTTGCCATTGGCACAAGCTCAGTCTCCTCCAGCACATCACTATCTTCCTGCACTGGCGGCTCCATAACAAAAGCCCCCTCTGCAGGGGGCTCTGGTGCCTGGCTTGCATCAGGCTGGCTTGGCTGCAGATCAGCCTCAGCCGGCGGCGCTGCAGCAGTATTCCCGATTTCCCCCATTGTCCAACTTCGCCATTGGCCAACCGCTTCGGCGGGAATTACATTGTTATTCGACAAGTCCTTCGTCTCCACCTTTGCTTGCTAGAACGATCTGACCTTCGTCCGCCAGCTTGCGAACGATCTTGAGAATCTCTTTTTGCTCCGCCTCGACTTCGGACAGCTTGACTGGCCCTTTGGACTCGAGGTCATCCCGCAGCATTTCTGCTGCGCGAGAAGACATATTGCGGAAAATCTTGTCTTTCAATTCCTGACTGGTGCCCTTCAAAGCAACAACCAGCGAATCAGAAGCCACCTCACGCAAAATAGTCTGAATTGAACGATCATCAATTTCAATGATGTTATCAAAGACAAACATTTTGTCCTGAATCCGCTGAGCCAACTCCGGATCATACTCACGAATGTAGGAGAGTGCCGAAGCTTCAATATTGGAGCCAAGGAAGTTAAGAATCTCGGCAGTCATGCCCACACCACCAGCCGCACTCTTCTTGACACGATCAGAGCCAGACAGCAACTGAGTCAACACATCATTCAGTTCACGCAATGCCTGTGGCTGAACACCTTCAAGCGTAGCGGTACGAATCAGCACCTCGTTACGCATACGCTCCGGGAAATAAGCCAGAATGGCACTCGACAAGTCCGGGTCCAAGTGGACCATGATGGTAGCGATAATCTGCGGATGCTCGTTACGGATAAGGTCTGCCGCTGACTGCGGGTCCATCCACTTGAGGCTTTCGATGCCGCTGTGGTCATTACCCTGCAGAATCTTGTCAAGCAGGTTGGCCGCCTTATCCGGGCCAAGCGCCTCCATCAGCACTGTTCGCAGATACTCGTCAGTGGCACCAAAGTTGGCCCGCGCAGCAAACTCGTCCTTGAACTGGCCAACAACTGTTTCGACTTCCTCATGACTCAGATTACTCAGACTGGCCATAGCCAAACTGAGCTTCTGCACTTCTTTGGGCCCGAGGTACTTGAAAACCTCGATAGCCTCAGCCTGTCCCAAGGTAAAAAGAAATACCGAGCTACGACGGATGCCTGCATCACTCATCAGAACTTATCCACTCTTTGATAATCTGTGCGGCCATGCGCGGATCAGATTTAACCAGCTCTCGCACTTCTTGCATGGTAGCCTCAAAGGTCCGTTTCTGCTGCTCCTTCGGCGACAGCTGATCAGCAGCAGCACCTTCTGTGCTTTGCTCATCCTCTTCGCTTTCCTCGCCCGCAACAGCTAGCAAGCGACCGCTTGCAGCCTGCTCATCATCCGGCTCAGGCGCAGGTGGCGGCGGCGGATTGATCACATCTCGCATTACCGGACGGATGACACCGAATACCAGATAGAGGATTGCAATCAACAGCAGACCATACTTGAACAGCTCGGCCGCATTATTGACTGCAAAATCCAGCGCTTTGTCCTGCACTGTCAAGACAGGCGCCGCATCGGCAAAGCTGGCATTAACTACATTGACCGAATCACCGCGCTCCTGATTGAAACCAATTGCCTCCCTCACCAGATTATTGATCTGGGAAGACTCCTTCTCGGTCAAGGGCGTGGGCTTTAATACACCTTCCGCATCCGGCACCAGCTTGTAATTCACCACTACTGCCGCAGTTAGCCGCTTGATCACACCCTTCTGGGCTTTTACGTGCTGAATAGTCTTATCAACTTCATAATTGGTAGTTACCTGTCGACTCAAGGCACCAGCTGATGCATCCAGCGGCACGCCGGACAAGGTCGCCGTTCCAGGTGCAGCGCCAGGCGGCAGTGTCAACGGCGCCGACGCTGCAGAAGGCGGTTGATTAGTTAATGCACCAGGCACGCCGGAAGGGAAAGTGGCATTCCGATTCAGCGTTTCATTGATCTGCTGACTACGTGTAGCAGAGGGATTTGGTGTTGAATTAGGGCGGAAGGTTTCTGAAGTTTGCTCCGACTCTGAAAAGTCAACATTAGCAGTCACTTGAGCCTTGGCATTACCCTTGCCAAAAATCGGCTCGAGAATGCTTTCCACCCGCTTGGTGTAATCGCCCTCAATCTGTCTTACATAATCAAGCTGGCGGCGATCAAGCGAACCATTATTCTGCTCTGGCACTGCAGAAAGCAGATTGCCGTCCTGATCAACAATCGATACGTTCTTCAGCGGCAAATTAGGCACCGAGCTCGACACCAAGTGCATAATGCCCGCAATCTGGCCTGCATCCAGAATTCTGCCCGGCAGCATACTCAGCATTACTGATGCGGTAGGTTGTTGCTGATCCCGCAAAAATACAGTCTGTTTCGGCATCGCCAGATGCACACGGGCACTTTCTACCACCCCTACGGATTCAATCGTACGAGCGAGTTCACCTTCGATAGAACGCTGATAGTTGACCTGCTCGGCAAACTGGCTGATACCGAACTTCTGCTTGTCCATCAGCTCGAAACCGACTCCTGCCGTCTTGGGCAACCCTTGGCTCGCCAACTTCAGCCTGATGTCGTAGACCTGATCACCAGGCACAGACAAGACTCCCCCCTGACCAATCTGGTAAGGCACGTTCATCTGCTGCAAAGCAGCGGTAATCTGACCACCATCCCGATCAGACAAGCCGGAAAACAGAATTTTATAGGCAGGCTCGCGATTAAAGACCAGCAAGGCGAGTGCAATGGAAATGACTGCGGCGATTGCGCTGAAAAACAATATTTTTTTGTTTGCCGGAAGCGCATTAAAGCGTGCCAATAGTCCATTGGCACGCTCTTTCAATCCCGGTGAAGCATTATTCTCGACCAGATCAGCCATACAGTGGTTATTTGATTATTGATCTTACCGCCGCAGGCCAGAGTTCAGGCAAACGACGCTACACTTGCGTATTCATGATTTCCTGGTAGGCCGTTACCAGCTTGTTTCGCGCCTGCACCATAGTCTGGAAGCTCAGGCTAGCTTTCTGCATTGAAACCATGACATCCTGAATGTTAACGCCTTCCTCCCCCAGCTCAAACTTCTTTTGCAGCTCAAGAGAAGTGGTCTGAACCTGATTGACCTGTTCGAGTGTTGATTTCAAAACATCGGAAAAATCAACCTGAGGCGTAGACTCAGCAGCTGTGGATTTGCCCGCAGCCATTGATGACATGGCGCGCAGTTCGCCCAATAACTGATTAATACCCTGCGTGGACATAGTAACCTCTCGAAAAAATTCAGACCTCTAGCAACTATAGGTCACCATCTTCTTCGCGATACCGTTGCAATTTATACCTCAGCGTACGCTCACTCATCCCGAGCATTTCAGCAGCCAGCTTTTTTACACCACCAGCTGCCTGTAAAGCCTCGAGAATATGGCGTTTTTCCAGCGACTTGATATCCAAAGAGTGTGGTTCGTATTCTGAATCAGCACCCTTCACTTCGATTTCGGCACGAGAAACAGCACCAAGATTCAGCATCAAGTCAGCGGCAGAAACCTCCTGCCCTGCGGCAAGAATTGCCGCCCGCTGCATTACATTGTCCAGTTCGCGGATGTTACCCCCCCAGTCATAGGCCGTCAATTCACGCTCGGCCTCACCGCCCAAAGCCAAGCGACCTTTATCCAAAGGGGTTGCGTGCTTTTCAAGCAATTTTCGCGCCAAAGGCAAAATATCCTCTGGCCGTTCACGCAGGGCAGGTACATTCAGAGGAAAAACATTCAGGCGGAAGTACAAATCTTCCCGAAAATTACCCGCTTGCACTTCCTTCAAAACATCGCGATTACTGGTTGCCAATACCCGGATATCCAGCTTGATAACTTTGGTACCACCCACCCTTTCAACTTCACGCTCCTGCAAGACCCGCAGCAACTTTGCCTGCAAGGCCAGGGGCATCTCCGTCACCTCATCCAGCAGGATGGTCCCCCCCTGCGCCTGCTCGAACTTGCCCGGCAATGCCGCTGCCGCACCGGTAAACGCACCTTTCTCATGCCCGAAAAGGGTGGACTCAAGCAGATTCTCGGGTATCGCAGCGCAGTTAACGGCAATGAAAGGGCCGGTCTTGCGGCGAGAGTGGCGGTGCATATAACGCGCCAACACTTCCTTGCCGGCACCGCTCGGGCCACTGATCAGCACAGAAGCATCACTGGGTGCCACTTGACTTGCAATCGCCAGCAGTCGTTTCATCGCCGGGGAAAACGCAATCAAACCCTCATCGGCCTGTGGCTCGGGCAGCAGGAATTTCTGAACCTCATTGATCAGCTGATCCGGCTCGAATGGCTTGAGCAAATAATGACTCGCGCCCGCGCGCAGCAAAGCAATCGCCCGCTCAATCACGCCATACGCGGTCATCAATACAAATGGCAATGAGGGATATAACGATCTGACTCGCTCAAACAGGGTGTAACCATCCATCGGTTGCATCTGGGCGTCTGACACGATCAAACCGACCGGATGCTGTGACAATACCGTCAGTGCCTGCTCTCCATCCCCCGCTTCCAGCACCTCATATCCAGCTAGCAACAGGGTATCGACCAGCGCCTCACGCAAGTCTGCATCATCTTCAACAACCAGAACCGGTAGATATTTCATTGTTACTTATATTCTTTGAAAACGACTATTCGGCAGCATGATTAGTCAATGCGGCCAACCTTGATGCAATAGAAGCGAGCGGCAACACCTCATGCACTCCACCAAGTGCAATTGCCTCTTTCGGCATACCGAATACCACACAGGATGCTTCATCCTGAGCGATATTTCGCGCACCCACTTCCTTCAACTCAGCCATACCGGCCGCCCCATCGCGCCCCATGCCGGTCAGGATGACACCAATGGTATTTTTGCCGGCAACGTTGGCCGCAGCTCGAAACATTACATCGACTGATGGCTTGTGCCGATTGACCGGTGGCCCCTGATGCAAGCCAATAACATAGCCCAGTGAAGCATGAGGCTTGATCAGCAGATGCGAATGCCCTGGTGCGATATAGACCGTACCGGCATGGAGGCGCTCCCCATCCTCCGCCTCCTTGACCGTCAGCTTGCACAAGGAGTCTAGCCGCTGGGCAAAAGACTTGGTGAACATCTCCGGCATGTGCTGGGTGATGACAATAGGTGGCATATTGGCAGGCAGCGCCGTCAACAGCACTCGCAAAGCCTCGGTACCGCCAGTCGACGAACCAATGGCAATCAAAGGCTGACGGCCGATGACAGCACGCCCTTGCTGTTTCGCCAGAATGGTATCCGCAGTATAGCTAGGCGTAATCTCGACCGGCTTGGCCGGCGGCCTGTCTGTGCGTGGCGGTATCATGACCACACTCCGATCTTATTCTTTAATCGATTCAAGCTGACCCAATCGTCTCTCTATATACTGCAGCCACTGCTCGCAAGCACGCTGCAACAATCCGAAAACCTCGTCAAAACCCGCCTGCCCACCGTAGTAAGGATCCGGCACATCCCCATCAGGCAATATCATGGCCAGCTCACCCTGCCATTGCCCGGGCATTTTCTTTTGCAAAAACAGATAGTGCTCAGCACCTGCAAGCAGGATCAAATCTGCCTGCCAGTCATCAGTGACAAACTGCCGGGCACGCAAATCCTGCATCAACACACCATGACGACTTGCCGTCACGATGGTGCGTGCATCCGCACTTTCGCCCACATGATATGCCGTTGTACCAGCCGAATCGACCTTGACAGCATCATTCAAGCCTCGCTGCCGCACCATATCACGCAAAATGGCATGGGCAGTGGGCGATCGGCAGATATTGCCGGTACAGACAAACAGCACGCGAAACATATTAGCAGCCCCATTTTTCTGCATATTGGTCTTAGTCAGGGTTTACCCAGGCCTGCTCTTTCAGCTGCCGCAACTCGTCGCGCAACTTGGCCGCACGTTCGAATTCCAGATTTCGCGCGGCATCCAGCATGTCTTTTTCCAGCCGCTTGATTTCCTTGGCCAAGGATTTTTCGTCCTTCAAGACATTGGCAGACGATTTGCCGCGTGAGGTTTTGTCCGACTCCGCCGCATAAACGCCATCAATCATGTCGCGGATCTTCTTGCTGACGCCACGCGGCACAATGCCATGCTCGGCATTGAATGCTTCCTGCTTGGCACGACGACGCTCGGTTTCGGCAATGGCGCGCTGCATGCTGTTGGTAATTCTGTCTGCGTACAACAAGGCACAACCCTGCAGATTGCGTGCCGCACGGCCTATGGTCTGAATCAGACTGCGCTCGCTACGCAAGAAGCCCTCCTTGTCCGCATCCAGAATCGCCACCAGCGACACCTCCGGAATATCCAGGCCTTCACGCAGCAAGTTAATCCCGATCAGCACATCAAACATACCGAGTCGTAGATCACGAATAATTTCCACCCGCTCCACGGTATCGATATCGGAATGCAGGTAACGTACCTTGATGTCATGTTCGGTATAGTATTCCGCCAGCTGCTCAGCCATGCGCTTGGTCAGCGTAGTCACCAGCACCCGTTCGTTTCGCTGGGTACGTATCCGGATTTCAGACAGCAGGTCATCCACCTGGGTCGCCACCGGCCTGATCTCGATCAGCGGATCAAGCAGACCGGTTGGCCGCACCACTTGCTCGACCACCTGACCGGCATGCTGGTTTTCATAATCGGCAGGCGTAGCCGAGACAAACACCGTCTGCGGCATCAATCGTTCGAACTCGTGAAACTTCAGCGGCCGGTTATCCACGGCAGAAGGCAGACGGAAGCCGTAATCGACCAGATTCAGCTTGCGTGCCGCATCACCTTTATACATCGCCCCCACCTGCGGCACGGTGACATGGCTCTCATCGATGAACATCAGGCTGTTTTTGGGCAGATAGTCAATCAGCGTCGGCGGCGCTTCGCCGGGCAGACGGCCGGAGAAGTGGCGCGAGTAGTTTTCGATGCCCTTGCAAAAGCCCATTTCATACAGCATTTCAAGGTCAAAGCGTGTGCGCTGCTCGATACGCTGCGCCTCGACCAGCTTGCCTTCTTTCTGATACCACTCGATACGATCCCGCAGCTCGACCTTGATCTGCTCGCAAGCCCGCAGCACGGTATCGCGCGGCGTGACATAGTGACTACCCGGAAACACGGTAAAACGTCCCACCCGTTGCTGGGTTTTGCCGGTCAGCGGATCGAACAGTGTCAGATTCTCGATTTCGTCATCAAACAGACTGACACGGATAGCCAGCTCGGCACTCTCGGCGGGGAAGATATCAATTACATCGCCGCGCACCCGGAAGCTGCCACGCGCGAAATCCATCTCGGCGCGGTCATATTGCATCGCCACCAGCCGCGAAATCATTTCGCGCTGCGGCAAGCTATCGCCTTCTTTCAGATGCAGAATCATCTGGTGATATTCAGACGGGTCACCGATACCGTAAATCGCCGACACCGTCGCAACGATGATGCAATCCGGCCGTTCGAGAATGGACTTGGTGGCAGACAGACGCATCTGCTCGATATGCTCGTTAATACTCGAGTCTTTTTCGATAAAAAGATCCCGACTAGGCACATAGGCCTCGGGCTGATAGTAGTCGTAATAAGAAACGAAATACTCGACGGCATTATGCGGAAAGAATTCCCGCATTTCAGAATATAACTGTGCGGCCAACGTTTTATTGTGCGCCATGATGATGGCCGGCCTGCCACTGCGTGCAATCACATTGGCCATGGTATAGGTTTTACCCGAGCCGGTTACCCCAAGCAGCGTCTGATATGACAAACCATCCTCCAGCCCGCCCAGAAGAGATTCGATCGCAGCCGGCTGGTCACCAGCGGGTGGAAAGGGCTGATTCAGCCTGAATGGACTGCCCGGAAAATCAATTAGCATTTCAGCTGCCTTGTTTCGAGATTATTACCACAAAAACACCCGGAATTATCCGTATAAACCTACATAAACTTCAGACAAATCTCAGGCTGCCGATTTAAAATGTAATGTAAATGTTCGTCAACTAATCATGCATCGGAGCCATTCGAGATGCTGAGAAATATCATTCTGGCAAGCGTGCTTGCCATTGGCTGCAATTTTGCCAATGCCACCCAGACCGCCAGCTATCACCCCATTACCGCCGACCAGCCGCATCTGAGTTCCCACTCGGTTGCCGTGGTCGACAGTCAGACCGGCAAAGTGCTCTTTCAGAAGAATGCACTGCAAAAACTGCCGATTGCCTCGATTACCAAGCTGATGACTGCCATGGTCATTCTGGATTCAGGTTTACCGCTGGATGTGCCGATTACCATCAGTGACCAGGAAATCGACAAGCTAAAAAACACCAGCTCGAGACTGTCCGTCGGCTCGACCCTCACCCGTCGCGATATGCTGCTACTGGCCCTGATGTCTTCGGAAAATCGCGCCTCGGCCTCCTTGGCCCGCACCTATCCCGGCGGCACCGAGGCCTTCATCGCCCAGATGAATCGCAAGGCGCGCGCCATCGGCATGCAGCAAGCGAGCTTCCATGATGCCACCGGCCTGGACATGCGCAATAGTGCCACCGCTGTCGATCTGGCCCGCATGGTCAAGGCGGCATCGCAATATCCGCTGATCAAGCACTTCAGCACCACGCACGAGTATACGGTACAGCCACTGCCGGGCCGCGTACTGCATTACAAGAACAGCAATCCGCTGGTGCGTGAAGGTGAGTGGGATATCGGTCTGTCCAAGACCGGCTATATCCAGGAAGCCGGCCGCTGTCTGGTAATGCAGGCCGGCGTAGGCAGCCAGCGTCTGATCTTCGTGATGTTGGCCGCAAACGGCAGCGCCGCCCGCGTCAACGATGCCAAGAACATCAAGAACTGGCTGGAGTCGCATCCGCAGACCTGGCTGGCCGGCTAATCCAGCACATGCTCATCTGATAAAAAAGCCTCCGTTACGGAGGCTTTTTTTACGTCCCGACTGTCAGGCTTGCGCAAAAGCAATCAGATGATCGAGCTCCAGCCGGATGCCGATTGCCTCGCCCACTGCATGATCATGGTGACTCGGCACCAGTGCCAGCACCTCTTGCCCGGAAGGCAGGCTCAGGGTGTACATGAAGTCCGAGCCCTGGAATACCTTGTGCCGGATGACAGCCGTCAAGGCACTGTGATCATCGTGAACCACATCATCAGGTCGCAACAACACCCTCACCTTGTCGCCAATCCTAAACGGCAGCGGCTCGACACTGCAGTACTCGCCCACCTCCAGCTCGACACAACGCTCGCCGCTGATGATTGCCGGCACGAAAGCCCCCTGGCCAATGAAGTCAGCCACATAGGGCGTAGCCGGCACATGATACAGCTCGTAGGGCGCCGCCCATTGCTCGAGCCGACCTTGGTGCATGATGCCGACCTTGTCCGCCATGGCAAAAGCCTCTTGCTGATCGTGCGTCACCAGAATCGCTGTCATACCCTGTGACTTCAGGATATTGCGCACCTCTTGCGACAAGCGCTGGCGCAAGTCCACATCCAGATTGGAAAACGGCTCGTCCAGCAACAGCAAGCGCGGCTTCGGCGCCAGTGCGCGCGCAAGCGCTACCCGCTGCTGTTGACCGCCGGACAGCTCGTGCGGATAGGCATTGGCATACTGCGCAAGGCCCACCACCTCCAGCATCTGCATCACCCTCGCCTTGCGCTCGGCCGAGGACAAACCATGCAAACCGAACGCCACGTTGGCCGCAACGTCCAGATGCGGGAACAAGGCATAGTCCTGAAACACCATGCCGACCTGACGCAAGTGCGCCGCCTTGCTGAAATCACGACTGGCGATGACCTCGCCAGCCAAGCGAATTTCGCCACCGGACAGCTTTTCGAAACCGGCAATACAACGCAAAACCGTGGTCTTGCCACATCCCGAGCTCCCCAGCAGGCAGGCAATCTCGCCCTCCTGCAGAGAAAAGCTCATTTCCTGCACCACCTGGCGCGCACCATATGATTGGGCGATTCGACCCAGTTCCAGCAAAACACCCATCACGAATAATCCTTCTGGCGGGAAAGCAAAAGTGTCGGTATCAGCCCGACAAGCACCAGCACAATCGCCGGCAAGGCCGCCTGATCGTAAACCCCTTCCGAGGTCAGACCGAAAATGCGTACCGACAAGGTGTCCCAGCCAAACGGGCGGGTCATCATGGTGATCGGCATTTCCTTCATCACATCGACAAAGACCATCAGCGCACCGACAAACAGGCCGCCACGCAACAGCGGCAGATGCACGCGACGCAAAAGCTGGAAGCCGGACAAGCCCAGATTCCGCGCCGCCTCTTCCTGACTGCGGGTAATGCGGTTCATCGCGGCATCGACCGCCGAGTGCCCTACAGCCAGGAAGCGCGCTGCATAAGCGAGCAGCATCACCAGCAAGGTGCCTTTCAGCACTGCTGTGGTTTCGGTGCCCTGATAAAACAGCTCAATCAGCTGATTATCCAGCCAGGCAATCGGCACAAATACGCCAACAGCCAGCACCGTTCCCGGCACGGCATAACCCAGCGTCGCCAACTTGGCCACCACCAGCATGGCACGACTCTCGTCACGACGACGCGCATAAGACAGCAACAAGGCCAGCACCACGACCACCCCCGCTGCCATCAGCGACAGCAATACCGAGCGCCAGGTGTAGCCAAACAGATCGGCATTCCACTCCAGATCCCACAGCTGCCATGACCACCAGCCCAACTGCACCATCGGGAACACGAAAGCGAGACACAGCACCAAACCCGCAAACAGCGATGCCGCCATGGCCTGCCAGCCCTGCAAGGCCAGGCGTGGCATCGGTGCCGAACGGCCAGACTGGGCATACTTGCGGCGACCACGCGCATACTGCTCGAACACGATCAGCACAAACACCAGCAACACCAGCAAGGAAGCAAGCTGCTTGGCAGTATCGATTGAGAACAGCGAGAACCAGGCCTTGTAGATTGCACTGGTAAACGCGTCAAAGTTGAAAATGGCGACGGTGCCGAAATCCGCCAGCGTCTCCATCAGGGCCAGCATCAGGCCGCCAGCAATCCACGGCCGCGCGCCCGGCAAGGCAATTCGCCAGAAACCCTGGGCACGCGACAAGCCTAACGACTGCCCGACTTCAAGCGCACGACGGCCCATGGTGGTGAAGGCATTTCGCGCCAAAAGATAGACATAGGGGTAGAAGGCCAGACTCATGACCAGCACCATCCCCTTGTCGGAACGGATGGCCGGAAACCATGCCGAGCTGCCGGTATGCAATCGTAACCAGCTTTGCACCGGCCCCGAAAAATCGAAAATACCGACCTGGGTAAAGGCCATCACATAAGCTGGCACCGCCAGCGGCAGCATCAGCGCCCAGCTGAAGATACGACGCCCCGGAAAGTCATACACTGCCACCAACCAGGCCAGCGGCACGCCAAGCAACAGGACGCCCGTCCCGACACCCAGCACCATGAACAAGGTATTTTTCAGCAGACTGGGCAAGAGATAATCCAGCAGGTGCTGCCAGATTTGCGGATCGGGTTGCAGCGAGGTCAACGCGATAACGGCCAGAGGAATCAGTGTCAGCAGACTGATGGCGACAGCCAAGCCCAGCCAGAGCTTGCGCCCGAACAAAGTGCTCATGTAATCACTACGTTGAAAAACAATATGCGGATTATCCGCATTTAGTGCCTTTGTCTCAATTGCCATTCTGCACCATGCAAACAGGGGTGCCGCAGCACCCCTGTTCCGGATCAGCCTTGCGGCCAACGTTTACTTGTAACCGACACGATCCATCAGCATCACTGCCTGAGCCTGGTTGCTACCGGCAACTTTCAGGTTGATCAGGTTCTGCTTGAAGGAACCCCACGAAGCAACCAGCGGATCAGCTTTCACTTTCGGGTTAACCGGGTACTCGAAGTTCACGTCGGCGAACAGGTTCTGTGCTTTTTCGGAAGACAGCCATTCCAGCAGCTTCACCGCACCTTTCACGTTCTTGGCATGCTTGACTACACCAGCACCGGAAATATTCACGTGAGTGCCCTTGCCTGCCTGGTTAGCCCAGAACGGAGCCACCGGGAAGCCCGGATTCTTGCTGACAATACGGCCGTAGTAGTAGGTATTGGTGACGCCGACATCGCACTGACCGGCAGCGATAGCCTCCAGTACTGCAGTGTCATTCGGGAAGGAAGGCGCTGCCAGGTTGGCAACCCAGCCCTTGACGATCTGTTCGGTCTTCACCGGACCCAGATCCGCAATCATGGTGGCAACCAGCGACTGGTTGTAGATGTTCTTGGCGGAGCGCAGGCACAGCTTGCCTTTCCACTTCGGATCAGCCAGATCTTCGTAGGACGACAGCTGCGACGGCTTGACGGTGTTCTTATTGTAGAAAATGGTACGAGCACGAACCGACAGGCCATACCAGTAGTTGTCCGGGTCACGCAGGTGAGCCGGCACATTGCTGCTCAGGGTCGCGGACTTGATTGGCTGGAACAGGCCGTTGTTTTCGGCAGTCCACAGATTGCCGGCATCCACGGTCAGCAGGATATCCGCCGGAGTATTGCTGCCCTCGGCCTTGATGCGCTCCATCAGCGGGCCTTCCTTGTCGGAAATCACGCGAATCTGCACGCCGGTTTCCTTGCTGTAGGCATCAAACAGCGGCTTGATCAACTGCTCGGCACGGGCGCTGTAAACAGTGACAACTTCCTGGGCAAAGGCGGAACCGGCAAAGGCTGCCAGCAAAGAGGCCAACAATACTTTCTTGCTCACAATGACTCTCCAGAGGGGAATACATCCGACGGATGAAATTTCAATGCGAATAGTCTAATCTAGACAGGAATTATTATCAATAGTCTTTTCAGTTGCAAGTTGCTGATAATAAAAACCATTTTGCATGATCATCATCGCACCGGAAAGCGCACCCAATCCCCCACCTCAACCTTGCCACGACTATTACGCATGACCGCAATAGCAAAGCGCGACTGCACCTGAATCAACTCCAGATCACCGATGATACGCTCCGGCACGCCCAATACCTCTCCATCGCCTCGACGAATCTCGGTAGAGGGCTGCTGCTTGTAGACAATCAAGCGATCAGTCTCGGCCAGACCATCCAGCGCGCCTGCCGACAAATAGACCCGATCCCCCTCAACCCGCACCACACGGCTGGCAAATGGCAGGCACGCGGCTTCTGCGGCCAACCTGCGGGCAATCTCGCTTAGCTGACCATCAATCAAGCGCCCGTAATCAGTCTGGAACAAATTGGCGACATCAAACAGCCTTGGTGTTTCCTGACTGACACTGCCGCGGGCCACACCATCGACCGTGCCACGACTCAAGACGCCACCACTCAGTCCATCATACAACCAGTACTCGACAGCGAAGCGACGCTCGACCGGCACCGTTCTGGCCGCAATCCCCAGAAAACCTGCCATCGGCCCGATATAGTAAGCGCCTTGCTCATTCGGCTCGGAATTGCCGAATATCTGCATACGCGGCTCCTTGCGGGTCACGCCGCTATCCAGCACACGACCTGCCAGAATCAGCTGCACGCCTTCGCGCCGGCCCAGCTCACGCGCCACCGTCACCGCCTGCCACGGGTCCATTACCTTGCCATCGGGAAACAGTGAAACGGTACTGGCATCCAGTCCGCGCACCTCTCGATGCTGCCCCATCTTTGCGGCCAACCTTGCCGGCAGCCAGGTCGCCAGATTGCCAAGATCCCCTGCATCCTGTGGCTTGGGTACCTCGAAATAAGTTACCAGCATGGCGCGCTGCAAGGCACGGCCACCAGACAAGGCCGGCTTGGGGCAGGCGTTGACCGGGCCGTCTTGCGGTGCCGCCGTATCCAGCTCGACCGTGACCATCAGCAGGCCATCCTGCACCCGCTCGGCGATGACCTTGGTGCGCCCTTTCAGCATCTCAGGCCCAGCCATCAAGGCCTCGGCCAGATCGCCATTCTGGCTGATGGATGCCGCCCGCAGCTGACCACCCTGGGTCATCGAAATCCAGCGCACGGCATCATCGATGGCCGCTTGCCTTGCCGCTACCCGCCCCATTTCCAGCGACGCAACCCCTTCACCGCGATAAATCGCCGCGCTGACCGTTGCCGACATGAAAAACGCCGCCACAAGGGCGGCGATACCACGCAGGAAAATTCTCATGAAATCCTTTGAGCCAATGCTAGTGCGACGGGGCACCATGCCCGCTCTCGCTGACACAACCATTACCGGTACAACCAAGCGCCATACCATTTTCATCACGCATCATGCCGGCTGCCATCGCCACATTGCCACTGCTGGTCAGCGCCGTGCGATAGGCCTTGAAGAAGGACTCGTCCAGAACCACCTCGGCAATGCTCTCGCTGCTGCCGTCAGGTTTGAACTCGGTAGACAGCACCCGTACACCACGCAGATAAGCGTCGACAAATACTCGGAAACTGTCATTGGTAGCGACCATATTGCCTACCGAGCTGTTACCCGACAAGCGAAAACCCTGCACCTGCTCGGCCACGGCCCGATAGGCATCGAGCTGCGAGGCGCGCATCGCCAGCAGACGACGCTGCACCGGCGTCAGGCTGCGGTTATTAGGTGGCGCACCGTAGCCAACCACCCTTACACGCAAGGCGTTGTACTTCTCTTCGGCCTTGTGGGGCTCTTCAGGCACTGGGCCGATATAACCGCCCCCCATCATCACGCCTGTATTCGACATCACCGGTTGACGCGAAATACCCAGTTGCTCGTGAGAGCCGCCCACCGCCGGTGCAGCAGCCACCACCATCCAGCCGCCATCATGGCCGGAAGCTGTCGCCGGAGCCACGCTGGTTACCGTATACGGCGTTGGCGCACTGGACGAGGCGCAAGCCGTCAGGGAGGCCAGCGCCAGCACTCCGGTCATTACCGTTGAAATCTTCATTTTCTTCTCCAGCTACCGTATGCCATTCATTTTATCGCTTCCTCGCCTTATCGGCCGGACTCATATCAACTTTAACTGAAAATACGCCCGCTCCCCGAAAGCAGTTCCGCATCAGCCTTTTTTTGCATGATAAACTCGGGACTTTCATTCAGCACACCATCCAACAAGATCATGATGAAAAAACTGCTCGCCAGCGCCATGCTGTTGCTGCCAATGCTTGCCAATGCCGGCCCCAGTGTCGAGCTGCAAACCAACAAGGGGCTGATCACTATCGAACTGGATGCACAAAAAGCACCCAAGTCGGTTGAAAACTTTGTCAGCTACGTCAAAAGCGGGCATTACAGCAATACCGTATTTCATCGCGTAATTGATGGCTTCATGATCCAGGGTGGCGGCTTTACCGTCCAGCAAGGCGGTCTGGTACAAAAACCGACCCGCGCCCCGATTGCCAACGAGGCCGACAACGGCCTGAAAAACGTGATCGGCAGCATTGCCATGGCACGTACCAATGATCCGAATTCGGCGACCTCACAGTTTTTCATCAATCTGGTGAACAACGACTTCCTCGACTTCCGCAGCAAGACGACCGCCGGCTGGGGCTATGCCGTTTTCGGCAAGGTGACCGCCGGCATGGATGTGGTCAACCGCATCGGCAAATCACGCACAGGCTTTATTGCCGGCATGCAGGACGTGCCGCTGGAGCCAATCGTGATTACCAAGGCCACTTACAAACCCTGATACCGACTCAACCCCTGACAGGATACGAATATGATCAAGCTCAGCACCAATTTTGGCGACATCACCCTGGAACTGTTTGCCGACAAGGCGCCGAAGACCGTTGCCAACTTTGAACAGTACGTTCTGGATGGCCACTACGATGGCACCATCTTCCACCGTGTAATCAACGGCTTCATGATCCAGGGCGGCGGCTTCACCGCTGACATGGATCAGAAAGAAACCCGCGACACTATCGTCAACGAAGCCAACAACGGCCTGTCCAACAAGACCTACACCATCGCCATGGCGCGCACCCCGGATCCGCACTCCGCCAGCGCCCAGTTCTTCATCAATGTGTCCGACAACGACTTCCTCGACTTCCGCTCCGAGACCATGCAGGGCTGGGGTTATGCCGTATTCGGCCAGGTTGTTGCCGGCCAGGACGTGGTTGACCGCATCAAGGCCGTGAAGACCGGCCGCGCAGGTGGCCATCAGGATGTGCCGGTCGAGCCGGTCATCATCGAAAAAGCCGCGGTTGTCGGCGCTGCCGAATAATCAGCAGCAAGCGTTTCATGGCTGTGCCCTTGGCACAGCCATTTTCATTCTGGCGAACACATGGCTATCCATTTCATTTCCGACCTGCACCTGAACGAAGATCAACCCTGGCTGGGCGAGTTGTTTGCCCACTGCCTGCACGACTGGGTTGGCCGCATCGACGCGCTGTACATCCTCGGCGATCTGTTCGAGTACTGGGTTGGCGATGATGACGACAATAGCTTTCATCAGCAGATGTTGCAGCTGATGCAGGACTTCAGCCGGCAGACGCCGCTGTATGTCATGCATGGCAATCGCGACTTCCTGCTGGGCAAGGGCTTCGAACAGCTTAGCGGCGCGCGCCTGCTGCCGGCGCAGCATCAACTAAGCGCTTATGGCCACGACTACCTGCTGCTGCACGGTGACGAGTTGTGCACCGATGACCTGCCTTACCAGCAATTTCGCCAGATGGTGCGCCAGAACGCATGGCAACAAGCCTTTCTGGCCAAGCCGCTGGCTGAACGTCACGCCATCGCCCGGCAGATTCGCCAGCAAAGCGAAGCGCGCAAACAGGCTGACGGCCCGAGCGAAATCAGCGATGTCAGCCCCGAAGCCGTGCTGCAAACGTTGGCCGCATACCCCGATTGCACTCTGATCCACGGTCACACCCACCGTCCGGCCTGCCACGACTACCAGCTGACCGGCCAGATGCGCCAGCGCTGGGTGATTCGCGACTGGCATGATGGCCAGGGAGGTTATCTGCGCCTTGACGCGCAGGGTCTGAGCGCCCATCTGCTGGGCCTGTAAATACGGCACAAAGCAAGCCGGCAAGGGTTTTCCCGCAAGGGCAAGCCCCAAATGACGTAGCTGCCCGCAAAAAATAGAATTCCGCCCTTCCTGGCAAGACCGGGAATATAAACACTACACAACGGAGTTCTATTAATGTCTATGGGATTGCAAGCCTTGCTGGCTTTCATGCCAATTCTGCTGGCGGCCATCTTGCTGGTCGGGCTGAACTGGCCGGCCAAGCGCGCCATGCCGGCAGTGTTCATCGCTACCGCACTCATCGCCCTGTTTGCCTGGGAAATGAGCTTTAACCGCATTCTGGCCTCTACCGTACAAGGCTTTCTGATTACCGCCTCGGTATTGTGGATCATCTTCGGCGCGATCCTGCTGCTGAACACCCTCAAACACTCCGGCGGCATCAGTGCCATTCGCGAAGGCTTTGCCAATATCACGCCTGACCGCCGCATTCAGGCGCTGATCATCGGCTGGCTGTTTGGCTGCTTCATCGAAGGCGCTTCCGGCTTTGGCACCCCCGCCGCCATCGCCGCACCACTGCTGGTAGCCATGGGCTTCCCTGCCATGGCCGCCGTCCTGCTCGGCATGATGGTGCAATCTACCCCCGTTTCTTTCGGCGCGGTCGGCACCCCGATTCTGGTTGGTCTGAACACCGGTATGGACAGCAACGCCATCGGCGCACAGTTGGCCGCAAACGGCAGCAGCTGGACCGCCTACCTGGCGCAGATTACCTCCAGTGTTGCCATCATCCACGCCCTGGTTGGCGTGCTGATGCCGCTGTTCATGGTGGCGATGATGACCCGCTTCTTCGGTCGCAACCGCTCGTGGAAAGAAGGCCTCGAAACCGCACCTTTCGCACTGTTGACCGGCGTCGCCTTTACCGTACCTTATGCCCTGACCGGCATCTTCCTTGGCCCGGAATTCCCGTCCATCATCGGCAGCCTGGTTGGCTTGCCCATCGTGATTCTGGCGGCGAAAAAACGCTTCCTCACGCCCAAACAGCACTGGGACTTTGCCCCGGCCAATGAGTGGCCAAGCGAGTGGCTGGGCAGCGTCGAAATCAAACTGGACAATATGGCCGGCAAGGCCAGCCTGCCAATCTGGAAGGCCTGGCTGCCTTACCTGCTGGTTGCCGGCCTGCTGATCCTCAGCCGCACCAATGACAGCGTGAAGAGCGCATTCAAGTCTGTGGTTTACAACAGTGGCGACTTGTTCGGCGAAAAAGGCATCACCGCTGCCATCGACCCGCTGTATCTGCCTGGCGGCATTCTGGTGATGGTGGTGATGGCCACCTATTTCCTGCATCGCATGCAATGGAAAGAAATGCAGAAAGCCATCGGCGAATCCGGCAAGGTGCTGCTGGGTGCCGGCTTTGTACTGATGTTCACTGTGCCGATGGTGCGCATCATGATCAACTCCGGCGTCAACCTGGCTGGCCTGGAAAGCATGCCGATTGCGATGGCACGCTTTGTAGCCGACAGCTTTGGTGGTGTTTATGCCTTCATGGCTCCGACTGTAGGTGCGATGGGTGCTTTCATCGCCGGCTCGAATACCGTCAGCAATATGATGCTGGCACAGTACCAGTTCAGCGTGGCCGAAACCCTGGGCATCACCACTTCGCTGGTTGTTGCCTCCCAGGCCATCGGCGCGGCTGCCGGTAATATGGTGGCAATTCACAATGTCGTGGCCGCCTCGGCCACCGTTGGCCTGCTGGGCAAGGAAGGCACAACCCTGCGCCGCACCGCCCTGCCGACGCTGTACTACCTGGTGATGACCGGCTTGCTGAGCACCATCGGCATCTACGTACTGGGCATTACTGATGCGCTGAGCAAATAAGATTTGCTGTCAGGCTGCATGCCGATAAAAAAGCCACCCCAAGCGGGTGGCTTTTTTGTTGCTGTCAGCAATCGAAACAGCTTATTCGATGCCCAGCATGCTCGGGGTTACCATGGCCTTCAGACGGATCTGCTCAAGGCCATGGCGTTCACGATGGCTAAGCCACCAGATCGCCCCCTTCTTGACACTCCACAGCAAGGGTTGCTCGCTCATCAGGCTGGCCGCAATGCGCCCGATATAAGGCTGATGCCCGACCAATACAATCGTCTTGCCTTGCGCCGGCCAATCCAGCGCTTTCAGCACCTGCTCGACCGAGGCATCCGGATTGAACGCCGGCATGATTTCGTAGCTCTTGGCCAGAAAAGCCGCCGTCTGCTGCGCGCGCTTCGCTTCCGACACCCAGAAAGAGTAATCATCCGGCAGCCGCTTGCTCAGCCACGAAGCCATGGCACTGGCCTGCTTCTGGCCGCGCCTCGTCAGCGCGCGGTCCAGATCATCAGAGCCCTCTTCAGCCTCGGCGTGACGCCATAAAATCAGATCCATTTTTTGTCTTCCTCGTTATTTTCTTTTTAAAGCAGCCAGCCCACTACCAGCGGTGCCAGCAAAGCCGTAAACAGCCCGGTAAAACCCATCGCCAGCCCGGCAAACGCCCCGGCACTTTCCGAAATCTGGAATACCCTTGCCGTACCGATACCGTGCGCGGCAATGCCGGTTGCCACGCCCAGCACCATCTCGTTGCGAATACGCAAGAGATCAAACAAGGGCTTGACCGCGACCGCGCCGATAATGCCGGTCACAATCACAAAGGCCGCGGCCAAGGCCGGAATGCCACCAATCTGCTCGGCCACACCCATCGCAATCGGCGTGGTCGCCGAACGCGGCGCCAGGCTCAGCAGCAAGGCCCGATCAAAGCCTGCCAGCTGTGCGCATAAAACGGCCAGCGCCACACCAGCCAGTGACCCGAAAAGTATCGTCAGCAAGACCGGCAGACCATGGCTGCGCAATCGCGCCAGATTGTTGTAAAGCGGAATCGCCAGCGCCACCGTTACCGGCCCCAGCAAGAATTGCAGATAACTGGCGCCACGAAAATACTGCTCGAAATTCATGTCCAGCAACAAGAGCACACTGATCAGCATGCAACTGGCCAAAAGCACGGTATTGGCCAATGGATGACCGTGATACCGCCGGCAAATCTTCAATGCCAGCTGATAGCACAACAGCGTCAGCAAAATACCGGTCAAAGGGCTGCCACGCAGCCATAGCAAGGCCTCAGTCATGATGCTTCACCTTGCCCGGTCGCAGATACAGATAACAGCACATGAAGCCGGCACTTGCCAGCAAGGTGCCCAGCGTGGCCACCAGCAACACCACGACCATTTTCCACGAGTATTGTGACAATTGCGGCCAGTAGGCCATCACCCCCACGCCCGCCGGAATAAACAACAGCGACATATGCGTCATCAGATTCGGTACGTGCTCGCGCATCGGTGCTGGCACCCCCTTGCGGACACACAGCCAGAAAAACAGCAGCACCATGCCGATGACGGCGCCCGGCACCGGCAAACCCGCCAGTCTCGCCAGGACTTCACCCAGAAACTGGAAGCCCAGCAAATACAGAAAAGTTTCTATCATCTGATCAACAACACTTGTACAAGCAATAAAAGATATACAAAGCAGGCGGCAAGGCCATGCCGGATTTGGCATAATGCGCGGCATGAAGGATTTTACCGACTGGGGACTTTGCCCCCCGCCCTTGCCTGATAAATTGCTGCGCTGCATTAGCACCAATGGCTCGCTGACCGAATACCTGCAGGCGACAGGTCGCCGCTTCGAAGTTTCGGTCTTGTCCCAAGGCACAAGCCCTGCCCTGCCTGATGAGCAAACCGTCTTGCAGGTTACCGCAAAGCAGGCGCTTTATGCCAGACACGTCTGCCTGTCGCTGGACGGCGAGCCGGTCGTACTGGCCCGCAGCGCCTGCCTGCAGGACTGTCCGCAGTGGCAAAGCGTGCTCGACCGTGGCAACCGCTCGCTGGGTCTGTCGCTGTTTGGCGGCCTCGAGCAGCTGCAACGTGACGCACTGCAATATGCACAGCTTTCATCGTCAGCCCCGCTATACCAGCAACTGATTGCCACAGCCTGCGCGACGCCTTCTGTGCAGGCGCTGCCTGCACGCCGATGCACTTTCTGGCTGGCATCGCGACCACTGCTGGTATGTGAAACCTTTCTGCCCAATCTGGAGTCGCTGCTGTGAGCCGTGCCATGCTATCCCCCGCCAAGCTGCAAGCCTATGGCCAGCTGATGCGCGTAGACAAACCGATCGGCACCCTGCTCTTGCTGTGGCCAACCTTGTGGGCGCTGTGGATTGCCAGCAAGGGTCAGCCAAGCTGGCACATCCTGTTCATCTTTGTGGCCGGCACTTTCATGATGCGTAGCGCCGGTTGCGTGATCAACGACTACGCCGACCGCAACTTCGATGGCCTGGTCGAGCGCACCAGCCAGCGGCCATTTGCGCGTGGTGCGGTCACCGGCAAGGAAGCGCTGCTGCTGGCTGCCATCCTGGCGCTGCTCAGCCTGCTGATCGCCCTGCCGCTGAATGCGCTGGCCCTGCAGCTGAGCATCCCGGCAGTACTGTTGGCCGCAAGCTATCCGTTCACCAAGCGATTTTTCCCGCTGCCGCAGGCTTATCTGGGGCTGGCGTTTTCCTTTGGCATTCCGATGGCTTTTGCCGCCGAAACCGGCAGCGTACCCGCCATTGCCATCTGGCTGATGGCCGCCAATGCGCTGTGGACGGTGGCCTACGACACCGCCTATGCCATGGCCGACAAACCCGACGATCTCAAGATCGGCATCAAAACCTCTGCCATCACCTTTGGCGACCACGACATCAGCGCCATCATGCTGTGCCATGCGGCGTTCTTGCTGATCATGGGTTTTATCGGGCAACAGCTGGCATTTGGCCTACCCTATTATCTGAGCCTGCTGGTCTCGCTGCTGCTGATCCTGCAGCAATACCGCGAAATTCGCGGTCGTGATCGCAAGCTGTGCTTCAAGGCTTTTTTGGACAATAACCGCGTCGGGCTGGTGATCTTTGCCGGCCTGTTTGTGCAATATCTGCTGTAACGGAAACACTATGCAATTCAAGGAAATCCTGGCCACGCTGCCAACTTGCGAAGATATCAGCGAACTGCTGTTGACCAACGAAGCCGGCGAAGAATGCGGCCGTCTCGCCAACCAGCCGGGCACTGCCGGCTCGGTGCGCGTCTATCACGCCCTGCTGCAAAAACACGGCAGCCTGAACGCTGCCGCCGCAAGCGAAGGCCTGGCGATTTACGCCGAGCACACTGCCGATGCGCGCGAGTTTCCGGGTAAACACCCGAATATCGACCGCCTGCTGGCCATTGCCGAACAAGGCGCGCCAGCGCTGCAGATAAAGCCGCTCAAGGCCTGAAACCGCGCCTGAGGCGCATGAAAAAAGCCGCCAACGTCTGGCGGCCTTTTCTTTGCCTTGCGGCCAACCTTTACACGTCCTGCCCTTCGACAATGCCGTCATGACTGGCTGACTGCTTCGGCAAGATCAGGTTCAGGATAATCGCCAGCACCGAGCACAGGCCGACCCCCACCAGGCTGAAGCTGCCGAAAGCCAGCTCCAGACCACCGATACCGGCAGTCAGCACCACCGAGATGATCACCAGATTGCGCGGCTCCATCAGGTCTACCTTGGCTTCGATCAGCGTTTTCAGGCCGATAGACGCAATGGTGCCGAACAGCAGCACCATGATGCCGCCCATTACCGGCATCGGGATGGACTGCAGCAGCGCATTGAATTTGCCGAAGAAGGCCATGCAGATCGCAAAAACCGCCGCCCAGGTCATCACTACCGGGTTGAAGTTGCGGGTAATCATCACCGCACCGGTCACCTCGGCATAGGTGGTCACTGGCGGGCCGCCAATCAGGCCGGCCACGCACACGCCGAGGCCATCACCCGCCAGCGTGCGATGCAGACCCGGTGTCTTGGTGTAGTCCTTGCCGGTCACACCACCAATGGCCATCACGCCGCCGATATGTTCAATCGCCGGGGCAATGGCTACCGGCAGCATGAACAGCGCCGCCGCCCAGTTGACTTCCGGGCTATGGAAGGTCGGCACCACAAACCATGGCGCGTTGATCACCTTGGCAAAATCAAGCACGCCAAGGAAGGCCGCCAGCAGATAGCCGGCCACCACACCCGCCAGAATCGGCACCAGCTTGAACATGCCGCGCGCAAAAACCGATACCACGATGGTGGTTGCCAGCGACACGGCGGCCAACAGCAGCGATGTCTCGTACGGCATTACCTGATTGCCGCCGGCACGACCCATGGCCATATTCGAGGCCGCCGATGCCACCGACAGACCGATGATCATGATCACCGGCCCGATCACCACCGGTGGCAGCAGACGGTTGACCAGCGCCATGCCGCGCCATTTGACGATGGCGGCAAACACGAAATACATGAAGCCGGCGCAAAACAGGCCAAACATGGTGGCACCCTGGCCCCAGGTCTGGATCGAGTAAATGATGGGGCCGATAAAGGCAAAGGATGAGCCGAGGAAGATCGGCACCTTGAAGCCGGTCAGCGCCTGGAACAGCAAGGTGCCGATACCGGCACCCAGCAAGGCCATGGCCGGATTGAGACCGGTAAGCAAAGGCACCAGCACCAGTGCACCGAAGGCGACAAACAGGATTTGCGCCCCGGATACCGCCGTTTTGATTTGTTGGAACATTCGTTCTCCTTATTGTCGTGACACGCGAAAAATCCCGGCCATCAAACCGTGCAATACATGATGGCCTGGGTAATGATGTTGTTTTGCCCTGCTGCCAGGTGGCTGTGCGCCTTGAAGGCCGCCACCATGTCCTGCACCCGCCGGTAAGTCTCGTAATTGGGCTGGGCCTGATACGCGATATCGACCTCCAGCCTTGCGGCCAACTTGCGTACGGTAGTTGGCTTGATGCAGACATGACGCTGTGAATCGCTATACGCCAGAAAACAGGTCAGCAGCGGCCATTTGGCGGCATTGGCATTGCCGTCATGCCGGCACAGCTGCAAGGTTTCGACAAAGGCGGTGAAGCTGGCCGCATCAAAGCGATGCAGCACATCATGCAAGGCCAGAACGAAAGGAATGTGCACATCGCTGTAAGACAGGTAGTTGCGAAAGGCGATGCGCTCGAAAGTGCTGACCGTGGTGCACTTGGCCACCATCTGGCGGCACGTCTCGATTACTGCCGCAATATTGCCGCTGGCAATGGCCGCCTGCATCACCTCGGCCTGCAAGCCCTCTTGCGCCAGCGTAATCACCTTGGCGACACTGCGATGCTTCCTGCCCAAGGCCAGCCACGCCTCATCATCCAGCCCTTGCGGGAAGCGCAACAGAAAGTCCTGCTCGATTTGCTGCCAGACGTTCATGGCTATTCCTTGTGCGCAGATGGCAAAACGCCGCTGACAGGCAGCGGCGCGGGGATCAGGCGTGTTTGGTACCGAAAATCTTGTCACCGGCGTCCCCCAGACCCGGGATGATGTAACCGTGTTCGTTCAGATGGCTGTCCAGCGAAGCCGCGACAATCTGCACATCCGGATGCGCATCATTGACCGCTTTCACGCCCTCCGGTGCCGCCACCATGACTACCGCCTTGATCTGCTTGCAACCATTGCGCTTGAGCAGGTCGATAGTGGCAATCAGCGAGCCGCCGGTAGCCAGCATCGGGTCGATGATCATGGCGATGCGCTCGTCGAGGTTGCCGACAAACTTCTCGAAATAGGACACCGGCTCCAGCGTCTCTTCATTACGTGCAAGGCCGACCACGCTGATCTTGGCCGATGGCACCAGATCAAGCACGCCATCCAGCATGCCGATGCCGGCGCGCAGGATAGGCACCACCGTCACCTTCTTGCCCTTGATCTGCTGCACTTCCATCGGGCCACACCAGCCCTCGATGGTTACCGTCTCCAGTTCGAAGTCACGGGTCGCCTCATAAGCCAGCAGACGCGCCAGCTCTTGCGTCAGCTGGCGGAATTTCATGGTGCTGATATCGCCCTCGCGCAGCAAGCCCAGTTTGTGCTGCACCAGCGGATGATTGACTACGGTAATGTTCATGATTTGGCTTCCCGGCTTGGCAAAAAGCGGCTGATGCCGTGGCATCAAACCGCTTCCTGCCGAATTCGACACGCCCCGCATACGATGCGGCGGGGCAAACTGACTGGGGCGGCATTATACAGTTATTTAGACTGATTATAAGAATATGCATATCGAAGCTTTGACGGGCGTAAAAAAACCCGCCGGAGCGGGTTTTTCAGATCAGGCATCGCTGTAAGGCTTCAGCAGCTCTTGCAGTTCGCCAGCCTGGTACATCTCGTACATGATGTCCGAGCCACCGAGGAACTCGCCATTCACGTACAGCTGCGGAATGGTTGGCCAGTTGGCGTATTCCTTGATGCCCTGACGGACTTCGGCGTCGGCCAGTACGTCAACGGTCACGATCTTGCTGACACCACAAGCCTTGAGAATCTGCACGGCACGGCCGGAAAAGCCGCACTGCGGAAACTGGGCAGTGCCCTTCATGTACAGCACAACCGGGTTTTCGGTCACGGTCTGGCGAATAACGTCCTGAATAGACATGGCATTCCTTTTCTGTAACACGCCGGGCGATACCCGACTAAATCAATAGGCTATTGTAGCGCCGGGCAGCCGGGCTTCTCAAGCACTCTTGCGTTGCAGCACGGCGGCAAAGAAGCCATCGCTGTTGTGCAGGTGCGGACGCAGCGCCAGATAATCGCCGGTATCCAGCTCGATCTTCTGTTCGGCCAGCAGCTTGTTTGCCGGCACCAGCTCGAAATCAGCGTTGGCCGCAAGGAAGGCCTCGACGATCTGCTGGTTTTCCTGCGGCAGGATACTGCAAGTCGCATAAACCAGACGGCCACCAGCTTTCACCAGACGCGCGGCCGAGGCCAGAATCGCAGCCTGCTTGATATTGAGTTCGGCCACGCTCTCTGGGCTCTGACGGTATTTCAGATCCGGATTGCGGCGCAGGGTACCCAGGCCTGAGCATGGTGCATCGACCAGCACGCGGTCGGCCTTGCCGGCCAGACGCTTGACCTTGGTGTCGTTCTCGTGGGCAATCAGCGTGCTGTTGACGTTGGACAGGCCGGAGCGCGCCAGACGCGGCTTCAGATTGGCCAGACGCTTTTCCGAAATATCGAACGCATACAGACGGCCGGTCGAGGCCATCTGCGCGCCCAGCAACAGGGTCTTGCCACCGGCACCGGCGCAGAAATCCACCACCATCTCGCCACGACGCGCACCGGTCAGCAGACCCAGCAGCTGGCTGCCTTCATCCTGCACTTCGATGGCACCGCCGATGAACAGCGGGTGACGATTCAGCGACGGCTTGCCTTTCAGGCGGATACCCAGCGGCGAGAACGGCGTCGGTTCGCAGGCGACACCGCTGTCCTGCAATTGCACCAGCGCATCGTCACGACGCATTTTCAGGCTGTTGACGCGAATATCCAGCGGTGCAGCCGACGACAGGCCCTTGCCGGTTGCAATCAGCTCGGCCTCGTCCATGCCCGGCAGCAGGTCGATGACCCACTGCGGCAGACCGCTTCTGGCGCTCAGGCTGTCCGGCATTTCGGCGCCCTTGACGCCGCCCAGCCACTCGCGCTCGGTCTCCTTCAGGATGCCGTCGAGTTCGCGCAGGTTGGCGCCACCGATACGCACCAGCGTGGCCAGTGCCAAGCGGCGGGTGTTGATGCGCGGCGCGCACAGCGCACGCATCAGCTCCATATGGCGCAGGCAGGCAAAGGCGGTTTCGGCGATCAGATGGCGATCGGTGCTGCCCAGCTTGGTGTTGGCGCGAAAATGCGCGGTCAGTACGGCATCGGCCGGACGGTCAAACTTGACCATGGCGAACAGCACCTGCTCGATATGATTGAACTGGTTTACATTGATTTTCATAGTTTTTCCTGTCTACGGCAGCCGCCAGGCCACCGTACCATTGATTTCGATTCTGCTGGCGCGCAAGGACAAGGTGCGATCCTCGTCCTGCTTGCTGATCCGGACCGGCAGATTGGCAAATGCCGGTGCCAGCCAGATTTCGATCATTTCCTTGTCCTTGCGGGCCTGCACGATTTGCGCCTGCCCTTCTTCATGCCTGGGGTCAAACTCGTCCTGCCCCCTGGGCAGCACGTTGAAGGCATACACCTTCTTGCCGGTTGTAATCTGCTTGGCCAGCGCCTTGTTGCCGAGGCCGCGCGCGGCCAGGTCAAATGACAACGACAGCCAGTCCACCGCCCCACCTTGCAGGGCAACCGTCTTTTCTTCGCCCTCGCCATAACGCAGCAGCTTGGCCTGCCAGTCAAAACGCGCCCACTCGCGCGCCTTGCCATTGCGGGTCGCGGTGAAGTTCTCCGGCAGCAAGCCGCGGGCGAGCACCTTGCCGCTGCTTTCATACTGCAAGCCCGGGCCGATCAACGGACTCAACTCCACACTCAGACGATATTTGCCAGCCGTCTGCTGCCACAGCATGCGGCCAGTACCCAGCCGGGTACCGTAAGCAAACAAGGCATAGTCAATCTGAGCCTGCTGCGGCAAACGACTGGCCAGCAGCAACTGCGCCTCTGTCGCGTCAGCCGGCGGCTCATCTGTCAGCGGTGTTGCAGCGGTCGGCGCCGAGGCCAGTACTTCAGCCTTGGCAACCTCGGCCTGAGGCAACACGGTTGCTGCAAGGTTGGCCGCAAGCGCGCTACTGGCTGTCTGCGGCCTGCCAGCCAACGCTTCCGAAGCGACCAACTTGTCAGCCGTATCAGCCGGCACAAGCGGCAATGCCACCGCCTTCACGGCAGGCTCGCTCGGCTGCGTGAGCTGCTCAGGCAATGCCGCATTGGCGGGCTGCTGGGCATCGGCATGTCGGACTTCCTCGACGGCGGGCGTCTCGACAGCCGGCATGACCATTTCGAGCACGGCATCACCAAACTCGGGCATGGTAACTGCCGGCAACCAGCTATCACGTGTCAGCAAGAAGGCATGCAAGCCTAGTGACAGCAGGATGGCAAACAATAGCGGCCGCGGCAGCACATACATCCCCGGGTTCAAAGTACGCGCAAGGCCTGTTCAGCCAGCGCGGCGTCGGTGCCGACTACCTTGCCATCACGCAACTGCAGCTCGCCGCTGATAAAACGACGGACGGCTGCCGGGTAAACCTGGTGCTCCTGACGCAAGACGCGTGCGGCCAACGTTGCCTCACTGTCATCATCCAGCACCGGTACTACCGCCTGCGCCACGATAGGGCCGTGATCAAGCTCGGCCGTCACGAAGTGCACAGTACAACCAGCCACCTTGCAGCCCATGTCGATGGCTCGCTGGTGGGTATGCAGACCGGTAAACGACGGCAGCAGCGAAGGATGAATGTTCAGCATGCGACCCTCGTAACGGCTGGTGAAACCGGCCGTCAGGATGCGCATGAAGCCGGCCAGCACCACCAGATCCGGTGCAAAGGCATCGATTTCGGTGGCCAGCTGCGCGTCAAAAGCTTCACGGCTGGCAAACTGCTTGTGATCTAGCGCCACAGTGGCAATGCCACGTTCGGCAGCCCAGGCGAGGCCTGCGGCATCCGGCCGGTTGGCAATCACCGCGGCGATCTTCGCGCCCGGCACACCGGCCTCGACAATGGCCTGCATATTGGAACCGCGCCCGGAAATCAGGATCACGATGTTTTTCATGGTTGTAGCCCTGCTGCGGCCTTGCCGGCCAGATAACGCTGCCACTCTGCCTGATCGCGAATGCAGTACCCTGCTTCGTGATGCCAGCCACCTCCCTGATCCAGGCAGGTATCCTGTGCCAGCCAGAGTGTCATGCGCGGATAAATGACAAACGCCGCCAGCACAGCCAGCGGCGCCATGATCAGCCAAAGACTCAGTACGGATTTGCGGCCCTGCTTCACCTGTCAACATCCTGTTTTGGCGTAATGGTTAATTCCGTCAGGCACGAGCCACAGCCCATCGTCATCAAAAACCAGGCCTGCCATTCAAGTCAGACCGACTTTCTGCTAACGTAGCCGCTTTACAGCTCGGGGTGCCAGGCACCCTCACCCGAAGCGGCTGTATTTTAACTGAAAAGATCATGGAACGCTCCCGCTCGAACTATCTTATTTGGCTCATCGTCGTTTTCGGCGTGATTGGCAGCATCTGGCTGGTCGGGCGACTCTCCACCGTTCTCACCCCTTTCATTACGGCGGCCGTACTCGCCTACATCCTTGACCCGCTGGTCGACAAGCTCGAAACCCACGGTCTGCGCCGCATTACCGCGCTGTCCGTCGTCATGCTGGGCGGCACCCTGATGATAGCCACGCTGCTGCTGATCGTGGTACCGATGCTGGTCACCCAGGGCCAGGCCATGGCCGAGCGCCTGCCGGCGCTGATCGACACCTTGCAGCATCGTCTGCTGCCCTGGCTCAACAGCACCTTGGGTATCCAGCTCAATATTGATCTGCAAAGCTGGCGCGAAACCCTGCATAACAATGCCGGCAATCTGCGCCAGCTGCTGTCACGCTACGCGCCGCAAATCAGCCAGAGCGGCGCGCTGTTGCTGACCGTCATTGCCAATATCTCGCTGCTGCCGGTGCTGCTGTTCTACTTCCTGCACGACTGGGACACCATGGTCGAGAAAGTCGGCACGCTGGTGCCGCGGCGCTGGTATGACGAAGTGGCGATGATTGCGCGCGAGCTGGACGAAATGCTCGGCCAGTTCCTGCGCGGCCAATTGTCGGTGATGCTGCTGATGGCCATGATTTACGGCGGCGGCCTTGCGCTGGTCGGCCTGCATTCCGGCCTCGCCATCGGCATCATCGCCGGCCTGCTGGTTTTCATTCCTTATGTCGGCGCCTTCATCGGCCTGCTGCTGGCCACCTTGGCCGCGATTCTGCAATTCGACAGTTTTACCGGCATCCTGCTGGTCTGGGGCGTGTTCTTCATCGGCCAGATGCTGGAAAGTTTCCTGATTACGCCCTATCTGGTTGGCGAACGTATCGGCCTGTCACCGGTTGCCGTGATATTCTCGCTGATGGCTTTTGGCGAACTGATGGGCTTTGTCGGCGTACTGCTGGCGCTGCCGCTGGCCGCCATCACGCTGGTAATTGCCCGCCATCTCGTCACGCGATATTTCAATAGCAGCTTTTATCAGCGTAAAATCGACCCCTGAACCCATTTGACCGCATCCCGTTTTGGACCAGCTCGTACTAGACCTCAGCCCGACACCGCACCCGGGCTTCGACAATTTCCTGGCGCGTCACAACCGCGAAATCACCGCGGCGCTGAATGACGAGCAAGGCGAACGCTTTATTTATCTGTGGGGCGAGCCCGGCTGCGGCAAAACCCATCTGCTGCAGGCATGGATTGCCCACGCCGAAATGCTGGGCCGCGCCTCCATCTATCTGGATGGCAAGATCGACCACCTGCCCGACTTCGCCCGCGAGGCCAGCTTCATTGCCGTCGACCATGTTGACGAACTCGCGCCGGACGACCAGATCATGTTGTTTTCCATCTACAACTCGCTGAAGGAAAGCGGCGAAGGCCGCCTGCTGATGGCCGGTCGCCAGCCACCGATGTTGGCACAAGTGCGCGATGACCTCCGCACCCGCCTCGGCTGGGGCCTGGTGTTCGAGGTCAAGGCACTGTCTGATGACGACAAGTTGGCCGCACTGCGCCAGCACGCCGCCGAACGCCAGCTCTCCATCGGCGATGATGTTTTCCGCTACCTGCTTACCCACTGGCGGCGCGACCTTTCCAGCCTGATCGCCATGCTCGACATGCTGGATCGCTACTCGCTGGCCTTGCGCCGGCCGATTACCGTGCCGCTGGTCAAGAACGTACTCCATACTGCCCCTGACGAAAGCTGAATGATGAATCTAGCCCTGTTTGACCTGGACAATACCTTGCTGATTGGCGACTCCGATTACCAGTGGAATGCCTTCCTGATCAAACATGGCGTGGTGGACCAAGCCTATTGCGACCAGCGCAATGACTACTTTTACGAGCAGTACAAGGCCGGCACTCTCGACATTCTTGAATACGTGCGCTTTGCCGCCGAGCCACTGAGCCGCCTGCCGCGCCAGCAGCTGGACAGCCTGCATGCCGAGTTCATGCAACAGCACATCAAGCCCATCATTCCGCAAAAAGCGCGCAATCTGCTGGCGGCGCATCAGGCACAAGGCGATGTGGTGATGATCATCACCGCCACCAACCGTTTCATTACCGGCCCGATTGCCACCGAACTGGGTGTAGAACACCTGATCGCGGTCGAGCTCGAAACCACGCCCGACGGCAACTTCACCGGCGAGCCAAGCGGCACGCCTAGCTTCCAGCAAGGCAAGATCACCCGCCTGAACGAATGGTTGGCCGCACGCGGCGAAACGCTGCAAAGCTATGCGCAAACCTTCTTCTACAGCGACTCGCACAATGACCTGCCGCTGCTGTCCATCGTCAGCCATCCGGTAGCGGTCGATGCCGACGACAAGTTGCGCGCCGAAGCCGAAGCCCGTGGCTGGCCACTGATCACCCTGCGCGATTGATCCCGGCCTTGCGGCCAACCCTTGCCGGAGTCTGCCATGCAAAATCTCGACGCCTTTCTTGCCCGCGCCGAAGCACTGATGTCACGCCTCGAGCCACTGCTGCCACCGGCCATACCCGAGCCAGACTGGCAGGCACCGGCCTTTCGCTGGCGGCGCGCCGGCATCAGCGGCTGGCTGGAAGCCATCCATGCGCCGCACAGCGTGAAACTCGACGAGCTGACCGGCATCGCGCGCCAGAAAAAACTGGTGATCCGCAATACCGAACAGTTTCTGGCCGGCAAACCCGCCAATAATGTGCTGCTGACCGGCTCGCGCGGCACCGGCAAGTCCTCGCTGATCAAGGCGCTGCTGGCAACTTATGCCGGCCAGGGCCTGCGCGTGATCGAGGTCGACAAACAACACCTGCCGGATCTGGACCAGATTGTCAGCCTGATTGCCAAGCGCCATGAACGCTTCATCCTGTTCTGCGATGATCTGTCATTCGAGGAAGGCGAAGACAGCTACAAGGCGCTGAAATCGGCGCTGGACGGAGGCCTCGCACAGCGTGCGGCCAACCTGCTGGTCTACGCCACCTCCAACCGTCGCCACCTGATGCCGGAAAAAAGCAGCGAAAACCGCGAAGGCTGGGTGCGTGATGGCGAGATCCACCCCGGTGAAACCACCGAGGAAAAAGTCTCGCTGTCAGATCGTTTCGGCCTGTGGCTATCGTTCTACCCGTTTGACCAGCAGGCCTATCTGGATGCGGCGCAAGGCTGGCTTGCGCATTTCGGCCTACCTTTTGATGAGGTCGCGGAACGTGCAGCCCTGCTGTGGAGCCAGCTGCGTGGCAGCCGCTCCGGCCGCACCGCCTGGCAATTTGCCTGCGACTGGGCCGGCCGCGATGAATCCGAAAGACATTTGCACGACTGATTTTGCGGGCAAATTTATTAAAACCTGCCACTTGAGAGAGGCAGCAAAAATTCCTGCACCAGACAAAATGCCCTATGATGTCAAATTATCAGCTGTTAACACTGTCATTACTTAATGATTGACAGCAAACATTAATAATCCGAAGAAAAACGGAAAGCTTCGCTTATGAATGTACTCATTGGTTATGCGGTAGCCATCGGCTGTATTTTTGGCGCCTACATCATTCACGGCGGTGACATGATGGTAATCATTCATGCACTGCCAACAGAAATGATGGCGATTCTGGGTGGCGCCATCGGTGCATTCATTGTCAGCAATCAGGGCAAGGTCATCAAAGGCGTCAAGGCCGCGCTGCCCACGCTGTTCAAGGGCTCGCCCTATACCAAGGCGCGCTATATGGAGCTGTTGTCGCTGCTGTACGAGATCCTCGTCAAGATCCGCAAGGAAGGCCTGATGTCGATCGAGAACGACGTCGAAGACCCGCACAACAGCGCGCTGTTCAGCAAGTATCCGAATATTTCGCACGATCACCACGTCACCGAATTCATGACCGACTACCTGCGCATCATGGTGTCGGGCAACCTCAATGCCTTTGAAATTGAAAACCTGATGGACATCGAAATCGAGACCCATCACCACGAGGCCGCCGCGCCGGGCGAAGCGATCACCCGTCTTGGCGATGCCCTGCCGGCCTTCGGTATCGTGGCGGCGGTACTCGGTGTAGTGAACACCATGGGCTCGGTAGGCCAGCCGCCTGCGGTACTAGGCGGCATGATCGGTAGTGCGCTGGTGGGTACCTTCCTCGGTATTTTGCTGGCCTACGGTATCGTGGCCCCGCTGGGCACGCTGATGGCGCAGAAAGTCGATGACAGCACCAAGGAATACCAGTGCATCAAGACTACCCTGCTGGCCAGCCTGCAAGGTTATGCGCCGCAGTCGGCCATCGAATTCGGCCGCAAGGTGCTGTACTCGACCGAGCGCCCGACCTTCAGCGAGCTGGAACAGCACGTCAAGGGCGCCAAGTAATCTGCCGTTTTTTTCACGCCGCCGCTGCACTTCAGCGGCGGCGTTTTGTCTTTTCAGCATCACCATTGCTATTGAATGAGTCATATGGCAAACGAGCACAAAATCGTTTCGGTTGTTGCCGGTGCGCTGATGCGCGCTGACGGCAGCTTCATGCTGGGCAGCCGCCCCGAAGGCAAGCCCTACCCCGGCTACTGGGAGTTTCCCGGTGGCAAGGTCGAGGCCGGCGAAACCCCTCAACAGGCCCTGCGCCGTGAGTTCCACGAAGAAATGGGCATTGATGTCCTGCATGCCACGCCATGGCTGACCCGCGTGCATCATTACGAGCATGCATCGGTACACCTGCGCTTTTTCCGCATCTGGGACTGGCAAGGCACACCAGCCCCACACGAAGGCCAGGAGTTTGCCTGGCAACAGCCCGGCCACACCGATGTCCAACCCATGCTGCCGGCCAACGGCCCCATCCTGCGCTCGCTGCAATTACCCGACGTGCTGCAACTGAGCTGCAGCAGCGAAGTTGGCCGCGGTACCATCCTGGATAAACTGGCCGCCAGCGACAAGCCCGGCTGGGTAATCGTGCGCGAACCGCAAATGGATCGCGAGCAGCTGGCGGCCCTCATCGGTGCACTCTCCGACATCGTCCACCCCAAAGGCGGCAAGCTGCTTGTCAATGCAGAGCCTGACTGGGTGAAAGGCTGGCCGGTCGATGGCCTGCATCTGAGCGCCCAAAGGTTGGCCGCACTAGACGGTCGCCCGGTGCATTTCGCCTGGGTTGGCGCATCCTGCCACCAAGCGCATGAACTGGTCCGCGCCGCCGAACTCGGGCTGGATTACGCCCTGCTCGGCCATGTCAACGCCACTGCCAGCCACCCCGGTCAAGCACCGCTGGGCTGGGATGGCTTTGCCGCCATGCTGGCCAAGGACACGCCCTTGCCGGTGTTTGCCATTGGCGGCCTGCAAATGAACGACCTTGCGCAAGCGCGTGCAAGCGGTGCACACGGTATCGCGCTGATGCGGGGGGCCTGGCAATGAAGTGGCTGGAAAAACTCAACCGCGGCCAACTAGTGTTGCTGGCCTGTGCACTGCTGGGTTTTGCTGCACTAAAAGGCGGCATGATCTACTGGTATCTGCATCAACAGCCAGCCCAATCCGGCCCGATGCAAGTCAGCTGCGACAATCTGCAACAAGGTTGCCAACTGCCCAATGGCAGCATCTTGCGTGTCGATAGCGCACCTCGCCATAGCCAGCCGTTCAACATCCTGATCGACAAGGCTGACCAGCCACCATCGGCCGAATTCAGCATGGCCGATATGGACATGGGTTTTAACCGCTACCGTTTTGTTGCGGCCAACGCTGGCTGGCAAGCGCGCGTAACCTTGCCTGTTTGTGTCACCGGTAGCCAGTCGTGGCTGATGGATATCGAACTGGATCAGCAACGCTATCGCATTGCGTTCAAGACACTGTAAAGCGCACAAACCACCCCGCGTCAAAAAAGGCTGCTACCTTCATGGCAGCCTTTTTTATTGCCAGCAATATTTGGCACAATATTTGCTAACATCTCTGTGGCTCTTAGGAGCGACAGGTGTTGTACTTCACCAATCCGGCTGTCAGATCGATTTCCGGATCATCCCGGTGAGGATTTTGCACAAAGATGGTGCAGCAAAGCATCCCGAATTGGTGCAATGCTCCAATTCGGGGCTTCTTTTTTCGAATAGACCAGGGCGCGCAGACGACCGGGACAAGTTTGATAGAGGGAGAACCAGAACGGCTCAGCCGTCATCTCGACAGGAAAGGTTGGCCGCCATGCGGCCAACCTTTTCCTTTTACAGCTAGGGCCAGATGCAAACGACTCAGGGCTGCGCGCCGACCAGATAGCGCTTGCTCATCTGGCGGAACAAATCTGTCCCCGACACCCGCAAGCATTCAAACAACACCATCTCGCGCGTCACCAGCACGGCACCGGCATCGCGCATGCGTTGCAGGCCGGCCGCCATATCTTGTGCACTGCGACTGGAAACCGCATCGCTTACCACGAATACCTGCTTGCCCGCCTGCAGCAGCTCGAGCACGGTCTGCATCACGCAAACGTGGGCCTCCATGCCGCAGACAATCACTTGCGGCCTCGCCAACAGCGAGGGCGGCAGGCAATCAGCCGCCACACAAGAAAAATGCAGCTTTTCGACCACCTCGGCCTGAGGCACCTCCGCCAGCAAAGGCGCAACAGTCCCGCCCAACCCTTGCGGATACTGCTCGGAAAACACCACCGGCAAACCGACATCCCGCGCCACGCCCAGCAGCCAGCGACAGCGCGCCAACATACCCTCTGCATCCTGCACAGCTGGCAACAGCTTTTGCTGAATATCCACCACCAGCAAAGTGGCCTGATCCTTGTTCATCAACATGGGTCTCTCCCGCTTGATCCAGCAAACAGCATAAACGCATGACATAAACAAGGGCAAACCCCAGCTGGGAAAGCGTGACAATTATGGCAAGATGAATCATCCCCTCATAAAAACGCGCCGACGGAGAGTCCAGCCATGCTGCAAGGCAACTATCGCGAATTCCAGCAACGTATCCTGCAAAGCATGCCGTCGCGGCGCGTCTTTAGCGACCCGCTGTCCACCCTCGCCTACGGCACCGACGCCTCCTGTTACAGGCTGACACCCAAGATCGTCATCAAGACCGAAAACGAAGACGAAGTGCGCACCATCCTGCGCGAGGCAGCCAGCTTGCAGCTGCCGGTCACCTTCCGCGCCGCCGGCACCTCGCTGTCCGGCCAGGCAGTCAGCGATTCGATTCTGGTGGTGGCCAGCCACGGCTGGAAAAAACTGCAGGTACTGGACAATGGCCTGGCCATCCGCTTGCAACCCGGTGTAATCGGTGCCGAGGCTAACGCCGCGTTGCTGCCCTTCGGCCGCAAAATCGGCCCGGACCCGGCTACCATCAACTCGGCGATGATAGGCGGCATCGTCAATAACAACTCCAGCGGCATGTGTTGCGGCACAGCCGAAAACACCTACCAGACGCTGAAATCGCTGCGCATGGTACTGGCTGACGGCACTGTGCTGGATACTGCGGATGCGGCCAACGTTGCCGCCTTCCGCGCGAGCCACGCCGGCCTGTTGGCGCAGCTGGCAGCACTGCGGGCGCGGGTACTGGCCGACGACACCCTGGCCGCGCGCATCCGCCGCAAGTACAAGATGAAGAACACCACCGGCTACAGCCTGAATGCGCTGCTGGATTTTGCCGACCCGGTGGACATGCTGGCGCACCTGATCGTCGGTAGCGAAGGCACACTGGCTTTTGTGTCCGAGGTGACTTACCAAACCGTGGTAGAGCACCCGCACAAGGCATCAAGCCTAGTGTTCTACCCCGACATCAAGGCCGCCTGCGACGCCATCCAGATTCTGGCGCAGCACAAGGACGTGGTGTCGTCGGCCGAGCTGCTGGACCGCGCCAGCCTGAAGTCGGTCGAGAACAAGGCCGGCGTGCCGGACTTCATCAAGACGCTGGGGCCGGACGCTGCTGCCATCCTGATCGAAACCCGCGCCGAGAGCCCGGACGCCATTGCGGCCAACGTGGCGGCCATCGAAGGCTTTATTGGCCATATCGCCACCGAAACCGGCATCCGCTTTACCAGCGATGTGGCCGAATACACCCAGTACTGGAACATCCGCAAAGGCATGTTCCCCAGCGTGGGGGCGATGCGCGCCGCCGAAACTACGGTGATCATCGAAGACGTCGCCTTCCCCATCGAGCATCTGGCCGAGGGCACGCTGAAGCTGCAGGCGCTGTTCCGCCAGTTCCATTACGACGAGGCCATCATTTTCGGGCACGCGCTGGAAGGCAATCTGCACTTTGTATTTACCCCCAACTTCAGCGGCCCGGCCGAGATCGCCCGCTACGAGGCGTTTATCGAGGCGGTGTGCCAGCTGGTGGCAGTGGAGTACGAAGGCGCGCTGAAGGCAGAACACGGTACCGGCCGCAATATGGCACCGTTCGTGGAAATGGAATGGGGCCCGGCCGCCTATCGCCTGATGCAGGAAATCAAGGCGCTGTTCGACCCGCAAGGCATTCTGAACCCGGATGTGATCATCACCCACGACAAACTGCTGCACGTGCGTGATCTCAAACCGATCCCTGCGGCCAACCCGCTGATCGACAAGTGCATCGAGTGCGGCTTCTGCGAAGTAATGTGCCCCAGCCGCGCCATTACCCTCACCCCGCGCCAGCGCATCGTGGCCAACCGTGAAATGGCGCTGCTGGAAAAACAAGGCGACAGTCAACGCTTGGGCGAGATTCGCGCCGCCTACCAGTACGCCGGCGACGAGACCTGCACCACCTGTGGCCTGTGCGAAACCGCCTGTCCGGTCGGCATCAATACCGGCAGCCTCACCAGCCTGATCCGCCAGGCCAGCCTCAGCGATGTCGGCTGGGCTGCGGCCAACACGCTGGCTGACAACTTTGCCACCGCCACCACGGGTGCCAAGCTGGGGCTGAAAGCATTGGACCTGGTACACGCGGTAGCTGGCGACGGCGCCACCGGCGGCGTGATGCGTGTGCTACGCAAGGTAGTTGGCCGCAAGATTCCGCGCTGGAACCGCTACTTCCCGCGTGCCGCCGGCAAGATGAAAACGCTGGGCGTCAACGCGCACAGCCCGCGCCAAGTGGTGTACCTGCCATCCTGCCTCACCCGCACCTTCGTACCGTCGCGCCACATGCCAGACCAGCGCCCGCTGAACGAAGTGGTGGCCTCGGTGCTGGGCAAAGCCGGCTACGGCATTGTCTACCCGGACGGCCTCGCCAATCTGTGCTGCGGCACGCCGTTCAAGTCCAAAGGTGCGCAGGACGCTGCCGACAAAAAAGTGAGCGAGCTGGAAGCCGCACTACTGGCCGTCAGCGACAATGGCCGCCTGCCGGTGATCATCGACAATGGCGTCTGCACCGCGGCCATTCTTGATGGCATCAATGACCCGCGCCTGCAGGTGATGGACGTCACCAGCTTTGTGCACGAAGTCGCTGCCGAACATCTGCACTTCACCCCGCAAGACGAACAGGTGGCGCTGCATGTGGTGTGCAGCATGCGCAAGAAGGGACAGGCCGGCATGCTCAACGCGCTGGCACGTCGCTGCGCGACGCAAGTGCTGGAACCGAAGGGCATCACCTGCTGCGGCTTTGCCGGCGACAAGGGCTTTTCGCACCCGGAGCTGAACGAAAGCGCCCTCACCGGTCTGCGCGAGCAGGTACGCGACTGCGGTAGCGGTTTCTCCACCAGTGCGACTTGCGAAATCGGCCTGTCGGAACACGGCGGCATTCCCTACCAGCATCTGATGGTACTGGTGGACCGCGCCAGTCAGCCGCGCCGCCACTGAGCTCAGCCAAACCCTGATGCCTTGCCCGCGAGTCTATCCGGGCAAGGCATGAGCACGATCTGCCAGCCATGATGGCGCAATCATGGCTCTCTCCCTCACACGACCCCATCGCGCCAAATTTATTGCCATGCATATTGCAAAGCAGCATATTGATATGCCATTCTGTTGATTCGGGTGCTGCCTACCCTGCAGCGGCCCATCAACTCGAAAGGACAGACCATGTCATATCCCATCCGCCGCGCCACCCCGGCCGATGCCGATGCCTTGCACCGCATTCTCACCAGCCCCGGCGTGGTGCCCAATACGCTGCAACGCCCGTTCAAGGCGCGTGCCGAAACCCGGCAGCGTCTTGCCAGCACACCCGACAATATCCATTCGCTGGTCGCCATCAGCCCGCAAGGCGAGGTGATCGGCAATGCCGGCCTGATCGTCAACACCCGTCCACGCCTGCGCCACAGCGCCGATTTGTTCATGCTGATTCGTGATGACTGGCAAGGCAAAGGCGTGGGTAGCGCATTGATGAAGGCGGTACTGGATCTGGCCGACAACTGGCTGGGACTCAAGCGCATCGAGCTGGGCGTCATGACTGACAATCTCCACGCCCAGGCGCTGTATGAAAAGTTCGGCTTTGTGCAAGAAGGTATTGCCCGCCGCGATGCCTTACAGTTCGGCCGCCATGTCGATACCATGCGCATGGCACGGCTACGCTTTGCCGCTGGCGAGCTCGCGCATAACGCGCTGGATGAGCCTGCCGCCAAACCAACAAGCAAATCACCTCGCCCTGCCGGCGAATACCGGCTGCGCAGCGCCGAGCCGGAAGACGCGGCCGGTTTTGCGGCCAACATGGCGTATGAAAGCTGCTACGGCAACACGCTGCAACTGCCCTACCCAAGCACGGCTATCTGGGAAAAGCGACTGGCAGAAGTCGCCAAAGGAGATCGCACGCTGATTATTGCCGAGCACGAAAGCGGCGAGCTGATCGGCTCCTGTAGCGCCTTCCAGACTGCGGCCAACCCGCGCCTGGCGCATAACGTCAGCATCGGCATCACCATCAACCCGGCGTGGCAAGGGCATGGCATTGGTAGCGCGCTGATGAAGGCTCTGCTGGACGAACTGCGCCACTGGCACCCGTACCGCCGTGTCGAGCTGCATGTCTACGCCGACAATGCACCGGCTATCGCGCTGTATCGCAAGTTTGGTTTCGAGCAGGAGGCGCTGCTAAAAGGCCATGGCTTCCGTGACGGCCGCTTTCACGACACGCTGCAGATGTCTTTGTGGCTGGATAGTTAAGCAATTTTCATCGCACGTAAAAAAGCCGTCCATGACCATGGACGGCTTTTTTCATGCGCCTGCTCGGGTTTATTCCCAGGGCGGCGTATCGCCTGATTCGGCAGGCCCGCTTGCGGGGACTGCACCAGCCGGCTGCACAGTTGGCGAGGGCAGCGGCGCAGCAGTCGCAGCACCCTCTTCCTGCAAGCCTCCCAGAGCCTCAACCAGATCAGCCAGCAGCTGGCCCAGCTCCTCGCTCATCAACAGGAATGTCGCCTCGAACAGACTGGCCATATCATCACCGGCCTGACTGGCTTCCTCCTGCAACACATCCAGAAACTGCAGACGCTTGAGCTGCAAGGTATCGGTCAGGGTAAAGCGGATACGCTCGCGCCAGATCAGGCCCAGGCGCGTCACCTGACGGCCAGCGGCGATATGCTGGCGCAGCTCGTCGGCGGTCAGGTCCATGCGCGTGCAGCGAATCACTGCGCCGTTATCGCCGCTTTCCTTCAGCTCGCAATCGGCATCCAGCTCGAATACGCCATTGGCTTCGCCGGCGGCCAACCAGTCGGTCATCACCACGGTTGGCGACAACTGGGTGCGAGGCAGACTGGCCGGGAACGGTGGCAGGGCTTCACGCAGGGCAGTCAGCAGGCTCTCGCTGCGTGAGGCGGTACCGCTATCCACTACCAGCCACTGCCCTGTCAGATCCAGATAGGCATTGGTGCGCGAAGAGCGGGTAAAGGCGCGCGGCAGCAGATCGTCGGTAATCTGCTCCTTGAGCGCCAGTTTTTCCTTGCGGCCAACCTTGCGCAGCTCCTGCTGCTCGATCTCGCTGATCTTGCCGTCCAGCTGATCGCGAATCACGCCGGATGGCAATACCTTGTCTTCGCGGCGCATGCTGAACAGCACCTTGCCTTGTTGCGAGAAAACCGGCTGATCCAGATGGCCGGCAGGGGCGACCCAGCCTTCACTGAACCATTCGAGGCCACTGCAGCGATTGAATGGCCTCTTGTGCAAGGCATCGTTCAGACGGTCGATATCGGGCAGGTTGTTATCAGGCAGGCGATAGAAAGTCAGCTGGCGAAACCACATTGATTATTTTGCTCCACAGGGGCGAGACGGGCTTAATGGCCCGCCTGCAGGGTTTTCTTGACGGCAAGCAAGTCTTGCCAGGCCTTGGCTTTTTCGTTCGGGCTACGCAAGAGATAGGCCGGATGGAAGGTCACGTGCAGAGGAATGCCCTGATAGTCATGCTGGCGGCGGCGCAGGCTGCCGATAGCCTCTTCACTTTGCAACAGGCTGTGCGCAGCAAAACGACCCAGCGCCAGAATCACATCCGGCTTGATCATCGCGATCTGCGCCTGCAGGTAATCACTGCAGGCCAGCACTTCATCAGGGGCCGGATTACGGTTACCCGGCGGGCGGCACTTGAGCACATTGGCGATGTAACAGGATTCGAGATCCATGCCGATGGCTTGCAGCATATTATCCAGCAATTGCCCGGCCTTGCCGACAAAAGGCAGGCCCTGCCTGTCCTCTTCCGCGCCAGGTGCTTCGCCAATCAACAGCAGTCGAGAAGCACGATTACCCTTGCCGAATACGGTTTGTGTACGGGTCTCGCACAACTTGCACTGCCGACAGACACTGACTTCGTGCTGCAAGGCTTCCCAGCTGGAAAATGCACGCATCGGCCGGTTGATCTCCGACTGATTCGAAGGTAACGCCACGACTTCTTGTGGTGCGATAAAGTCGGCTTTGACTGCACCAGCTTCTGCAGCAACAAGGTTGGCCGCAAGACTGGGTGATGCGGCCACTGTTAGTTCCTGATGGCCGCCGTCATCAACATTGCTCATCGCCTGCCAGTCGACATTGCGGCGTAGCCATACAGGGGCCAACCCCAACTCGCTTAGCTGCAGCATTTGCCTAGTCATGCACAAACTCCATCAGGATCGCATCCTCGCGGCCGTTTTCGGCACGATAATAGCCCTTGCGCAAACCGCTCTGCTGGAATCCTGCTTGTTGGTAAAGCCTGATTGCCGCTTCATTGCTTGCCCGTACTTCGAGCAGGATGCGCCAGTCGGCTGCGGCCTTGCTTTGCTCACACAACTGTTGCAGGCACTTTGTGGCCAGACCTTGCCGCTGAAAGGCTCGGACAACAAACAGGTTCTGGATGGTCAACTCGTCCAGCACCCTCTCCAGCACCAGCACACAGCTGATAGCTTCACTCTGTACGCCATACCAGATTGATACGGTCGCGCTCTCCAGTGCCGAGCGATACATACCGGCTGTCCACGGAAATGCGGTGACTTCGCTTTCCAGCAGGGCCAGCTCATCCGCCAGGGTCACATCTTGCAGCAAGGCCAGCTTCATGCCTTGCGTGCCAATTGCTCGGCAGCTGTCAATGCCACCTTGTCGCGCACATAGACGAGGCCAGCTTGCTCGGGCGGCACCGCAGTCAGCAATCCGGCATGAGCCATGCGGATAAAGCTTTCGGCATCAGGACGAGCTTCCAGCACCTGACACTCGATGGACAGGGACAGCATTTGCGGCGCATCACTGACAAGTACGTCACAGCCATCAGGTAACGCCAATGCCTCGCCAGTGCACAAGCTGATCTCGCCCACTCGCTTGCCACGCTGGTAGTGGGCGCAGTAGAACTCTCCCATTCTGGCATCAAGCGCTACCAGTAACTGCGGCTGTCCCGCCGCGAAGGCAACTGCATCCAGTGTAATCACCGGCAGCAGGGGTAGCTCATGCGACAAAGCCAGTCCTTGGGCCACACCACAAGCAATACGCAGGCCGGTAAAAGCGCCCGGCCCTTGGCCATAAGCAATCGCATCAAGCTGGGACAGACTGATACCTGCTTCGAGCAATAGCACCTGGATAAGTGGCAGCAATTCATCAGAGTGACCGTGGTCTACCCTTTGATTTCTGGAATAAAAACGGTCGCCGACATTGCAGGCGACCGACAGGTAGGCGTTTGATGTATCCAGCGCCAGAATATTCATTTGATTTTCCGTATTTTTACAAGCCCAGTTCTTCTACCCAAGCCAAGGCTTCTGTCTGTATCAGGTTAAGCTGCTCGGCGCTGACACCAACCTTGAACGCCAGTGTGGATATATCTGCTTGCTCTTGCTCGATTGCCAAGACCAATTGCAGCACACTTCCCAAGCGACCATCCTTGCTGACCAGCGCGGCACAGACATCATCCGGCAGATTCAGATGGGCAAGTGCCATTTCCATCGGCATATCAAAAATAGCATCCAGCAAGGAGAACATGCCGGTAATGAAATAGCTGTCAGCAGCCTCACCATCGGCAACACTCTGCGCCAACAGCTCCATCAGGCGCGCGCGCGTTACTGCCGTTTTCTGCAAGGCAGGAGACATCAGGCCCGACTCGGAGCTGGTAACCAGCAAGAGAGTCAACCAGCGATAAAGTCGCTTGTAACCCAGCACCGTCAAGGCATGAGAAAACGAACTGATAGTCGTATTAAGCCCAGCGGCTGCAGAGTTGACGTAGCGTAGCAACTTGAATGTCATCGCTACATCAAGCTTCAACACAGCCTCGACATCACGCAAAGGCGCATCTTGCCGTAGCAGATTCAGTAACTTCAGCGTATTGGTAAAGGCTGGGTGAATAACCTTGGCAGACAGGGTCTCAGGGCGGGCAAAATAGTAACCCTGATAACCATCCAGTCCTAAATCCCGAGACAAATGAAATTGCTCGTATGTTTCGACACGCTCGGCAATGCGAATAACCGGATAGCTGCGCAAACGTACTGCCAACGCCTGGAATGCGGCGCTCTCCATTGCCTGAACATCCAGCTTCACGTAGCTAGCAAGGTCAAGAAAAGCACATGAGGGTGAGTCAAAACTGAAACCATCCAGCGCAAGGCCAAAGCCCAATGAACGCAAATGCCGGATTCTCGACAGCAACTCGTTGCTTGGATTCAGGTTTGGTGCAAGTTCCAGCACCACTCTTCTGGGCGGCAGCAGCTCAAGAAAATCACTGCTGATCATGGACTCTCCGACATTGATAAATGCCAGCTTGTTTCCGACCAGCCAACCAGTACCCATATGATTCAGGGTATTGACCAGTACTTCGGTATCAGCATCCAGCTCGGCATGACTACCGATTTCTGTAGAGGATTCATTCTGACGAAAAAGCAGCTCATATCCTATGAGCTGCTGATTCCGGTTCAATACAGGCTGTCGCCCTAAAAAAGCACAAACAGTCATTTAATATCTTGCTCAGTAAGTGAAATGATCGGCACTGCGTGTAATCTGAGCATTGTTCACCACATCCCCCTGGCCCGAAAGCAAATCTTCCATATCCAGCACCAGCACCACCGAACCATCTCCAGACAAGGTCGCACCAGCAACGCCTTTAGGCCTGATATTTTGCAGTGGCTTGATCACGACATCATCCCTGCCAACAAACGAGTCAACCGCAAGGATGAAAGACTTTTCTGCAGACTGCATCAGCACACCAAACTGAGGCTTCTGCGTAGGCTCCCAGTTCAACAAGCCTGAAAGTGTGCGCAAAGGCAGAATCTCATCACGGACAACGATAGTCGGCCGACCAGAAACCTCCTGAATTGCACTGACATCAATCGGAATGATTTCACGAACCATCGCCAAAGGAACCGCAAATGGCTGGTTACAAGCTCGAACAACCAGTACAGGCAAGATGGCCAAGGTCAGTGGCAAGGAAATACTGATCCGGGTGCCTTCACCTTGAATCGAATTAATGTCGATACGGCCATTCAGCTTCTGAATATTGGTACGAACCACATCCATGCCGACGCCACGACCCGACACATTCGAAATCTGGTCTTTAGTCGAGAACCCTGGCAAGAAAATCAACTGCAGACACTGCTTCTCATCCAGGCCATTTGCCGTTTCTGCATCAATCAATCCCTTTTCGATCGCCTTGCGACGCAGGGATTCAGGATTCATTCCCTTACCATCATCGGCAATTTCGATGACGATATGATCACCGACCTGCTCTGCCGACAACTGCACAACTGACTGCGGCTTTTTACCGACGCTAACGCGCTCTTCCGGCGATTCAACACCATGATCGACAGCATTGCGCACCAAGTGAACCAGCGGATCGTTCAAATCCTCGATCATGGTCTTGTCCAGCTCGGTTTCTTCACCGGTAATAACCAGCTCAACCTCTTTACCCAACTGACGAGCCAAATCACGCGCCAGACGTGGATACTTCTGGAACAAGCGACCAATCGGCTGCATGCGGGTCTTCATCACCGCATTCTGCAAATCACCGACCAGCAAATCCAGCTGACTGATTGCTTCATCAAGAGAGCGCAGGGTATGAGTCTCCATGTTCCCCTGCAGAATCTCGGTACGCAGCGTAGTGAGCCGGTTTTTGGTCAGGCCAATTTCACCGGACAGATTCAATACCTGGTCAAGTCGGACCGTATCGATACGGATGGTATTTTCTTGCGGCGCGCTGGCGACAGCCTGGCTTGGTGTCGGTTTGTTCGCAGGCGGTTTCGGCTGATTCTTCGCAACAGCTGGGACTGGCGCAGGTGTGGCAGGCGCAGGAGTCGGTGCAGACATAGCCTCAGGTACCGCCTCATGCTGACTAAGCTTCTCCACCCTTTCAGACTGGGTGGAGCCAGCAGTTCCGTTCACAGCCGAATGTAGCAATTCCCAATCAGGTCCAGAAGAATCATTGGCATTAGTCTGAGCAGCTGTCGGTGCCTGGACTGGTTTTACCGCCTCAATAGCAGGTGCTGCCGAAACTGCTCCCAGATTCCCGGCCAAGGCATTATCCAATGCATCAAGTAAACCTTGATCTGGCGCTGCCGGCGATAGCCCTTGAGACAAAGTTGTGAACATATCGCGCACAACACCTGTTGCGTCCAGGATGACGTCCATCAGTTCAGAAGACAGTGGCAATTCGCCATTGCGCAGTTTGTCAAAAAGATTTTCCGTGCGATGACAAATGGTTACCATCGAAGTGACATTCAGAAAGCCAGCACCACCCTTGATGGTGTGAAAGCCTCGGAAAATATCATTCAGCAGTGCTTTGTCATTAGGACGTTTTTCAAGCTCGACAAGCTTGTTATCAACATCAGACAGCAGCTCCGTGGACTCCATAAGGAAGTCCTGCATCAGATCTTCCATTCCAGCAAAGTCACTCATTTCGACTTCCTCATTCTCATCGGCCTATGGGCTGAAATAACGACAGCTTAAAAGCCCAAGCTCTCTAGCAAATCATCCACTTGTTGCTGATTCGTCACCACATCAGAGCGGCCGTCCGGATTAACAACAGGTCCTTGAAGAAGATCAGGTTTGATATCGCCTTTGCGCTCCGCAGGCAAATACTCAATCAACACCGTCAGCAATTCGCTTTCCAGTGTTTTGACCATCTCCATTACTTTCTTGATGACTTGCCCAGTCAAATCCTGAAAATCCTGCGCCATCACGATTTCCATCAACTGCGCATTCGTCGCTGCCGTACTGGCCTTGGCTGTATCAAGGAAAGACCTGGTTTCTTCGGCAAGCTGCTTGAATTCGACAGTAGATAGCTTGTTTGCAAATGCCAAACTCCATCTTGCAGACAGTTCGGATGATTTTGCCTGCACCTCATCCTGAAGCGGCTTAGCAATATCAGTTGCATTCAGAACACGCTCTGCAGCATTTGCTGTCAGCGTTGCGATATAGCTCAGTCTGTCTTTAGCATCAGGGATTGCATCCGCAACCTTCTCGAGCGACTTGTCATACCCAAGCTCGCGAAGCGCATCATGCAGTTTTCTTGTCATCTGCCCAATCTGCGCATACATGGCAAGCGCTTTTTCTGGGCTTGGTACCGGAAACCCTTCAATGGAACTGCCAGCACCCTCAACATTTGATACGGATGCTTGTTGACGGGCAATACTGTCAAAAAGGTCTTCCAACTCTGGAGAATCGCCACTTTCAAGTACGTGATCTGGCACGACTATCCCTCCCTGTGATTTACAATCGCTATTTACTTATTAAGATTCAGATTCTGAAAAATCTTCCCCATTTTTTCTTCTAGCGTTGCAGCAGTAAATGGTTTGACAATGTAGCCGTTCGCACCTGCAGTCGCAGCTTCAATAATATTTTCTCTCTTCGCTTCTGCAGTAATCATCAGAAAAGGCAAATGCTTTATTTGACCATCTGCCCGAACTGCTCGTAGCAACTCGATACCGGTCATATTCGGCATATTCCAGTCAGACACAACAAAGTCAAAGTGCTGTGTCTTCAGCTTATGCAATGCAACCTGACCATCCTCAGCTTCATCAACATTGGTGAAGCCAAGCTCTTTCAACAAGTTGCGCACAATCCGTCTCATGGTCGAAAAGTCATCCACGACCAGAAACCGAAGATTTTTATCTGCCATTGGCGTAGTCCTGACCAAATATATTTATCAATTCATTGCTTCTTATCGCTGCAGAAACGGAATCATCGTATCTGCAAGCACTGCGGGGTCAAATTTTGCCACATAGGCATCAACGCCTACGCTAGCCCCCATCGCACGGTTGGCATTTGACGACAAGGAGGAATGCATTACAACCGGTATGCCATTAAATCTTGCATCTGACTTGATCAGTTTGGTCAAAACGTAACCATCCATCTCAGGCATCTCAGCATCCACCAGAATCAACTTCAGATTGTCGTGAAGGCTTTCAGAGTCAGACCACGTCCGATTAGCCAGAACCTGGAGCTTATCCCATGCTTCCTTGCCGTTATTAGCTTGGTGGTACTTAAGACCCATTTTGTCCATTACGCTGGAAATTTCTTTCCTGGCAACGACAGAGTCGTCCACAAAGAAAACATACTGATCTTGTTCGAGCTGAGCTTGGGGAATATCAGGAACCCGGGTCTCACCGACAACGCTGGCTAGAATCTGTTCCACATCCAGTATGGACACCAACTTGCCATCTTCCAGCTCAGTCACCGCAGTTATCAACGTCTGCTGTGATGCATTCATTACATTTTCTGGGGCACGAACCTTGTCCCAGTCGACCCGGATAATCCGGTCAACTGAATCCACCAAAAACGCCTGCGTACTCTTGTTAAACTCGGTCACAATCATTGTGCCGTAACCACCCTCAGCCAACTGGCAACCAATAAACTTGGCCAGAGAGATGACCGGGATGATGTTGCCGCGCAAGGACAACACACCCTCAACACCAAACGGCATATTCGGCGTTTTGGTGACAAAAGGTGTCTGCGAAACCTCCCGCACTTTGAAAACATTGATACCAAACGTTTCACGGGTCCCAAGCGAGAAAAGCAAGATTTCCATCTTGTTGGAACCGGCTAACTTTGTTCGCGCATCGACAGTGGCAAGCAGAGAAGCATCAGATGCAGACATGGTACGCCCTCACGACTCGTATAAAAAATTATTATTGAACAGATCAGAGCTTAAGCATTTCTCGAATCTTCATCGACAGCTTCTGTGGCTCGAACTTGGAAACATAAGCATCCACGCCAACCGACTCGCCCAGCTTCTGGTTTGACTGACCCGACAAAGAGGAGTGCATCAGAACAGGAATCCCCTGAAAGCGCGGATCAGACTTGATCATTTTGGTCAGCATGTAACCGTCCATCTCGGGCATTTCAACGTCGGTAAGCACAAGGTGCAGGATTTCATTCAATTTGCGGCCAGCCAACTCAGCTTGAGCTGCCATTCTTTGCAACTCGTCCCATGCACGCATACCGTTAATAGCCGAACCGTACTTGACATTCATCGCTTCAAAAGTTTGCTGAATCTGCTTTCTGGCCACTGCAGAGTCATCTGCAAAATAAACCATGCGCGACTCTTTCAGTGGTTCGATACCGATGAACTGATGCTCGTCACCATACATGGCTGTTTCGGCCAGTACTTTCTCGACATCCATCATCATTACCAGCGTTCCACCCTCAAGCTCGGTAACCGCAGTAACCAGACCACCCATACGGTTGGTGATCATTTCCGGAGGAACGCGCATCGCCGCCCAGTCAAGACGCAAGATCGTATCAACTGCCTCAACAAGGAAACCTTGGGTATGTCCATTGTACTCGGTGACAATCATGATCTCAGGGCGCTTCTCACCCACGATACCGGCATATCGAGCCAAATCGATGACTGGTACCAAGCTTCCGCGCAAACTTACCATCCCCTCAACCGAGGAGGGCATTTCAGGCGCAGACGTAATCTCAGGCGTGCGCATTACCTCGCGCACCTTGAATACGTTGATACCGAAGGTTTCCTTACGCCCGGTTCTTTGATCAACCCCAAGGGAGAACAACAGGATCTCAAGCTTGTTGGTTCCGGCCAACTTGGTACGGGCATCAATCTTTTTCAGTAACTCAGACACGGAAACCTCCGAAAGTAAAATCTCACACCTATTACACTACACCTTAGCCATTAAACGAGCCGACTTCCAAGTAGCTTTAGCGAAGCGGACGCTAGTATCACCTCTGCCCTTGTCCTGAGTCCAGTACCACGGCTGCAAGAAAAGCTATACAGAGATTATCATACTGACCAACAGTACTTACAAATGGCGTTTGACTAATGTCTAATATCCTATCAACAAACACCGATGAAGAGGCATTGAAAGCTGCATTTGCCCACTTCAATCAGGTAAGTGACGAGCTGATAAAGGCATACCAGCTACTTGAACTCAAAGCCGAGAAGCTCGGTGTCGAGCTACAAAAAGCCAATGATGAGCTGGTCAGCAAGTCAAAAACCAATGCAGAGCTGGCCCAAAAACTATCAACTGTGCTGGATGCCATGCCCGCTGCCGTTATCGAAATAGATGCAGCCGAGAAAATTGTCTCGATGAACCGATCAGCAAGCGCAATACTGCCCGCCACAACCACAACAGGTGATCTCCTTGATCTGAGCTTTGCCGGAGAAATGGCAAATGACGCTACTTTGCAGCTAACGACAACAAACGGGCAGGTTCGGTATTTTTCACAGCAGTGCTGTGAGCTGAGCATGGGGCATCGCTTGCTGTTGCTGTTCGATATCACCATGATCAAGGATCTGAGCGAGCAACTGGCTCACCGCAAGAAGTTGGCCGCCATGGGTGAAATGACTGCATCATTGGCACACCAACTCAGAACACCACTCTCGACGGCTCTTCTTTATACAAAGAATCTGGAAAAGGAAAACCTGTCACCCGATGACAGAAAGAAATTCACGGGCAAGATTGTCAATCGACTCAAAGCACTGGAATCGCTGGTCCAGAGCATGCTGACATTCGTCAGGCAAGAACGCGAACAAACAGTCTCAACCCACATCCAGATTGAAGATCTTAAATCTGAAATCGAACAGATTTTCCTGCCCCAATGCGAACTCAAGCAGGTCAGCCTGAATGTTGAAATCAAACACCATAACCAGCAGTCCTTCAGTGTCCCGCAAAAAATTTCACCCATACTGCTTAACTTGGTCGAAAATGCAGTCATTCATTCGCCAAACGCTCAGGCGATAGATATATATTTATTAAAAGAAGGGGTGGACTTCATTGCAGAAGTTCACGACAAAGGGCCCGGCGTCCCTGCTGAACACCTAGATCGCATCTTTGAGCCTTTTTTCACTACCCGTGCCAGTGGTACAGGTCTTGGTTTGTCAATGGCATCAATGATGGCGGAAGAACTTGGTGGCAAGCTGACTTATAATCGCCGTGACGACACAACCGTTTTCTCAATCACGATTCCTGAAAAGGAGTAGGAAAATGAGTACACCCAGCATCATGAAGCCTATCGTCAAGACCCGCGACAACATTGGTATCATCTACCTGATCGGCCAGTTCGACTTCAATGCCCACAAGGCATTCCGCCAGGCGAGCCAGGAACTGCTGGATAACGGTGACATTTCCGAAATCCAGGTGGATTTCGAACAGGTTCCCTACCTCGACAGCTCTGCACTTGGCATGCTGCTGCTGCTGAAAGAACGTGCTGCCAGTGCCGGCAAGGCCTTGGCACTGGTCAATTGCAAGGAAACGGTTCGCCAGGTCCTTGAAATTGCCTGCTTTAACAAACTTTTTAATATTTCCTGAACATGACCATCAAGTCCGACCGCTGGATCAAGCGCATGGCAGAGCAACAAGCCATGATTTCCCCATTCGAGCCAAATCAGGTGAAAACACTAAACGGGGAGAAGGTCATTTCCTTTGGCACTTCAAGCTACGGTTATGACATTCGCTGCGCCGATGAATTCAAGGTCTTCACCAATATCAACAACACCGTTGTTGACCCGAAGAATTTTGATCCGGGCTCCTTTGTTGAAGTCTCAGGCAAAGGCTATTGCATTATCCCGCCCAACTCGTTTGCCTTGGGTCGTACTGTCGAGTACTTCAAGATCCCGCGCTCGGTGCTGACTGTTTGCCTCGGCAAGTCCACCTATGCGCGTTGCGGCATCATCGTGAACGTCACCCCGTTCGAGCCCGAATGGGAAGGCTTTGTCACGCTGGAGTTTTCCAACACGACGCCACTGCCTGCCAAGATTTATGCCAATGAAGGCGTGGCACAGGTGCTGTTTTTCGAGTCTGACGAAGAGTGCGAAGTGTCGTACAAGGATCGTGCCGGCAAGTACATGGGACAAAGCGGCGTAACCCTGCCAAAGCCTTAATCAAACCGGTTGCACAAAATAATGCGGCCAACCTTTTCGGGTTGGCCGCATTATTTTTTACCAAGGCAGTGCGCTCAAATACCAGACTGTTCCTGCTGCAGCCTTCTCGTCAACGTACCGATTTGCCATGTTCGTTCAGGCAGGCTGACTACCGGCCAAATGCCTGCCAGACTATTGCAGATAAACACCTCATCCGCCTGTAACAGCTGCGCCCTGCTCAAGCGCACCTCCTGCACTGGCAAGCCAAGCCTTGCAGCTGTATCCATTACCCACGCCCGCATCGCGCCCGCCACACCACAACGATCCAGCAGCGGTGTCTGTAATACACCATGACTTAACAGAAACAGATTGCTCATGGTGCCTTCAGTGACAAAGCCATCACTATCGCACATCAGACCTTCGGCAATCGCAGCATCCTGCCACTCGCTGCGTGCCAATACATTCTCCAGCCGGTTCAGATGCTTGATGCCGGCAAGTCTAGGCTGGATACCGAGGCGCGTTTCGCACCAGCACAGCTGCACGCCCTGTTCCGCCCGTTCGGCCGGGTAACCTGCCCAAGGGCTGGCACTGACAATCCGGGTCACATCCGGCGTACTCGGCATGGCATAACCGCGCTGGCCTGCGCCGCGCGTCAGCGTAATCTTGGCCACAGCCCGCTCATGACACAAACCGACCTGCAGCAACTCATCCAGTAATAAATGCTGATCCGGGCAGGGCAGCTGCAAGGCTGCGCAGTCTGCGGCCAACCTTTGCCAATGCCAGCACCACAATCGGGGCTGACCATTCAGCAACTCTACGGTACGAAAAATCCCGTCACCGTAAGCCAGGCCCCGGTCTGTCGCCGGCAGCAAATCCGTCACCACTCCGTTGATCAGCATGTCAGCGCCTTGCCGAAACACACAGCTTCTGGCCGGCCAATATAACGACCATAATTGTCGATCACGCGATAGCCCTGCTTCAGGTAAAAATTGACCGCACGCTTATTCAGTTGCCGTGTTTCCAGCCACACGGCTCGATAGCCGAGTTTCTTTGCTTGCCATTCCAATTCGGTCAGCACCCTGGCTCCCAGCCCGCGGCTGCCTGGCGCCGCGTACATGCGCTTAATCTCGGCGACGCCATCATGCAGCGGTCGCAAGGCACCGCAAGCACAAGCCACGCCGTGCTCGTCATAAGCCAGCAAGAAAACAGCGCCTTCTACCCGTACATCATCCAGCGAAAACGATGCTTCGCCGCTACTACCTGTAATCGCAGCCAGTGCTGCCGATAGCGCCGTCAGCACGGGCAGTGCATCAGGATGAGCAGGATCAGTCGCGACAATGCGGTACATTCAGCCTCCAGACTCAGGCCTGTTCCACACCCAGCGCGCGTAGCAGTCCGCGTGCCTTGTGGCGGGTTTCCTGCAGTTCACGTTCGGGGTCGGAGTCGGCAACAATGCCACCTCCAGCGCGGAAGCGCAGCTGTTCGCCTTGCTGCATGAAGGTACGGATCAGGATATTCAGATCCATACTGCCATCACGGTTCAGGTAACCAAGGCTGCCGGTATAGGCGCGGCGCGCACTGTTTTCGAGCTCGCGGATGATCTGCATGGTGCGCACTTTAGGGCAGCCGGTGATGGTGCCACCGGGGAACAGCGCACGGAACACATCCACGGTGTCCACGCCATCGCGGATACGGCCACGAACATTGGATTCGATATGGTGGACGTAAGCGTAGCTGGCCACCGCCATCAATTCATTCACCTCGACCGTACCTGGCTGGCAGATGCGGCCAAGATCATTACGCTCCAGGTCAATCAGCATGACATGCTCGGCACGCTCCTTGATGCTGGAAATCAGCCGTTGCTTGAGTGCCGCATCCTCATCCGGATCTTTCGAACGCGGATGGGTGCCAGCAATCGGACGGGTGTCGACCCAGCCATCATGCACGCGCACCAGCCGCTCGGGCGAAGAGCTGACAATCTGCGCAGCACCGAAATCCGCCAGCGCAGAGAAGGGTGCCGGGTTGGCGCGGCGCAAGGCGGCAAACAGATCGACCGGCCGCACATCTGCCGCCAGTGTGGCTTGCCAGCCGCGCGAGATATTTACCTGAAACACATCACCTTCGTAGATGTAGTCTTTCAGCTTGACTACCGCATCGGTATACCAGTGCGGCGGATCTTCTTGCAGGCTTTGCAAATTCACAGGGTTGGCCGCAAACGGCTCGGCCGCTACCATGGCCTGCTTGAGCGCATCCAGTTGCGCTTCCGTTTCTGCCAGCAACCAGCTTTCCTGCCGGCTGCGGTCATGAATCACTGCCGCCGGTATGCGCGTTAACGCGGCCAGCGGGAAGCTGTCGCTGATCGCGGCCGGAACGGTCGGCTCGAACTCGGACAACAAGTCATACGCCATGTAGACAAACCAACCACCGGAAAACGGCAGGCTATGCGGGTTGGCAACCGCCTGCGGTGCCGGCAAGGCGCGCACATCATCAAGGAAGCGACCACCTTCACCTTCGTGATAAATGCGGGTTTCCTGCGGCAGCGCCATCAGGATGTCCCAGCCATGATCGCCGGAAGACTGCATCAGATAAGGAAAGCGCTGGCGATCCGCCGCGTGCAGCGCCAGCAGATCCGGCGTGAAATTCAGCAATTCGTAATGCATGATGTGGGCCCGCCAAGGTTGGCCGCAAAAGAAAAAGACCGCGCGAGTTTATCGCAGCGATCTTCGGTGTCAATGACGGCATGGCCGCTGTCGTGATTTACACGCGCTTGAACACCAGGGTGCCGTTGGTACCGCCAAAACCGAAGGAGTTGGAGATCGCCACATCGATCTTCATATCCCGTGCGGTGTTTGCACAGTAGTCCAGATCGCAACCGCCTTCGATATCCTGTTCGAACAGGTTGATGGTCGGTGGCGACACCTGATTGTGCACAGCCAGAATCGAGTAGATCGCCTCGACACCGCCTGCCGCACCCAAAAGGTGACCGGTCATGGACTTGGTCGAGTTCACCACCAGACTCTTGGCGTGATCACCAAAGGCCAGCTTCAAGGCGCCGGTCTCGTTGGCATCACCCAACGGAGTCGAGGTACCGTGAGCATTCACATAGTGCACCTGATCCGGATTGATACCGGCATCGCGCAGAGCGTTCTTCACACCGCGCGCCGGACCTTCCATGCTCGGAGCAGTAATGTGATGCGCGTCGGAGCTCATGCCAAAGCCAGCCAGTTCGGCGTAGATCTTGGCGCCACGCTTGACCGCGTGTTCGTACTCTTCCAGCACCACGACACCGGCACCCTCACCCATCACGAAGCCGTCACGGCCCTTGTCCCACGGGCGGGACGAGGTGGCCGGATCATCATTGCGGGTAGACATCGCCTTCATGGCCGAAAAGCCCCCCACAGCCAGGCTGCAAATGGTGCTTTCGGTACCGCCGGCCACCATGATGTCGGCGTCGCCGTACTGGATCAGACGCGCGGCGTCACCGATACAGTGCGCACCGGTCGTGCACGCCGAAACGATGCTGTAGCTCGGGCCCTGGAAGCCCTTCAGGATGGACACCTGGCCGGACACCATATTGATCAGCGAACCCGGGATGAAGAACGGGCCGATCTTGCGGATACCGCCATCGTAGCGTGCCACACCGGTTTCCTCGATCAGTGGCAAACCACCGATACCGGAGCCGATGTTCACCCCAACGCGGGTCTTGTCGAGATCAGGAATATCATCCAGACCGGCATCAGCGACCGCCTGGAATGCCGCCGCGATGCCGAAATGGATGAAAGTATCCATGCGGCGCGCTTCCTTGGCGGAAATATACTGGCCAATGTCAAAGCCCTTGACCTCACCGGCCACCTGGCAAGCAATATCACTGGCATCGAATTTGGTAATGGCAGTGATGCCGCTCTTTCCGGCCAGGAGATTGGCCCAGCCACTGCTCACATCGTTGCCGACCGGGGAAATATGCCCGAGGCCGGTCACTACTACTCTGCGTTTTGACACAGGGTATCTCCATCGTAAAAGGGAGGCTGGCTCCCGAAGTCCTGTCGTACGCTGCCACAATGGCAAGAATCAAACGCACGTTTCAGGGCTCTACAGCAAAAGACCTCTGCAGGCGAAATCACACCGGCAGAGGTCCTAAGTAAGCCCGGATAGGGATTACTTGCTCAGGTGAGCCTTGACGTAGTCAACGGCTTGCTGAACGTTGGTGATCTTCTCGGCTTCTTCATCCGGAATCTCGCACTCGAACTCTTCTTCCAGAGCCATAACCAGCTCAACGGTGTCCAGAGAGTCAGCGCCCAGATCGTCGACGAAGGAAGAGTCGATCTTCACTTCGGCTTCGTTTACGCCCAGTTGCTCGGCAACGATCTTTTTAACGCGCGCTTCGATGTTTTCCATGTTTTTTAATCCTTACCTTTCTGTAAGCGGGATATAAAACCCCGCCATTCTACAAAAAAAACCGCCAATAGCCTACCGCAGCCAACAACCCGCAGGAATATGTACCGCAGCAAAGCCTGTCATACAAGTCTGCAAATCTGCCAAATGACTGATCTGCTTATGAAAAATGGCGGGCTGTTGCAATTCCCCGACTTAATCAGGGCATCAACATACCACCATTCACATGCAGTGTCTGGCCGGTAATGTAATTGGCTTTATCGGATGCCAGAAACAGCACGGCATCAGCGATATCCTGGGCATCGCCGAGGCGACCCAGAGAAATCTTGTTGACCAGCGCTTCACGCTGGGCTTCCGGCAGCGCACGGGTCATATCGGTATCGATAAAGCCTGGTGCCACGCAGTTGACGGTAATACCACGGCTGCCGACTTCCTGCGCCATCGACTTCGAAAAGCCGATAATGCCGGCCTTGGCCGCACAGTAATTGGTCTGACCAGGATTGCCGGATACGCCTACGATGGACGCAATATTGATGATGCGGCCGCTGCGGGCCTTCATCATGCTGCGCAATACCGCCTTGGATGCCTTGTAAACCGACTTGAGGTTGGTTTCCATGATGGCATCCCAGTCTTCATCCTTCATGCGCATCAGCAAGCCGTCACGGGTAATGCCCGCATTATTGACGAGAATCGCCACGTCACCGTGCTCTTTGGCGATGGTATCAATCAAGGCCTCTACTGCGCCGGCTTCGCCGACGTTCAGCACCATGCCAACGCCGCCCCACTGGGCCAGACGCTCGCCAATGGCAGCTGCACCGCTTTCCGAAGTGGCAGTGCCGATGACTTTCGCACCAGCCGCCGCCAGCGTATCGGCAATTGCCGCACCGATGCCGCGCGATGCGCCAGTCACCAGTGCTACTTTACCTTGCAGATTCATTCTTGCTCTCCAGAGTTGGCCGCAAGCGGCCAAAACTTGCTTTGATCAGGCCAGCTCGGCACGCGCAGCGTCGAGCTTGGCGGCATCGGTCAGCGCATGGCAAACCACATTGCCATCAATGCGCTTGGCCAGACCGGCCAACACCTTACCCGGTCCACACTCGGCCATCAGCAGCACACCATCACCGGCCAGCTTTTGTACGGTTTCGGTCCAGCGCACCGGACGATACAGCTGACGTGTCAGCGCATCACGGATCTGCTCGGCATTGTCGTAGCTGGCAACGTCGGCATTGTGCAATACCGGCACTTGCGGCGCCTTGATCTCAATCTCGGCCAATGCTGCGGCCAACCTTTCGGCGGCCGGCTTCATCAGCGTACAGTGCGACGGCACGGATACCGGCAAAGGCAAGGCACGCTTGGCGCCCTTGGCCTTGCACAGCTCCATCGCGCGCTCGACAGCAGCCTTGCTACCGGCAATCACCACCTGGCCTGGCGAATTGAAATTCACCGGCTCGACGATTTCGCCTTGGGCAGCTTCTTCACATGCAGCACGAATGTCATCATCCGACAGGTTCAGAATCGCAGCCATCGCGCCTTCACCAGCAGGTACCGCCTGCTGCATGGCTTCCGCACGCAGACGCACCAGACGCACGGCATCGGCAAAAGCCAGACTACCGGCAGCAACCAGCGCCGAGTATTCGCCAAGGCTATGACCAGCCAAGGCTGCAGGTACGGCACCGCCCTGTGCCAGCCAGGCGCGATAAGTCGCTACGCCTGCCGCCAGCATCAGTGGCTGGGTATTTACGGTGGCATTGATGGCATCGGCCGATTCGGCCTGCAACATCGCCCACAAATCTTCGCCCAATACGGCCGAAGCTTCATCAAATGTCTGTTTGACCACTGGCAGATCAGCAAAACCATCCATCATTTTCAGGCTTTGCGAACCCTGACCAGGGAAGAGAAAGGCAAACGCCATAAGGGTCTCCTTTTTGAAACGGGGTGAATGATGACTGTTTGCGCTGATTAATGCAAAAAATCAGCCGAACGAGCGTTTGATTCGACAAACAGTCAACAAGATGGCTCAGTAACGCAGCAGTAGTGCGCCCCAGGCAAAGCCGCCGCCAATACCTTCCAGCAGCACGGTCTGGCCACGCTGCAGCTTGCCGGCACGAACGGCATGATCGAAGGCCAGCGGAATCGAGGCAGCCGAAGTATTACCCTGCTCCGGCAAGGTAACGATTACCTTGTCCATTGACAGATTCAGATGCTTGGCCGTTGCCTCGATGATGCGCACATTGGCCTGGTGCGGTACCAGCCAGTCCACATCGTCTTGCGCCACACCGGCTTCGCTCAGGGTTTTCTCGGCAATATCGGACAGTGCCTTGACGGCAAACTTGAATACCGCCGGACCATCCATATGCAGGTATGGCGTCCCCTCGACCTCGCCACCCGCAATCTGGGCCTCGGTCTTGAGAATGTCGCGGTAGCGGCCATCTGCGGCCAACTTGGCATGCAGGATACCGGGCTCTTCACCCGCCCCCACCACCATGGCACCGGCACCATCGCCAAACAGTACGCAGGTACGACGGTCATTCCAGTCCAGCAGGCGACTCATCACCTCGGCACCGACCACCAACACCTTTTGCGCCATGCCGCTCTTGATGTAGCCATTGGCAGTCGCCAGCGCATAGACAAAGCCAGCGCAAACCGCCTGCACATCAAATGCCGGCACGCCCGGAATACCCAGCTTCTCTTGCAGGATGCTGGCCGTACTCGGGAATTGCATGTCGGGAGTCGTGGTGGCGACGATGATCAGATCAAGATCAGCCGCGGTGAGACCTGCGCTTTCCAGCGCCCGGCAAGCCGCCAGATACGCCAGATCGCTGGTTTTTTGTTCTGCAGACGCGATATGGCGCGCACGAATACCAGTGCGAGAGGTAATCCACTCGTCACTGGTATCGATTTGTTCCGCCAGCATCGCATTCGTCAGGATGGTTTCCGGCAGATAACTGCCGGTACCCAGAATGCGTGAATAGGTCATTTAGCTAACTTTACGCTTCAGACTCGGAACGCTTGATGATTTGTAATTGGGAAGCGACCCGGTCTGCAATGTGACCAATTACATTGGCTCGGACTTCCTCGCAAGCCTGTTCCAATGCAATACGGAATCCCAGCGCGTCCGTCCCGCCATGGCTCTTGACCACAATGCCACGCAAACCAAGGAAGCTGGCGCCATTGTACTGGCGCGGATCAGCCCGTCCCTTGAAGCGCTTCAGCACCGGCATCGCTACCAGCGCAATCAGCTTGGTCCACCATGTGCGGGAGAATTCCTCGCGCAGGAATGTTGCAATCATTTGCGCCAGCCCCTCGGAGGCTTTCAGCGCAACATTGCCGGTAAATCCGTCGCAGACTACCACATCCACTGTCGATTTGAAGATGTCGTTGCCTTCGACGTTACCGAAGAAATTCAGACCGGAAGCACGCAGCAACTCTGCTGCACGCTTGATGGATTCGGTACCCTTGATATCTTCCGAGCCTATATTGAGCAAACCCACGGTGGGATTAGCCCTGTGCTCGAGACTGGCCACCAGCTCGGAACCCATGATGCCAAACTGCAACAATTGCTCGGGCGAGCAATCGACATTGGCACCCAGATCCAGCACGCAGGTATTGCCTTTGATGCCAGGCATCATTTTGGCAATCGCCGGCCGGTCGATACCGGGAATGGTTTTCAGGACAAACTTGGCCGTTGCCATCAGCGCACCGGTATTACCGGCAGAAACTGCCGCCTGCGCCAGGCCTTCCTTGACCAGATTGATCGCCACCCGCATGGACGAGTCTTTCTTGTTCTTCAGCGCAAGTTGCGGCGCTTCGTCCATGCCGACCACTTCGGAGGCATGCCGAACCACAATACGCGCAAGAAGCCCTTCCGGCACAGCGGCAAGCTCGGCGTTAATCGCCTGCTCGTCACCCACCAGAATCAGACTGACATCGGGAGTATTTTTTAGGAGTTGGACAGATGCAGGGACAGTGACCTTGAGGCCAACGTCACCGCCCATTGCATCGACCGCTACGGTGATAGTCATCAACGTGAAACGGTAGTGAACCTACCTGTAGTTATGAAGGTAAGAATCAGATCGGTACGAATATTATTCGCCCTTGGCCTTCACAACCTGACGGCCACGGTAGAAGCCGTTCGGGCTGATGTGGTGGCGCAGGTGAGCCTCACCGGTAGTCGGCTCTTTAGCGAGCGACGGAGCGGTCAGGAAATCGTGGGCACGATGCATGCCACGCTTGGACGGGGACTTTTTGTTCTGTTGAACAGCCATGGTCGACTCCTAGGGATTCAGGTTAAACGTTTTCAGGACCCGGATTTTTTCAGCGCAGCCAGCACCGCGAACGGATTTGGCTTGTCTGACTTGGCCTTGGCCAATTCATCCGAACCGCAGTCTTCATGTTTGGCAGACAGCGGCAGGCCCATGATGATCTCGTCTTCGATCAGCGCGATGACGTCAAAGCTTTCTTCGGCCATGATGGCATCCAGCATCTCGTCTGCCTCAACCGCAGCTTCCAGCTTTTGCTCGCTGGAAAACAGGGTAATCACACCTTCAGCCTTGAGACTGAACGGCATGCCTTGCAGGCAACGTTGACACTCGACATCCAGACCGGCTTCCAGCTCGAAGCGCAATGCCGGACGCAGCAGGCGATCCTGGAATCCCTGCACACGGTACGACACCACGCCGGCAGTGCTTGCCAGCATCTCGCGCACGCGCTCGTCAAGACTCGCTACGGGCCGTTCGCCTTTCAGCTCGGCACCGTCGCGTGCGAAGGCGAGCGGATCAATCAAAATCGGGTTAGACATAAACGTGGCATGATATTATCAGCGACCTGACCTTGTCAAAACAAACATGCACTTGGCCCGCACTGCCGTTCGCAGGCAAACCCTTGATACAACAGGCCAAGGCAAAACGGAACAAAAACCAGCCATGCAGCTCATTCTTGCCTCCACTTCGCCTTATCGCCGCGAGATTGTCGAACGCCTGGGCCTGCCCCTGCAGGCCGTCGCCCCGATCTGCGACGAAACGCCACTCGCGGGCGAATCCGCGCTCGATACCGCCATCCGCCTCGCCCGTACCAAGGCGATGTCGCTGGCCAGCCAGTTTCCGGATGCTCTGATTATCGGTGGCGATCAGGTCGCCCTGCTGGACGGCCAACAGATCGGCAAACCCGGCAGTTTTGAAAACGGCGTCAAAATGCTGCAATGGATGAGCGGCCGCACCGTGATTTTCCACTCCGCCCTCGCCCTCTATAACAGCAAGAGCGGCCAGCTGCAGGAAGAAGTCGGTATAACCAAAGTCACCTTGCGCACCCTGACCGAACAACAGATCCGCAACTATCTGGAACGCGAACCCGATGCCCTGCACTGCGCCGGCAGCGCCAAGAGCGAGACGCTCGGCGGCGCGCTGATGCAGAAAGTCGAAGCTGACGACCCCAACTCGCTGATCGGCGTACCACTATTCGCCCTGGTCAGCATGCTGCAAAACGAAGGCGTGGAGATTCTGTAATGGCCGGCACACTCTATCTGATTCCGACACCACTGAACGAAGGCGACAGCCACTGGCTGCCCGAGGGCGAGCGCGCACGCGTCACCCATATCACGCACTTTGTGGTCGAGGCGGAAAAAACCGCACGCAAACACCTGAAGCAACTGGGCGTCACCACGCCGATCCGCGAATTGACCATGCACACGCTGAACGAGCACACCAAGCCCGCCGACGTAGCCGCCCTGCTGGCACCGCTGGCCGCAGGCGAGGACGTCGGCCTGGTATCCGAAGCCGGCTGCCCGGCCGTGGCTGACCCCGGCGCACAGCTGGTGGCGCTGGCGCATGAAAAAGGCTATCGCGTCGAGCCGCTGATCGGCCCTTCGTCAATTCTGCTGGCGATGATGGCCAGCGGTGCCAACGGCCAGTGCTTTGCCTTTCATGGCTATCTGCCGGTGGATGCTGCCGAACGCGCCAAGGCCATCAAGGCACTCGAGGCCCGCTCGCGCCAGAATAACGAAACGCAGCTGTTCATCGAGACGCCTTACCGCAACAACGCTCTGCTGCAACAGCTGCGCGAAACACTGGCCACCAGCACCCGCCTGTGCGTAGCCGCCGACCTGACTGCGCCGACCCAGACCATCGTCAGCCGACTGGTCAAGGACTGGCCAAAGGAGGCACCGGACTTTCACAAGCGCCCGGCGATTTTCGTGATCCACGCCTGATCCACCCGTGTCAAAAAAGGTTGGCCGCAATGTTTGCGGCCAACCTTTTTTATTTCTGTACTCAACGCTGCTGCCAAACTGACTAATTCAGTAAAATCCGCCACTCAATCACGCGGCAACAGCAAGGCCTCGCGCACGGCCTGCAACTGTTCCGCACTCAGTCGCGATGCAGCCAAAGTAGCCGTCGCCTGCCCGAGCACACAATACAAAGCATCATCCGCCGTCGTCAGCACCGCGCGATGCCGCGCCAGCGTACCAACATCAGCGCGTGAAATCGGCCCGGTCAATGCCGCCTGCGGCCCCAGCGCCAGGGTATTTTCCAGCGTCTGCCGCATCAGGCTGCCCAACACCGCCTGCGCCACCTCATCACTCATACCGGCCTGACCGGCCAGCCGCTGCGCTAGATCATGCAGCGTCACCAGATAATTGGAGGCCACACACAAGGCGGCGTGATAAGCCGCCTTGCCACCGGGCGCGAGCCGGAATGGCACCGCGCCCAGAGCGGTAGAAAACGCCTCAAGCAATGGCAACGCCGCCTCGTCACCCTCCAGCGCACAACGGGTACCGGTAAACGCCGCCACCGAGCGCGCCGGCTCGGCAAACGAAAACGCCGGATGCCAGCTGGCACAATGCAGTCGACCGGCCAGTGGCGACAACAACGCCGCCTCGGCCACACCACTGGCGTGGAACGCCAGACTCCCTGCCTGCAGATAAGCGCCCGCGGCCAGCGTTTGCGCCAGTGAGGCAATGGCCGCATCCGGCACCGACAGCAGATTCAATTCGGCCGGCGGCAATGCTGCCAGATCGCACAGCGGCAAACCGTCGCCAATGAAAGCTGCCGCCTGCTGCGCATGGGCCAGATCCCGACAATACACCGCAGCAATGCGATAACCGGCCTTGCGCGCCAGATGGCCGATCGCCATGCCGAGGCGACCGCCACCAATAATGTTCAAACTCTGCATGAGCCTGCTTTCTTGACATGGCTGCCGGTGCTGGCGACGATACAACAGACATCCAACCGGAATACGCCGATGCCTCTCGTTCTGCTACTGGCCGCACTGGCCGCCTTTGTTTTCTATCTGATCAGCCTCTACAACCATCTCCTGCGCCTGCAATACCTTGCCAAGTCGCAATGGGATGCCGTACAGGCCGCCTTGCAGCAACAACAAGAGCAACTGGCACTCTGCCTGCCGCACGCACACGAACAGCGCGAAACGCTGATCGGCCTGCGCGCCAGCCTCGCCGAAGCCAGCCGTGTCGGCAACGTTGGCCGCATCCGCGAACTGCATGGCGAATGGCAACAGCAACTGGCATTACTGGCTGCGCTGCCGGCCAATTTGCAGCAAGCGCTGCAGAGCAGCGAAACATCCCTGCTGGCTGCCGCCGCCGCTTATGACGAGGCCGCCACCGGCTACAATCTGCGCCTCGCGCAATTCCCCGGCAATCTGCTGGCCGGGCTGTTCGGCCTCGTTTACTGCCCCTTGCTGCATCTGGGCCGTCCGCACTGAAAACCGCGCTCAGCCCTGTGCCAGCGCAGCGATGCGCGCAATAGCCTCTGCCAGCCGCGGAATCTCCGTGGTGTAGGCAATGCGCACATACTGCCCGGCTCGATGGCTGCCAAAATCCGCGCCCGGCGTAATCGCCACCTGCACCTCGTCCAGCAGGCGCTGGCAATAGGCAAAGCTGTCATCACATACCGCCGACACATCGGCGTACACATAAAACGCGCCCTGCGGCTCGCTATCGATCCGCCAGCCCAGTGACGGCAAATGCGCCAGCAGATAATCGCGCCGCCGGGCAAACTCGGCACGGCGGCTTTCCAGCTCGTCCAGCACCGCCGGAGTAAAGGCAGCCAGCGCCGCCTGCTGGGCGATGGACGACGGACACAGATACAGATTCTGCGCGAGGCGGATGGCCGGCTCGACAAAATCCTCCGGCACCACCAGCCAGCCCAGCCGCCAGCCCGTCATCTGGAAATATTTGGAAAAACTGCTGATCACGAAAGCATCATCCGCCACCGACAGCACCGACAAGGGCTGCACCCCGTAATTCAGCCCCTGATAAATCTCGTCCACCAGCAAGCTGCCGCCGCGCTCGCGGCAAACCGCCGCCAAGGCGAGCAACTCTTCGGCCGACAGCACCGTGCCGGTCGGATTGGCCGGCGTCGCCACCATCGCGGCGACCGTATTATCCTGCCAGTTGGCCGCAGCCTGCGACGCCAGTAGCTGATAGCGACTTGCCGCATCCACCGCCACGGCTTGCGGCTGCCCGCCCAGCAGGCTGACAAAATGGCGATTGCACGGATAAGTCGGATCCGCCATCAGCACGCCATCGCCCTCACCCAGCAACAAGGCCAGCGCAATCTGCAAGGCACCGGAGGCACCGGGCGTCACAATGATGCGCTGCGGCGAAACATCCACCTTAAAGTGACTGCGGTAAAACGCGGCAATCGCCTCGCGCAGCGCCGGCAAACCCTGCGCCGGCGTATAGAAGGTCTGTCCCTCGGCCAGCGCCGCCTGCCCCGCCGCCACAATCGCGGCCGGCGTGGCAAAGTCCGGCTCGCCGACTTCCAGATGAATCACATCCTTGCCGGCAGCCTGCAAGGCACGGGCCTTCTCGAGAATCGCCATCACCTGGAATGGCGCAATATGCTGCAGCCGCGCTGCCAATTTGCTGTTCATGTCTTGCCCTGGTCATTTAGCTGTTTTGTGCTGGCAGTATGCCGCAGAAGCCCCGCAAAGACGAAATGCACAAAACGCTTGACGCCCATGACGAGTCTACCTATACTTCGCGTCCTGTCGTCGCGGAGAGGTGGCAGAGTGGTTGAATGTACCTGACTCGAAATCAGGCGTAGGTGCAAGCCTACCGAGGGTTCGAATCCCTCTCTCTCCGCCAGCAAGACCATCTAGAGAGGTGGATGAGTGGTTTAAGTCGCACGCCTGGAAAGCGTGTTCAGGGTAATACCCTGACGGGGGTTCGAATCCCCCTCTCTCTGCCAGATTCAAAAAGCCCTGATTATTCAGGGCTTTTTTCATTTCAGCACACCAAAAATCATACATACCCTACTGGGGCATATCTTTTGACTGCGTGATAATTGACGCCAGAGTTGCACACCTTGCTCGGCCGCCCCCTCTTCACGACAGAGCATCACCACTGTTCGCTAGTTTCTACAAAAATCAGCAAGCTTCTACAAAAACCGCATTGCGCTCTCGCCTCAGCCTGCTTCAAGCCGCCGCAGTAGCCAGCACATTCTTGACGAGAATGCGCACCACCCCCTGACGGATCAACCACCCGCCCGGACTGCCTCTACAGACAGCCCAGGCATAAGGTTGGCCGCAAGACCGGGTCGGCTTAGCGCTTGCCGGCCGCTTCCTCGCGGCGGCGCTTGGCTTCTTCCAACAGGTAAACCTGGTAATCGTCCAGATCGCCGGTGAAATCGCTGACACCGCCACGCGACACCATCCAGAATTCGTCGCACACCGAGCGCAGCAGCGCACGATCATGGCTGACCAGCATCACCGAGCCTTCAAACTCGTTCAGCGCCACGCTCAACGCCTCGCGGGTGGCGAGGTCCAGATGGTTGGTCGGCTCGTCCAGCAGCAGCAGGTTCGGGCGTTGCCACACCAGCATGCACAGCACCAGTCGCGCCTTTTCGCCGCCGCTCATGCTGCCAACCGCCTGCTTCACCATATCGCCGCTGAAATTGAAGGTGCCAAGGAAATTACGCAGCCCCTGCTCGCGGCAATCATTGGCCGATGGCCGCATCGCTGCCGGCGTATCACGCACCAGACGGAACATATGCTGCAGCGGATCGTCCTCCGGCCGCAGCACGTCCAGCTCCTGCTGCGAGAAGTAGCCGATATTCAGCCCCTTGCCGCGCACGATTTCGCCACCGACCGGACACAGCGCCTCGGCCACGGTTTTCACCAGCGTGGATTTACCCTGACCGTTCGCGCCCAGAATGCCGATGCGCTGACCGGCCAGAACCGAGCGGTTGATGTTCTGCACGATTACCGTTGGCGGCGTGCCTTCCGCCGCGCTCTCCGCTGCCGGATAACCGCAAGCCGCCGCCGTCATCGACAGCATCGAGTTCGGCAGGCTCATCGGCTCCTTGAATTCGAACTGGAACTCGGCATCAGCCAGCACCGGCGCGATCTTCTCCATCCGCTCCAGCGCCTTGACGCGGCTTTGCGCCTGCTTGGCCTTGCTGGCCTTGGCCTTGAAGCGGTCAATAAACTTCTGCAGATGCGCCATCTTTTCCTGCTGCTTGGCCTGGGCGGCTTGCTGCAGGATCAGCTGTTCGGCGCGCATGTCTTCAAACTTGCTGTAATTGCCGCCGTAGCGCACCAGTCTGGCGTTGTCGATGTGCAGCGTCACATTGGTGATGGCGTCGAGGAATTCGCGGTCATGGCTGATCACCACAATGGTGCCGGCGTATTGCTTGAGCCACGCTTCCAGCCACACCAGCGCGTCCAGATCCAGGTGGTTGGTCGGCTCGTCCAGCAGCAGCAGGTCGGACGGACACATCAGCGCACGCGCCAGTTGCAAACGCATGCGCCAGCCGCCGGAAAAACTGTTTACCGGCTGATTCAGCTCGGCCACGCTGAAGCCCAGGCCCAGAATCAGCGCCTGTGCGCGAGCTGGCGCATCATGCGCGCCGGCGTCGTTGAGCGCGGTATAGGCGTGCGCCATGCGCATATAGTCATCACCGGCCTCGGCTTCGGCCACCTCTTTCTGTGCCGCCATCAGCGTGGTGTCGCCCTCGACCACAAACTCGGTCGCGGTCTGCGAGGTTTCCGGCATGTCCTGCGCCACCTGCGACATACGCCACTGTGACGGGATGGACACATCGCCGCCGTCTTCGTGCAGACTGCCGTTCAGCACCGCAAACAGGGACGACTTGCCCGCGCCATTGCGGCCAACCAGACCGACTTTCTCGCCGGGGTTCAGCGTGACGGAGGCGTTTTCGAGCAGGACTTTGGTACCGCGGCGCAAGGCCACGTTTTTCAGAATAATCATGGAATCATCGCCGCGCGGCGGCAGGATCAGGTTAAGCCGCGACCGGCGATCAGGCGGGAAGACGACAGAAAAGGCGGCCAAGCTTGGCCGCATCATGGCAAGGGTGTCGATGCATGCTGCGAAGCAATAAACAACACGGCGCAGATGGTAACACGCCACTGTGAAAGAACGCTGAGCTTCGCCGGCATGGCCCCGATAGCTGGGCTTTGGCGATCAATGCCGCAGCCTGCGCGCATCAGCAGAAACAACAAAGCCGATCATCCCGATCGGCTTTGTTGTTTCTGCCAGCCGGCAATGTCACAGCCGGCGCGCTTACTGCACAAGGTTGGCCGCATCGGCAGCCAGCAAGCTCGCACGCATTTGCTGCTCCAGCACCGCCAGTGGCTGCGGCCGGCCAAACAGATAGCCCTGATACGCATCGCAGCCCTGGCCGGCGAGAAACTGCTGCTGGCCGGCGGTCTCCACGCCTTCCGCCAGCACCGTCAGCCCCAGACTATGTGCAAGGCCGATGATGGAGCGGGCAATTGCCGCCGCGTTGCCATCCTCCAGAACTTCGTTGACAAAGGATTTGTCGATTTTCAGCTGCGACAGCGGCAGGCGCTTCAGGTAGGCGAGCGAGGAGTAACCGGTGCCAAAGTCATCCAGCGCAAAGCCGATGCCCAGCGCGCGCAACTCGCTCATCTTGATAATGGTGTCTTCGACATGATCCAGCAGCATGCTTTCGGTCAGCTCCAGCTCGAGCTTGCAGGCGCGGGTAGCGTGTTTTTGCAGGCAAGCCGTCAGCCGGCCGACAAAATCCGGCTCGGACAATTGTCGCGCACTGACGTTGACGGCGATATGCAGCGAGTGAAACTGGGGATCATCCTGCCAGCGACGCAAGACCTGGCAGACCGAATCAATCACCCACCAGCCCACCGGGATGATCAGCCCGCTCTCTTCCAGCTGCGGGATAAACTCGGCCGGCGACACCATGCCGCGTTCGGGATGACGCCAGCGCAACAGCACTTCCGCGCCGAGCGGCTTGCCGTGGCTATCGCTCTGCTGCTGGTAATACAACTCGAATTCGCCCAGCTCCCATGCGCGGCGCAGCTCGCTCTCGAGGCGGGTGCGCTGGCTGGCTGCCGCCTGCATTGCCGGGTCAAAAAACACGATGCAGTTGCGCCCTGCCGCCTTGGCACTGTAAAGCGCCAGATCGGCATGTTTCAGCAGCTCGTCAGCCCCGGCGATATCCTCTGAAAACAGCGCAATGCCGATGCTCGGCGTACAGATATATTCATGGCCGGCCAGATCATAACGCTCGCCCAGCAACAGCCGGATGCGCTCGGCAATCAGCCACGACTCGCGTGCGGCCAACTCGCTGCGATTGCCCAGACTGTCGAGCAACACCACAAACTCGTCGCCACCCTGACGCGATACGGTGTCGTCTTCACGCACACAGGTCAGCAGCCGCTGCGCCACCTGTTGCAGCAGCAAATCACCCTTGTCGTGCCCAAGGGTGTCGTTCAGATTCTTGAAATTATCCAGATCCAGAAACAACAAGGCGCCGCCGCGCTGATGCTGCCTTGCATGCTGCAAAGCCTGTTGCAGACGATCGCGTAGCAGACGGCGGTTAGGCAGATTGGTCAGCGGGTCGTAAAAAGCCAGATGGCGGATTTCATCCTCGGCCTGCTTGCGCTGGGTGATGTCCATCAGGGTGGACACATAGTGGCTGACCTCGCCCTGCGCATCGCGCACCGCGGTAATCGTCAGCCATTCGGGGTAAATCTCGCCGGACTTGCGGCGGTTCCAGATTTCGCCCTGCCAGACACCATGGCGGGCAATGGCCAGCCACATCGCCTGATAAAAGGCCGCATCATGCCGGCCAGAGCTGAACAATTTCGGGCTGCGGCCAACCACCTCTTGCGCCTCATAGCCGGTGATTTTGCAAAAGGCCCGATTCACACGCAGGATTTTGCCCTGCACGTCGGTGATGAACATCCCTTCTTGCGCCTCGAATGCCGCCGCCGCAATGCGCAGGTCGGCCGCATCCTGCTCGCGCATACGGCTGATGCGCTCGTAATGCCAGTAATACCAGCTGGCCAATGCCAGCATCAGCAGCAGCAACAGCGCCACAGTCCAGCCGGTGCTGTGCATTTCATTGCGCCAGGCACGCAGCGCATAGGCTTCGTCCAGCGACACCACCAGCACAAAGGGGTAGTTGGCCGAGGCGCGATAGGCCACCAGTCTGGCGTCCGCCATACCCGATGTCCCCAGCCGGAATGCACCGGCTTCGCTTTGTTCCAGCTGGCGAATCACCTCGCTGAAGTCGCTCTTGCCGTCGCGCGTGCTGAACAGCACGCTGCCATCAAAGCGCAACAAGGCCACCTGGCCGCGCGCCTCGCTGATATGGCTGGAATAGAAATTAAGGAAGTAATCGGTATTCAGTGTCGCCAGCACTGTCAGCCAGCGGCCATCCGGGCGCAAGACATCACGCGCCAGCGGCAAAAAAGCCACCGGCGGCATTGCCTCACCTTCATTTAGTGGCCGCGCCTGAAACAGGTCACGCCCGTCCTGCAGGCGGCCAACCCGCAAGGCCTCCACCGGTGGTGGTGCATCGGGCCAGAAGGGCGCACGCGCCACAACAGTACCCAGATTGCTGTCGTTCGAGCTGGCAAACACCCTGCCCTGCATGTCTGCCAGCGATAACGAGCGCACAAATGGCGTCTGCCGCATAAACAGCGGCAACCACTCGCTGCCCTGATATTGCTCGGCCGCCATCAGCATGCTGCGATCAGCCACACTCAGCGAATAAGTCAGATGATCTTCCAGCGTACGCGCCGTCAGGCTGGCGACATTGGCCTCGCGGTGCAGGGTTTCGCTACGCAAACGCCACAGCAGATACGCGGTACTGGCCACGGTGGCAGCCACCATGACCAGCATCAGCGTGATAAAAATTGCCCGGCGAAAGCTGCGCGTACTCTGCATGGTTTAGCTGCCGGTCGCGATAGGCGAAAGCTTGTGCCGGTCGATCGCCTGCTTGAGCGAACCATCCTTGCGGCGACTCTCGACAAAGCGGTTCACATAGTTCAGCCACGCCTCATCACCCTGGCGCATGGCCCAGGCATAAGGTGTCAGGTGATATTTCGTCGGTGGCGAGATCAGTCGCGCCCAGTCTTTGGTCTCCAGCATGCGGCGGCTGAACGGATAGTCGGTCATGAAGACATCGGCGCGGCCGGCAATCACCTCCTGCTCGCGCCCCTGCGGGGTATCTGTTACCAGCAGCGTCGCCTTGCGCAGACGCTCGCGCATGACAGGCTCGTGCAGCGTGCCCTTGGCGACGGCGACCACAACACCGGGCTGGTCGATATCGGCCCAGCCCTGAATGCGGCGGTTGCTCTTGGTGGTAATGGCATAGATATCGCTGACCAGATGCGGCGTGGTGAAGGCCAGTTTTTCCTGTCGCGCCGGCGTCATGCCGATGGCGAACATCGCGATATCGCAGCGGTTTTCGGTGACGTCGGCAATCAGGGTGGCAAAAGAGCTGTCAACAAAGCGCACCGGCACCGACAAGCTGGCAGCCAGCGATTTGGCCATATCAACATCGACACCCGTCAGCTGCAGCGAGCGCGGATCGCGCCAGGAGATACCGTAATAGTCTGGCCAAACGCACACCCGCAGCTGTTTACTCTGGCGAATATCATCAAGCTGGCCGGCCTGCGCCAGCGCGGACATACCCAGCAAGACGGCAGGAAGCACGATTCGTTTGAACATGGTCATTTCTCCAGTCAGCCAAAAAGAACTGCAAGACCATATCACCCGGGCTCAAACCCTCACCCGCTCAAGATCAAACTTTGTCGTTAAACAGAAGCGCCGGCTGACAGAAGTTCCCGTCGCGGCATGGGCATTATTGATGCTGGTCAAATGCCATTATCAATAATTTTCGATGATCATGCCATAGCGACCGGCCAACCACTCCAGCAGCAGCGGAAAGTGATCCCGCACCGCATCGGGGTGCGTCAGCAGGCTGACATGGTTGTAATCCTGCAGATGGCCGCTGCGCCGGGCCAACAGATGAACGCGCGAGACATGGCGGCCAGATTCGTCACGAAAGCGCTTCACGTCATCGCGATGGCCGCGACAGGGGTCGTTCCACGCCGCGAAATACAGCGCCGGCGGCAGGCTGTGCTGGCGCGCGGCGGCAGCGTAATCAAAGCCGTCTTCGTTATCCACCCACGGCAAGGGCTTGGCCCACAGCTTGCTCTGGTAATGGCTGCGCAGGCTCTCGTTGTCCGCCCCAAGCCGGATCTGCCGCGCCGGCAGATAGCCCCAGCCGCGGCAAATCAGCCGCGCCAACCCATTCCACATCAGGTCAACCTCAAGCCGCTTGCGCCAGTTGCGCACCTGCACGCTGCGCTTGCTGCCGAAGTACACCAGGCTTTGCACGCTGGCTATCAGCTCGGGCTGGCGCAGCAGGCAGCTGCTCATATGCACGCCGCCCCAGGAATGCGCCATCCAGTGCACCTTGTCATGCGTGCTGCGCGCCAGAATCGCCGCCTGCAGCGCCGGCAGGTCTTCGCGGATGATCTCGGTCTGGCCGTGACGGCTGTGGCGGCTGATGGCCGGCGTGCTGAAACCGCGTCCGCGCAAGTCGGCCACAAACACGTCATAACCATGCCGCGCCAGAAAATGCGCCAGCCCCTTGCCCTTGTCGGAATAAAACACGCGGCCATTGCCCATCACGCCGTGCACCAGCAACACCGGCTCGCCATCTTTTTGCGGATGGCTGATGCGCTTCACAAACAGCTGCTCGGTAGCCGAGACCGGCACCATGAAAGACGACTCGCGGTTTTGCATGACAGCATTCCAATTCAAACAATCGCTTGAATCATCCTCGCTATAGAATGCCGCCGTCAACCATACTCGCGCGACACCCACGGCAAGACTGCGGCCAACCTCATGTCCGAAAACGGCGAGTCAGCCAGCGTCAATCACGCATAATGCAGGCATGGACAGCGAACACGATTCCCTCTACCGCGCGCTCTGTGCACGAGACCGCCGCTTTGACGGGCGCTTTTTTGTCGGTGTTACCAGCACCGGCATCTACTGCCGCCCGGTCTGCCGCGTGCGCACGCCCAAGGCCGCCAACTGCCGCTTTTTCGCCCACGCCGCCGCGGCCGAAGCCGCCGGCTTTCGCCCCTGCCTGCTGTGCCGGCCAGAGCTGGCACCCGGTCTGTCGCGGCTGGACATGCCATCCAGCCTCGCATGGCGGGCGGCGCGGCTGATCGACAGCGGCTTTCTAGATGAACACGACGAAGAAAGGTTGGCCGCACGCATCGGCATCAGCAGCCGCCACCTGCGCCGTATTTTTGCCGAGGCCATCGGCGTCAGCCCGCTGGCTTACGCGCAGACCCGCCGCTTGCTGACGGCCAAACGGCTGCTGACCGAAACCAGCCTGCCGCTGACCGAAGTCGCGCTGGCGGCCGGCTTTGGCAGCGTGCGCCGTTTCAATGCGCTGTGGCAGCAACATTACCGGCTGACGCCGGGCCAGCTGCGCCGCAATACCCGGCTCACGCCAGCCAGCGAGGCGCTGACCCTGCGCCTTGCCTACCGCCCGCCGCTGGACTGGCCACGGTTATTGGCCTTTCTCGCCACCCGCAGCATTCGCGGCGTCGAGAGCGTCGCCGATGGCGAATACCGCCGCAGCGTACAGCTGACCCACGGCGAAGACACCTTGCAAGGCTGGCTGAGCCTGCGCGCCAGCGACAAGGACAAGCCCGAGCTGCTATTGACCGTCGCACCAAGCCTGTTGCCGGCGCTGCCGGCCATCCTCGCCCGCGTCAGCCATTTGTGTGACCTGAGTGCCGAGCCGCAGCTGATTGCCGATGCACTCGGCGATTTGGCCGCGGATGCACCCGGCCTGCGCGTGCCCGGCTGTGTCGATGGTTTTGAAATGGCCATCCGCGCGATACTCGGCCAGCAGGTCACGGTAAAGGCCGCACATACACTGGCCGGCCGCGTCGTTGCCGCGCTGGGCACGCCGATTGCCACGCCGTTTAGCGAGATCAGCCATCTGTTTCCAACCCCGGCCCAGCTGCTGGCCAGCAGTGTCGATCAGCTGGGCAGCCTCGGCATCGTGCGCCAGCGTGGCGGCGCGATGCTGGCACTGGCGCAGGCGGTGCAGGACGGCCTGCCGCTGACACCCGGCGCGGACGCTGCCGATACCATCGCCCGGCTCGAAGCCCTGCCCGGCATCGGCCGCTGGACAGCGCAATACATCGCCCTGCGCGCACTGGGCGAGCCGGACGCCTGGCCCAGCGGCGATGTCGCACTGATGAAGGCGCTAGGTTGCAGCAAGGCACGCGAGGCCGACGAACTGGCCCGCCAGTGGCAACCGTGGCGCGCCTACGCCACCTTGCACCTGTGGCGGCAACTTGGCGAAAACGCCAACAAGGAGAAAGAAAAATGAGCATCTACTGGATGAGCGCGCCCACCCCGCTGGGCGAGATGATTCTGGCGGCCAACCCTGAGGGCCTGATCGGCGCGTGGTTTGAAGGCCAGGCGCACTTTGCCGGCATCCAGCCCGACTGGCAGCACGATGCGCAACACGCCGTACTGTTGGCCGCGGCCGCCCAGCTGGCCGAATGGTTTGCCGGCCAGCGCCAGGTTTTCGAGCTGCCGCTCGCGCCGCAAGGCACCGCCTTCCAGCACGCGGTGTGGGCGCAGCTGCGCCAGATCGGCTTTGGCCACACCGCCAGCTACGGCGAGTTGGCCGCAAGCTTGGGCAAACCATCGGCCGCCCGCGCCGTCGGTGCCGCCACCGGTCGCAACCCGCTGACCATCATCGTGCCCTGCCATCGCCTCTTGTCCAGCAATGGCGCGCTGACCGGCTTTGCCGGCGGCATCCCGCGCAAACAATGGCTGCTCGCGCACGAACAGCAAGGCCTGCCGCTGCTGGCCGAAGCCGGCGAAAGCCCGTAAACTTGCCGGCTTGTTTTTTCAGCGACGGTCTGCCTCACCATGTCTTTTTCCGAACTCGCGCTTGACCCGGCGCTGCTGCGCGGCCTTGCTGCTGCCGGCTTCACCACGCCCACCCCTATCCAGCAAGCCGCGATTCCCGCCGTCCTCGGCGGCCAAGACCTGCTGGCCTGCGCCAGCACCGGCTCGGGCAAGACCGCCGCCTACTGCCTGCCGCTGCTGCATCAAGCCATCAGCCAGGTTGGCCGCAAGGCCTGCACGCTGATCCTGCTGCCCACGCGCGAGCTGGCGCAGCAAGTCGGCAGCACCCTGCTGCAGTTCGCGCCAGTCGAAGCGAAGCTCAAGATCGTCGTCGCCTACGGTGGCGTGTCGATCAACCCGCAGCTGATGGCGCTGCGCGGCGGGGCCGATTTCATCGTCGCCACGCCCGGCCGTCTGCTCGACCTCATCGCCAACAACGCCGTCAATCTGTCCTCGCTGCAAACCCTGGTGCTGGACGAAGCCGACCGCCTGCTGGCACTCGGCTTTGCCGACGAGCTGCAAGCGATTCTCGAACAGCTGCCGGCCAAACGGCAGACGCTGCTGTTCTCCGCCACCTTTGCGGCCAACGTGCAGAAGCTGGCACGCAGCCTGCTGAGTTCACCCAAGGAAATCCGGCTCGAAGCCGCCGCCACGCCGGCCATCAGCCAGCGCGCCATCGACATCAATGCTGCCGACCGCCACGCCGTGCTCAAGCATCTGCTGGATAGCGAAAGTTGGCCGCAACTGCTGGTATTCATCAACAGCAAGCACGACGCGGCAAAACTGGCCGAATGGCTGCAACGCGAAGGCATCCGCGCCGCCGCGCTGCATGGCGAGCTAGCGCAAGGCCGCCGCGAGCGCGTGCTCGACAATCTGAAAAACGGCACCCTGCGCGTGCTGGTAGCCACCGACCTCGCCGCCCGTGGCATCGACATCCCGGCGCTGCCGGTCGTCATCAATCTGGAGCTACCGCGCTCGCCGCAAGACTACACCCACCGCATCGGCCGCACCGGCCGCGCCGGCGAAACGGGCCTGGCCATCAGCCTGATCGACGCCGACAGCCGCGCCCACATGCGCCTGATCGAAAAGCGACTGGGGCTACGCATCACACGCGAACAGCTGCCAGCCTTCCCCGCCACCGACACCCCGGAACCAAGGTTGGCCGCAGCCGACGACAACGGCGGCATCAAGGGCAAGCGCATGAGCAAGAAAGACAAACTGCGCGCAGCCGCAGCGAAGGCCGCGGGCGAGTAAGCTCCGCCACGCTCAAACACGCGCAAGGGCCGGTCAACAGACCGGCCCTTGTCACGTCTGTGCCAGCCATACCCGGCAAACCTGAACGGGCTGTTACAATGCGATGCGCATTTTCATCTATCGCCATCAAGCACAACCCCATGAACGACATCGCCAACGCCACAGCGCTATCCGTCACCGAACGCCTCACCACCCTGCCGCCAGAAGTGCAGGAGTTATTTACCAACCCTGAAAATGGCACCCCTGACAACATCAGCAAAGCCGGATGTCTGGCGCTGGCACGACTAGGGAAAGATGCGTGGAATGCCTGGCGGGAGGCGTTTCCGGTGACAGGTGAATTACCTTGGTTTAGGAATTCTGCTGATTTTTCCGGTGTGGATTTTCGGGAAAGCCCGGTAGACTTTTCGGGATTTGTGTTTGGGAATTATGCTGACTTTAGCCATGCCCAGTGGGGTTATGAGGCTGATTTACAAGGTGCTCAGTGGGGTAATTGGGCTAGATTCCAAGGTGCCAGTTGGGCAGCGTGTCAACCGTATTACCGGGATGACGAACATTATCAGGCAGCCAAAAAATGGGCTGAAGATAGAGGGCTAACCCCGGATAGTTTCCAGCAGGTCAACTTCGCTGGTGCGCACTTTTCTGGCGAGGTCAATTTTTCCAGTCGCAAATTCACCGGTCACACTAACTTCGGCAAACTTCTAGCTGACTATCAAAGAAAGCGTGTGCAGCGAGACGAGCACGGACGGGCACAGTTTGATGAAAAGGGTGAATTGCTATGGGAAAACGATCCCGAACCTCGCCGCCACGTGCAGTTTGACCAAGCCCCGAAATTCCACGGCTGCGAGTTGCATCAGGATACGACTTTTGATGGTGCGGTGTTCCCGCCTGCCAGCGGCAGCGACGAAGCTGCCCGTGCTTATCGCACCCTGAAGCTGGCTTTCAACAAGCAGCAAGCGCTGCGCGAAGAGCAACTTTTCTTCAAGCTGGAAATGGCAGAAGAGGCAAAGCGTTTGCCTTGGTTTCAATATAAATGGCCAGTATTGGGCGCTAGGTGGCCTTACTGGCTATATAAAATTTTTAGCGATTACGGCTTTAGCCTGTGGCGTCCTTTGGCTGGGTATTTACTGCTGCTGATCATTTTTGCCTTTGTTTATGGCAGCTACAGCCAAGGCGCAGAAGCGATGACTTACTGCATTTCCCCCTTGCCGGATTGTCAGGTGCAATGGCACTGGCTGGATCTCAGCTTCGCTCAATCCCTGCCGCTGACCGGTTTCGACAAGCTCAAATCCTTCGAGACATTAAAAGAAAAAATACCGGCCACTTTGCTGGCTGCGCACAAGCTTTTGACGCTGGCCTGCCTATTCTTCGCAGGTCTGGCTTTGCGTAATCTGTTCCGCCTCAAATAAGCCAAGCTCGCAAGGGACTCAAGCTCCGCTTCAACCATAAAAAAAGCCGGTCAGATATCTGACCGGCTTTCTTTCGTCGCAAGCTAAAGGCTTACGCCTCCCAGCGGCTTTCTGCCCATGCCTGCAGCGCTTCCTTGTCCATGAAGGTCCAGGCGATGATGCGGCTGGCTTTCTGGCCTTGCGCCATCGGCAGCACTACCACATGCGTAGCACCGCACATTTCCAGCTCGCGCTGCATGCCCTTGAGGTTTTGCTGGCGGGAAACCAGGCTGCTGAACCACGCCACGCGCTTGCCGTGGCGTTCGCTCTGGCGCGCCATGGTGGCGAGGAAGACTTCTTCGCCACCTTCGCACCACAGTTCGTTGTGCTGGCCGGCAAAGTTCGGGTTCAGCTCGGCCGGCTTCTGCCCGGTCAGCTTGGCTACCTTGCGGCGATTGGTTTCGGCGGCTTCTTCGGCCGAGCTGTGGAATGGCGGGTTGCAGATGGTGAGGTCAAAACGCTCGTCACGCTTGATGATGCCGTCGAAGATATCGCCTTCGTGCGTCTGCTGGCGCAGCTGCACGCTGCCCTTCAGCAGCGGGTTGGCGTCGATGATCAGCTTGGCCATGCGCAAGGCGCCGGCGTCGATATCGGCACCGACAAAACGCCAGCCGTAGGCGCTGCGGCCAACGATGGGGTAGATGCAGTTGGCACCGACGCCGATATCCAGCACGGTGACGCGCTTGGGGATGGTGCCCTTGTTGCTCTTGGCCAGGAGGTCGGCAATGTGGTGCAGATAGTCGGCGCGGCCGGGTACCGGCGGGCACAGATAGCCGGGCGGGATGTCCCAGAACACCACGCCATAGTGGTGCATCAGCAAGGCACGGTTCAGCGCCTTGACGGCGGCCGGGTCGTGAAAGTCGACGGTCTCGATGCCGTGCTCGTTCAGGCGCACGTAATCGGCCAGCTCGGGGTTGGCCGCAATCAGCGCGGCAAAGTCGTAACGCTCGCGGTGTTTGCTGCGAAAGTGCAGGCCGGGCTTGGCTTCGGCTTCAGAAAAACGTGTCATGGCAGGCACCACTAAAAACAATCGGCAATTGTACGATTTTTAGCAGCTTTGCGGCCAACCTTTGCAAGTAGCGTGTTCAGACTGTGCTGAAACGGCCCGGTGGCGTCTGCTCGAATTTTTGCCACACCCGCCGCATATCGCGCGCCGAGGCAAAGCCTGCGCCCTCGGCCGCACGCTCGACCGGCGTGCCCTGCTGCAACAGCTGGCGCACCACCGCCACGCGCAGGCGCTGCTGGTATTCGACGATGCCGATGCCGGCCTGCTCGCGAAACAGCCGCGTCAGGTGGCGCGCGCTGAGGTGAACGTTGGCCGCCAGCGCATCGACGGCCCAGTGTTGCGCCGGGTCGCGCGCAATCAGGTCTTGCGCGCGGTGCACGGCCGGATGCAGATGGTTGCGAAACGCCAGCCACGGTGACTGCTGCGGATCATCGCCGGCGCGGCGGCTGTACAGCACCATGCGCCGCGCCACGCGGGCGGCGACATCGGGGCCGGCGTGACGCTCGATCAGCGCCAGCGCCAGATCCATGCCGGTGGTGATGCCGGCCGAAGTGGCGATATGGCCATCCTCGACAAAGATGCGGTTATCGACCACCCGCGCCGCTGGGGCCGTCGCCGCCAGCTTGGCGGTAATGCTGTGATGCGTGGTGCAGGCGCGGCCATCGAGCAAGCCGGCCATGCCGGCCAACAGCGCGCCGGAACAGACCGTAGCGAGGCTGACCTCGGCCGTGATGTGCTGGCGCAGCCACGCCACCAGCTGTCGCGCCGCCGGCGTGGCGTAGTCTTCGTCTTCATTCACCGTGCCGACCAGAATCACCAGACTGCCTGCGGCCAAGGTTTCCGGCAGCGGATCGATGCGCGACAACATGCCGAGCGAACTCACGCATTCGGTGTCCGGCCCGGCGATATGCAGGCGAAACGGCGCACCTTCGTCCAGCGCCATGCGAAAGGCTTCGGCCGGGCCGACGAAATCCAGCGCGAGATAACGCGGGGTGAGCAGGAAATAAACGTCTTTCATGCGGCCAACCTTGCGTGCTTACAGCTCGCCCAGCTTGATGTCGGGGTGGTAGTCGCCGTCGACTTCCTTGACGATGGCCTGACCGGCGATCACCGTGTCGCCGTTGAAAGTCAGCGTCGGGTTGCCGTGCAGCTGCCAGCCACGGTTCAGAGCCGCGCTGATGCGGTGGCAGAAAGTAGCATCGTCAGGGCCGGTAATCAGGCGGTAGAGTTTCATGCTTGTCCTTTACAAAGTCTTGCGATACAGCACAAAGCCGCTATGGCTGGCGACCTTGTCGTACAGCTGCATTGCGGTGTGATTGGTGTGATGGGTGTGCCAGTACACGCAGGGGCTGCCGGCCGCACGCGCCGCGCTGGCGACGGCCTCGATCAGCTGTCTGGCCACACCCTGCCCGCGCGCTGCCGGCACGGTGTAGAGGTCCTGCAGATAGCAGGCGTAGTCGCGCATGGTGGTATTGCGGTGGAACAGATAATGCACGATGCCCAGCAGCTGGCCATCGCGTTCGGCCAGCAAGGCGTGCATCGGTTCGGCGGCATCGAGAAAGCGCTGCCAGGTCAGCTGGGTGATGTCTTCGGCCAGTGCGGTGTCGCCGCTGCGGCCGTAAAAGGCGTTATAGCCATCCCACAGCGGCCGCCAGGCGGCGTAGTCGGCGGCGCTGGCCGCCCGGATGATCAGCTCTGTCATGTTTCTCTTCTGCTTTGCGGCCAACCCTGACCTAGTCCGGCCAAGGCTGGCTATTCATTGATTCAGGCCGGCACCGGTTTGCGCCAGCGTGACAGCAGGCGCGGGCCGAACACATTCACGGCAAGACCAGCCAGCAGCAGCGCACCGCCAGCCAGTTGCCAGAAACTCAGGCGCTCGCCCAGCACCAGCGCTGCCGACAGCACACCGAAAAACGGCACCAGCAAGGAGAACGGCGCCACCACGTTGGCCGCATGGCGACTCAACAGCTTGCTCCACTGGCCGTAGCCGAACAAGGTGGCAATCAGCGCAAGATAAGCAATCGCAAACAGGCTTTGCGGCGTGGCGACCAGCGCCCAGTCTATCTTGTCGCTTTCAAACAGTGCCGACAGCGTGAGGAAAGGCACAATCGGAATCAGGCTGCTCCACACCACCAGGCCCAGCATATCGGGCTTGTAGCCGGCGCTGACAATGCGCCGCACCACCACATTCGACAGCGCCCAGCACACCGCCCCACACAGTGTCAGCACGAAGCCCAACAGCGGCAGGTTGGCCGCCCCCAAGCCACCAATCAGGTACAGACCGCCACTGCCGATGACGAGGCCGGCCAGCTGCCAGCCGGTAAAGCTCTCGCGCAGCCACAGCATGCCGATCAGCAAGGTAAAGAAGGCCTGCGATTGCAAGACGATAGAGGCAAGACCCGCCGGCATGCCCAGCTTGATGGCGGTAAACAGACAAGCAAACTGGCCAAAGCCGACCGCCAGCCCGTACAGCGCCAGCCAGCGCCACGGCAAGGCCGGACGGCGCACAAACAAGAGGCCGATGCCGGCCGCCGCGGCAAAGCGCAAACCGCCGAGCAGGAAGGGCGGCACGCCGGCCACACCCCATTTGATCACCACAAAGTTGAATCCCCACACCGCCACGATGGCGAGTGCGATCAGTCTGTCCTGCCAGTTCATGCCTGACTCCTTGTCGGTTTGACTGCGCTACGTTGGCCGCAAGCCGGATGCTGCCAGATTAACCATTTGTCCTGTCCGCCGACAGCAACAGTGTGTTCGCATTTCTGCCGCACAGTCGCCAGGCCTTAACGCAAGGCGGCTGGCCGCCCGGCCTGCGCCGCCAGCAGGCGTGCATGTGCATCCAGATCTACCGGCCGGTACACCACAGCGAGGCTGGGCGGATGCGCCCCCAGCCAGTTGCCGCCGACCCAGTGCTGCGCCGGCCGTATCGGCCGCGGCACAAAACCGCCGCCGCAATTGGGACAGGTATTGGCCAGCAGGCGCTCGGCACAGTCGGCGCAGAAGGTGCATTCATAGCTGCAGATGCGCGCCTCGGACGAGTCGGGCGGCAGGGGCTTGTTGCAGTGTTCACAAGTCGGACGCAAGGCCAGCATGCTGTTCTCCTCAGGCGACAGATTCGCTGTCCAGCCGCGCCAGCACGCTGGCTACGGTGTGAATTTCGGCAAAGCGGCCGGCCAGCACCAACTCGGTTTTTTCGATGATCTGCTGCGGGCTGTACACGCGGCCGCTTACGGGGTGGGTCATGGCAAAGGTCAGCGTCGCCTCGCTGACATAATCGACCTGATAACCGAGATCGCTGCCGACACGGCTGGTAGTTTCGCAGCATTGCTCGCTGCGGATGCCGCTGATGATCAGCCGCGTGATGCCGCGCGCATCAAGCCAGGCTTGCAAGCCGGTGTCGGTGAATGCGTTGTGGACATGCTTGATGAAGGTCACGTTGGCCGCATCGGCCGGCATCCAGTCCATCAGCCGCACATGGCCGCTGGCCGCGCTGAACGGGCCATCGCCGTCTGGGTTCTGGTGCAGGATGTAAACGATGGGCACGCCGCGCGCCTTTGCGCCGGCAATCAGCGCCAGCTGCTGCTGGCGATAAGCCGGCAGATCGGCCTCGTCCCAGAACTCGCGGTGCTGGAAGGACTGCTGGACATCAATAACGATCAGGGCAGATTGCGACATGGCGGCGTCTCCGTCAGGTGGTTAGTGCAGCCATTGTCGGCCAGCCAGCGCTGCACGACGATGCCTGCCTGCGCCAGCTTGCGGACAAATCCGGCCATCCTAGCCACCCTTTGTATCAAGCCTGGTACACAAGTGACACGCCAGTGATACAGCAGCACGGCATTGTTGCCGCTGGCGGCTGACGATATGCTGCCCACACTGTTTGCCATCTCAGCCGACGACACCATGCCCGATACCCTGCCCCGCCTTTTGCTGGTGGACGATGACCCCGAAATCCGCAGCCTGCTGGCCGATTATCTGCAGGGTTTTGCCCTGCACTGCGACACCGTACCGGACGGTCGCGGCATGCGCGCGGCAATGCTGGCCAACGCCTACGACCTGGTGATTCTGGATCTGATGCTGCCGGGCGAGGACGGCCTGTCGCTGTGCCGCCAGCTGCGCCAGCACAGCGATATACCGGTGATCATGCTGACCGCACGCGGCGAGGCGGTAGACAAGATTGTCGGGCTGGAGCTGGGGGCCGATGATTATGTGGTGAAGCCGTTTGACCCGCGCGAGCTTCTGGCGCGCATCCACAGTGTGTTGCGCCGCCTGCGCCGCAGCCCTGCGGCCAACCTTGCGCCGCCCGACATCGTGCGCTTTGCCGGCTGGTCGCTGCATCACGTCAAACGCGAAGTCACCACCCCGGACGCGGTGCTGGTGCCGCTGTCACATGCCGAATACCGCCTGCTGTGCGCCTTTCTCGAACGGCCGCAACGGGTGCTGAGCCGCGAGCAGCTGCTGGATGCCGCACGCGGGCGCAGCATGGAGGTATTTGATCGCAGCATAGATTTGCTGGTGTCGCGGCTACGGCAAAAGCTGGGGGACGACCCCAAGGCCCCGCGCCTGCTGAAAACCGTGCGGGGCGAGGGCTATCTGCTCGATTGCGTGAAGGAGTAAGCCATGCGAGGGCGCATTCCCGACACCATGTTTACCCGCCTGTTCGGCCTGGCCATGGCGGTATTGCTGATCAGCCATCTGGTGACTACCAGCCTGTTCATGATTTTCGGCCCCGGCCGTGAACACCGGCCGCCACCACCGCCGCCACCGCGCTACGAAGCTGGCGTCAACCCGCCTCCCGAGGGCCATCGCCCGCCGGAACGTCGCCTGCGCTTTCCGCCCGAATTCTGGTGGGCACAGCTGTTGACCGTGGTGCTGGTCAGCCTGCTGGCGCTGTATGGCGCACGTCGCCTCGCCCAGCCAATTACCCGGCTGACGGCCGCCGCCAGGCTGCTTGGCAATAATCTGCAGGCCCCGCCGCTGGCCGAGCAAGGTCCGGCCGAAACCCGCGAGGCTGCACGACTGTTTAACCAGATGCAGCAAAAACTGCGCCGCCAGCTGGAAGAACGCAGCCGCTTTCTGGCGGCAGTATCGCATGATTTGCGCACGCCGCTGACACGCATCCGCCTGCGCAGCCTGCAGATCGACGACGATGCGCTACAGCAGAAAATGGCAAAAGACATCCACGATATGGCGCAGATGCTGGATGCCACCCTCGCCTATCTGCGCGACGATGCCCATGCCGGCAAATGGCAATGGCTGGATGTCGATGCCCTGCTGGAAGTACTGGCCGAAGATTGGGCCGAGCAGCAATTGCAGCTACACATCAGCGGCGAGGCCGGCCGCCTGTTTACCCAGCCGGAAAGCCTGCGCCGCTGTCTGGATAACCTGCTGGAAAACGTGCTGCGCTACGGCGGCGGCAAGGCCACGCTGAGCCTGCAACTGCACGAAGAACAGCTGTGGCTGAACCTGCACGATGCGGGGCCGGGCATTCCGGACGAACAGCTGGCCCAGGTCTTCGAGCCGTTTTACCGGCTGGAAGACTCGCGCAACCGCCATAGCGGCGGCACCGGCCTCGGCCTGACCATCGCCCGCGATATCGCCCACCGCCTGGGTGGCGAACTGCTGCTGGCAAACCACCCGGAAGGTGGCCTCCAAGCCAGCCTCAGGCTGCCACGACTGCCGGCCGGCAGCGTGTATCCGTCCTGATACAAAGCCGACACACCAGCCTGACACCCGGATGTCAGCATGTCTTACCGGTTACAGGAGCGTCTTCCTGCCCCCGGTATAGCCATCAACTCTGGGAGATTGATCATGAGCAGTGCAATCAGTAATGTCGGGAGTTATGCCTCGGCCATGATGCCGCACGGCATGCAGGGCGGACCTCGAGGCATGAAGCGGCCGGATGCCACGGAAATGACCGAAGACCTGTTCAGCAAGCTGGACACCAGTCAGCAAGGCTTTTTGCAGGCCTCGGATCTGGGGGACAACGGTGAAGCCTTGGTCAGCGCGCTGGATAGCGACAGCGACGGCAAGGTGACCCGCAGCGAAATGAGCGAGCGCCTGCGGCAGATCCAAAGCGAGCTGGACAGCCAGTTTCAGGCCATGCGCACCCGTCAGGGCATGGGCGAGCAACAAGGCATGGGCGGCATGGAAGGCGGCGGCATGGGTGGGATGGGTGGCCCGCAGGGCATGGGCGGTGGCGGCATGCGTCCACCGCCACCCGATGGCGAAGATCAGGGCCTGAGTCAGGATCAGCTCAGCGCCATGGCCACTAGCGCCAGCGAAAATGGCGATGATGCCGCGGCCGAACTGTTCTCGCAGGTAGCCAGCAATTTCTCGGCGGCGGATACCAATGGCGACGGCAAGGTGACCTTCCAGGAAAGCCAGGCCTATCGCGAGTCGCAACAAGCCAGCCAGAGTAGCGACAGCAGCACCAGCAGCACCAGCAGTGCCAGCACAGCTACCAGCGAAACCAGCCAGGACAACCGCCGCATCATGCATCAGCTGATGTCGCTGATGCGTACCTATGGCGAGGGAGAAAGCACTACCTCCTCCGGCCAGTACAGCGTGGCAGCCTGACTTGATGGTTTGAGCCAAATCAAATCAAGCCGGATACCGGCAAGTTTGCGGAACTTGCCGGCGGCAAACCGTTCTATTCTGCAGTTTTCCTGATGTGAGAAATGCAATGAAAGCGTTTGCCCTGTTATTCATGCTTGCCAGCCTGCCAGCCATGGCCGCGCCGGCCGGCACCATGTTCAAAGACCCGCACTGCGGCTGTTGCGGCAAGTGGGCAGATCACCTTGCGGCCAACCAGCTGGAACTCAAATCCGATGCCAGCCAGCAGATGAGCGCGCTGAAGGACAGGCTGAAAGTGCCGGCCGCCCTGCGCTCCTGCCACACTGCCGTCATCAACGGCTATGTTTTCGAGGGCCATGTACCGGCTGACCTCGTGAAAAAAGTACTGAAAGAAAAACCTGCCATCGTCGGACTGGCCGTACCCGGCATGCCGCAGGGCAGCCCGGGCATGGAAACCGGCGTCAAGCAGCCTTATCAGGTTGTCGCGTTTGACCGCGCCGGCAAGCAATTCGTCTACGCCAGCAGGTAAGCCACGCCATGAGCATCAAGAAGAAATTGTTTTTCATGGCTGCCGGCTGGCTGGGCAAGCTGCTGATGAATGCCATCAAGCACAAGATGCGCAGCAAGTTTCGCCGCTAGCACAGCAGCCTGACAGACGCATGATCAGCAAAACAAAACCCCGGCATTGCCGGGGTTTTGTTTTCACAGCCAGGGTTGGCCGCAAGGGATGGCTTAGCCGGCATTGACCGGGATCTTGCCAATCTTCACACGCCACTCGGCCGGGCCGGTGTTGTGTACCGAAGTACCACAGGAATCCACCGCCACGGTAACCGGCATGTCTTTCACTTCAAACTCGTAGATCGCTTCCATGCCCAGGTCTTCAAAGCCGACCACCTTGGACGCCTTGATCGCCTTGGAAACGAGGTAAGCCGAACCGCCAACTGCCATCAGATACACGGCCTTGTTGTCACGGATCGCGTCGATCGCCGCCGGGCCACGCTCGGCCTTGCCGATCATGCCCAAGAGGCCAGTCTGTTCCAGCATCTGGCGGGTGAACTTGTCCATACGGGTCGCGGTAGTCGGGCCTGCCGGGCCAACCACTTCGTCACGTACCGGATCAACCGGGCCTACGTAGTAGATGAAGCGGTTGGTAAAGTCCACCGGCAGCTTCTCGCCCTTGTTCAGCATGTCGATCATGCGCTTGTGCGCAGCATCGCGGCCGGTCAGGATCTTGCCGTTCAAGAGCAGCACATCGCCCGGCTGCCAGCTGGCCACTTCTTCCTTGCTGATGTTGTCCAGATCGACACGCTTGCCATTGCTGGTGTCGTAGGTGATTTCCGGCCAGTCTTCCAGGCTTGGCGGGTCGAGACGGGCCGGGCCGTTGCCATCCAGATGGAAGTGGATGTGACGGGTGGCGGCACAGTTCGGGATCATCGCAACCGGCAGCGAGGCGGCATGAGTCGGGTAATCCAGAATCTTCACGTCCAGCACGGTGGTCAGACCACCCAGACCCTGTGCGCCGATACCCAGCGCATTCACTTTTTCGAAGATTTCCAGACGCAGCGCTTCAACGCGGCTCAGCTCGGCGCCGCTGTCGGCCTTGGCCTTCAGCTCGTGGATGTCCACGTGGTCCATCAGCGATTCTTTGGCCAGCAACATGGCTTTTTCCGGCGTGCCGCCGATACCGATGCCGAGGATGCCTGGCGGACACCAGCCGGCGCCCATGGTCGGTACGGTCTTGATCACCCAGTCAACGATGCTGTCGGACGGGTTCAGTGCGTAGAACTTGGATTTGTTCTCGGAGCCACCGCCCTTGGCTGCACAGATCACTTCCACGCCGTCACCTTCGACGATCTCGAAGTGCACCACGGCCGGGGTGTTGTCCTTGGAGTTCTGGCGCTTGCCGGCCGGATCCAGCAGCACGGAGGCGCGCAGCTTGTTGTCCGGGTTGTTGTAGGCACGGCGCACGCCTTCGTTGACCATTTCCTGCACGGAGAGAGTGCTGTCCCACTGCACTTTCATGCCGACTTTGAGGAATACCACGGCAATACCGGTATCCTGACAGATCGGGCGGCGGCCTTCGGCACACATGCGGCTGTTGATCAGGATCTGCGCCATCGCATCTTTGGCGGCCGGGCTTTCTTCGTGCTGATACGCCTTGTACAGCGCGTCGATGTAATCTTTTGGGTGGTAGCAGCTGATGTACTGAAAGGCATCAGCAATGCTCTGAATGAAATCTTCCTGACGGATGATGGCCATTGAGGTTCTCTCCAGCGTAGGGGCTGTGTTGGGGATAAGCCGGACTATTTTAGGGCCTTACGCTGCACTGCGCCACGAACTTGTAATCATGGCAGCAGCAAATCAGCGCAGGCTGTGTACACTGGGAAATGGCTAGTCTTTGCTGCCCTGCGGGCGCGGCAAGAAGATACCGCCCAAAGTGCAACCTTCCGGACAAGGCATCCGATGACAAGACCCCTCACCACCTTCCGATCTGCCCTGCTGGTTGCCGGCCTGCTACTGTTGGCAACGGCCAGCCTGGCGGCTTGCCCGCGAAACGGACTGCGCATCGGCTATCTGAACCTGGGCGGCAATTATCAGGATGGCGCGGGCATCGACGTGGATATCATCAAAGAGCTCAGCAAGCGCAGTGGCTGTGCCATCAGCCGTGCCGAGGAAATGCCCAGGCTGCGCTCCATCAAGATGCTGGCTACCGGCGATCTGAATCTCCTGCCATCGCTGGCACTGACGCCGGAAAGAGCCGCACTGGGATATGCCCTGCACTATGAGGTTTCCAAAAATCTGGTGGTGATGGACAAGAAGATTCCGCCAAAGTCTATCGAGGCTCTGGCCAGCATGCCGAATCTGCTGTGGGGCGTGGTACGCGGCTATGCCTATTCACCACGCCAGGCAGAGTTCATCCAGCAGCAACGCGCGATGAACAAGGTGCTGGATGCAAACGATACCGAAGACCTGTTTCAGCTCCTGGACAAGGGGCTGGTGCATGCCGTACTGGCTCATCCACTGGCCTTTTCAAAAAACCTGCAACGCATGCCCGTCAGCCAACGGCCACAGATTTTTGACGCCTTTCCTGATGATCCGCCACTGGAGGGCGTGATCCTGCTCTCCAGACTGGACTTTACCGAGCAGGATGCCCTGCGCTGGCATGTGATGCTGCAACAGATGAAAGACGATGGCACCTTGCTGGCCATCATGGCACGGCATACCGATGCCAATATCGCCACTCATCTGCTCCCGGCCCGGATAGGCCTACGCCCGGGCCAGCCATCATTGATCCCAGCCAGATAACCTCTGATACCCGGCCCGGAATGATCAGGAATCCTTGAGCTGGCTGACAACCTCGGTCAGCTGATTCTGGAAGTGCTCTTGCGCCAGTTGCACGTTGTAGATGTCTTCCATGCCATCTTTCACCAGATGCAACAACGCATGCTCCTGCCGGTCTGTCAGCTGCAGACCAACCAGCGCCTCTTCAAAGCGGCGGATCACACTGTTAAGCACGGTAATCGAGTCGGCGCGGGTCTTGCGCTGGGCGGCATCGATATTGCCCAGTACCGCCACCAGCCGCCTGACGGTGTCGTCAATCACCTCGCCGCGCTGGTGTAACTTCTGCTCGTTGTAGATAGCATGCAGCCGCTCGTTGGCAGCCTCGACCAGAATGGCCAGATGATCGCGCAAGCGGCCACAACGGTCAGGGTCATCCAGCGGCATATCCAGCACCACCATCCTGACTTGCGGATAGCTGATAGCCAGACGGTTGCGGAACTGGGTAATCCGGTCCATGGTCGCCATATGATGCATGACCGAGATTTCAAGCTCGCTGGCAGGCCCCTTGCCATTCAGCGCAATAGACTGGCCATCCTGCTGGATCAGCTGAGTCACGCCATTTAGGCCAAACAAGGCCAGCGCCTCCAGCACCGCCCGACCCAGCTCAAGCAAATCGGCGCTATGGCCGAATTTTTTCAATGCCTCGATCAGCATGCCGGTTTCGCTCATGCTGGTCATCGCCACCATCGCCGTGCTGGTGGCGTAACTGGCCTGAGCGCGCAAGGCATTGCGCTCGTCCTGCAGCTGTAGCACCCGGCTGATTTTGGCCTGCAACACCTTGGGGCTGACCGGCTTGGTGACAAAGTCTTCGCCACCGACCTCAAAACCGCGCAAGCGGTCTTCGATGCCGTCAAGTGCGGACAAAAACAGTACCGGGATATCCGAAAGGTCAAAGTCTTCCTTCAGCGCGGCGCAAAACTGGTAGCCATCCATGTCGGGCATCTGCACATCCGCCAGGATCAGGGCCGGCCGGCTAGTGCCGGCCTGGGCCAGCCCCACAGCCGCACTTTCCGCGCACAAGACTTCATAATCATCACCCAGGTTATCGGCAATGAAATCGCGGATAAACTCGTCATCATCAACAATCAGCACGCGCGCCTTGTCTGTATCCATGTCTGTGCACCGTAGTTCTATTGAAAGATGATTACCCCAGCCCCGCTGTCAGCCGTTGTTGCTTCAAGAGCAACTGACAGCAGGCATCAAACTGTTGCCTCAACTGAGCCAGCAATGACGATGAAAGCAGCTCGCCACTTTTGGCCTCCATCTCCAGCGCATCCAGCAGATTTCCCAGCTGCATCGCCCCGACAGTGCGGGCAACCGATTTCATGCGATGGCATTCGCCTGCCACCGTGACTGCATCATCACTGGCCCAAGCCTCTTCCACCACTGGCAAGCCTTGGCTCAATACCTGACGGAACTTGTCGAAGTAGCGTCGCTGCCGTTCGAGGTTGGTCCCCAGCATGGTCTTGACGACTTCCTCGTCGATACAGTCTGCGGTAAGCAGTATTTCATTAGCGACTGACACCTCGGCCACCTCAACTACCGCCTCAACATGCTCTTCATGCTTGCGGCCAACCCTGCCCAGCCAGGCGGCCAGTACCTTGTACAGTCGTTCCGGCTCTATCGGTTTGACCACAAAATCGTTCATGCCGGCAGCAAAGCATCGTTCACGGTCATCAGTCGAGGCATTGGCTGTCATCGCGATAATCGGCAGGCCGTTCAGCTCTGGCATCGCCCGCAACTGCTCGGTCGCCTGCACCCCATCCAGATTGGGCATCTGCATGTCCATCAGGATCAGGTCATAGCTTGAGCCGCTGGCCATCGCCACTGCCTGCCTGCCACTGTCGGCGATATCCACGCTGATGCCGACATTTTCCAGCAGCTCGGTGCCCACTTGCTGGTTGAAGGGGTGATCATCCGCCAGCAGTATCCGCCGGCCAGCCAGAGTCTGCCGGTAGTCGAGAATGACTTCCGCCTGGCTGCTGTCAACCGGGGCACTGCCTGCCGCCATTTCAAGAATGAACGAGAAGGTACTGCCTTTGCCCGGCTGACTCGCCACCGTCAACTCGCCGCCCATATGCTGCACCAGCTGGTAGCTGATGGTCAGACCCAGACCGGTACCGCCATATTTGCGCGCGGTAGAGTTATCCGCCTGCTGAAACGACTGGAACAGCTTTTTCTGTGCCTGCCGGTCTATGCCTATGCCGGTATCACTGACCGCAAACTGCACACGGGGCTGATTTTCACCGCCCCCCGCCAGCGAAATGGCCAGTGTGACAGCCCCTTTTTCGGTGAACTTCACCGCGTTACCCAGCAGGTTCAGCAAGATCTGCCTTAAGCGTAGAACATCGCCAAGCAGATATCTTGGAATACGCGGGTCAAGCATGACTTTGTATTCAAGGCCTTGCATTCTGACCTTGTCTTCCATCAGATTGGCCAGCTCCTGCAGCAAGACCGTCAGATCAAAATCATGAATATCCAATTCCAGCTTGCCGGCTTCGATTTTCGAGAAGTCGAGAATATCGTTGATCAGCGCCAGCAAATGGGTGCCGGAGACACTGATTTTCTGCAGATAATCGCGCTGCTTGTCATCCAGCCGGGTCTGCATGGTCAGGTGTGCCATGCCCAGCACGCTGTTTAATGGTGTGCGGATTTCATGACTCATCGCAGCCAGAAAAGCACTCTTGGCACGGTTGGCCGCTTCGGCCTGCATACGCGCTTCGTCCAGCTCGCCGGTTCTTTCCGCCACCCGCTTTTCCAGCGTGGCGGTAAAGCGTCTGGCCTCTTCTTCGGCCGCCTTGCGCTCGGTGATATCGCGGATCATGGCAGTGTAGATGGGCTCGCCATAATTGGTGGAATAGGAAATCGACACCTCGACCGGAAACTCGCTGCCGTCAGAACGGAAACCGCTGACCTGCCGCCCGGCTGCCAGACTGCGCATCTTGCGGGTAGCGCCGTCATGCAGGGCAAAGTTGCGCATCATGTCACCATGCCCCGGCACCTTGTCTTCCGGCAGCAGCCGGGACATGGGCTGGCCCAGCATTTCGCGCGCACGATAGCCAAACATCTGCTCGGCCGCCGGATTGAATACGATGATGCGAAAGTCGGCATCGGTCGTCACGATTGCATCCATTGCCGCATCAATCATGCTGGCCAGACGCGACTGGTTGGCCTGCAAGGCCTGCTCGGTGTGCTTGCTGATACTGATATCGGTCAGCGTGCCGATAATGCGCATCGCACCATGTTCCTTGTCACGGGGCATCAGCATGCCGCGACCGGACACCCACTTGTAACTGCCATCCTGGCAACGCAGACGGTGCTCGACACTATAGTACGGCGTCTCGCCACACATATGCCGGCTCAGCGCTTGCGAGAAAGCCTCGCGGTCTTCAGGGTGAATACTCTCGCGCCAGTGCTGCTCATCTCCGGACAAGGTGCCGGGCTCATAACCGAGCATCCGCTCCCAGGTATCCGAATACACAATCTCGCCATTGTCCAGATTCCAGTCCCACACGCCGTGGCCGGCACCTTCGATGGCGAATTTCCAGCGCTGCTCGGCCTGCACCAGCGCGGCACTGGCTTTACGGAATGCCTCGCGCGTGCGCAATACCTGGATTACCTGGCCATAAGTCACCAGCACCGGCTCCAGCTCTTTCGCCAGTGCCGGTGAATACCCGTCGACACGATTGGCTATGCCGACCAGCCCGACCATATCATCACCACGCATCACCGGTAGTGCCATGAAGGAACTCAGCGCCGGGTGACCAGCCGGCAGACCGCCACGGCGCGGGTCGGTCTGCGGCGAATTGGCAATCACCACCTCCTTGCTGGTGAGAGCCACGCCGAACAGCGTATCCAGATTGCGGAACTCGACCCCATCGCGCATGCCGCGCTGGTACAGCAGCCGCGATGCGCTGTCCCAGGCAATATTGCTCAACGCCTGTGTCTTCAGATAAGGCTTGCCCGCCGCATCATGCAGCACCTCGCCAACAAAGCCGAATTTGCTGCCGGTCAGCTCCAGCAACTGGGCCAGCACCATTTCGAAGGTGCTTTGCGCATTGTGGTGCTCAATGAATTCGGCCTGAATGCGGGTCACCGCGCTAAGCTCGGCACTCTTGGCGGCCAACATCTGCTTGGCGAGCCGACGCTGGGTAATGTCCTGCTGGGAGGTCACCCACAGTTTGCCCAGCCGCGTATGTTCGAGCGTCGCCACATTGGCGCGCGTCCAGAACATCTCGCCATTCTTGCGGACATTGCGCAGCTCGCCATGCCAGCTGCCGCTACGCTCGACTTCGGCCAGAATTTCGGCCACCACATCGCCCTGCCCAGGCTGATTCAACTGAGCAACCTGCATGCCCAGCATCTCGGACTGGCTGTAACCGAACATCTGCGCCATGCGCGGATTGGCATAGACGATGCAGCCAGTCTCGGCACTGACCAGATGCACACCTTCAAGCATGTTTTCGAGAATCAGGCTGTGCAGGCGCAAGTCGTTTTCGAGGTCGGTAATATCGGTGAGATCCAGCACGCTGGCCGGCACGCTGAGCGCCTCGGCACCCGATTGCGGAATCGGCAGCGACACGACCACCCGCACCGGATTGCCACGCCGGGTCTGCAAGGTCACTTCAGCGCGATAAAAACGCTCGCCAGCCCAGAATGCCTGCAAGAGGTTGACCGCAAAGCCCGCCTGATCTTGCTGCGGAAACAGCATGGTTACGCTAGGTAAGGTAGCGGGTGCCAGCTCGAACAGTGACAGGGTACGGGCATTCACGTTTTCGACACGCACCAGCGCCAGCAGGCTCTCGCTGCTGGCCGGCTCATTAGCCAGATAGCGGCCCAGATCGCTGATGCCCTGCTTGCGCAGCCCCTGCAAGGCATCGAACAAGGCGCTGCAGTCGAGATTCCACAACGAAACCTCGGCGTGATCAAACAGCAGACGATAACGCAGCTCGCGCATGGCAATATCGCATTGCTGCTGCCGCAGATCGGTCAGATCTACCATGCTGGACAGGAACAGGCCGTCGTAAGGCGCTTTCAGCGCCACGCGCTGGCAGTGGACGATGCGATCCTCGCCATTCTTGCAGCGCACCCGCAATTCGAGCTCGTGCGCCAGTTGTGGCGAGCGCAGCAGATGCTCGCGGATACGCACGATAGACTGACGGTAATCCGGATCGGGAAAGGCCTGCTCCCACCAGCGGGCGAGTGTCGGCAGCTCGGCGATGTCATAGCCGAATTGCCGGACAAAGGCCTTGTTGATGTAGTGGAAATGACCATGCGCATCGTAAATGGCGGTCGACACCGGCAGGTTGTCGATCACGGCATTAAAGTCGCCAAGCGCATCACGCTCGTTGCGCACCCAGTCCTGGAAGGTCAGCCCGCCCGCGCGCTGCACGCGGCCGCTATAGTAGTCGCCCGGCGGCAAGGGATAAGCACGGATAAACACCCGCTGCCCGTCAGTCAGCGTGCAGGTACACGAAAAATCAGCCGCCTCGGCCACCGTCTGCAGCCACAACTGCTGCACACCGTGGCGCTCGGTTTCGATGACCCGCTCAAGCCAGCCCAGGCCGCTGGCCTCGTCCGGCTGCAGATCAAACAAGCCCTGCCACGCCGGATTGGCATAACAAAGCTTGCCGTCACGGCTGGCCACGAAGGCCGGCAGCGGCTGCTCGGCAAGCAGGATATGCCACCACTGAGCCAGCTCAGGGTTGGCCGCAGGCATTGCGTGCCTATCGCTTTCGGCTGGCATTCGCCCATCCTCTGAAAATGGTCTGCTTAACTTTAGGAAAGATGCATGACCAGTGCCAGCCGGCAACAGCATTTATCGAATGCCGTGCCGACAACTCGCCATTTGTGAGCCGGCATTTCAGGCGCATAATGACATCCTTGTCACGCCAAGCCTGCCCATGAGCCATACCGATCGCATCACCTTCATCCTACACGGCCGCCACTGCCCGAACGGACTGCCAGAACATCTGCTGGCGCCATTTCGCGACCATTTCGACATCGACATCATGCTGACCACCACGGCGGACAGTGCCACGCGTTTTGCGCGCGAAGCAACGCTGGCCGGCACCCGCTGGCTGATAGCGGTCGGCGGCGACGGCACGGTGCACGAGGTGATCAACGGCATGATGAGCGTGCCGGCCGAGGCCAGACAGCACACCGTGCTTGGCGTTTTGCCCAGCGGTACCGGTAATGATTTCTTTCGCAGCCTGAACAGCAGCGCCGATATCAGCCAGCTGCCGGCGATGATGGCGGCGGGCCATTACCACCCGACCGACCTGATTCGTGTAGAGAGTAGCGATGGCACATTACGCTGGTGCAACAATATCGCCTCGATCGGCATAAGCAGCGATATTGTCCGCCGGGTCAAGCGTCTGCCGGCCTGGCTGCCGGCAAGTGTGAGCTTCAATCTGGCGGTGATCAGCGCGCTATTGCGCTACAAACCCGAAGCGATGCAATTGACACTGGATGGCGAAGAGATAAGCGGGGAGTTTCTGTGCGTGTCAGTGGCCAATGGCCGCTTTTTCGGCAGCGGGCTGGGCATCGCACCGCATGCCAGCCTCGATGACGGCCTGTTCGAACTGATCATGATTTCTCGTGCCAACAGCCTCGACTTTGTCAGGATGCTGCCGCAATTGCGCCAGGCAAAGCAGCTGGATGATCCGCGCATCCGCTATCTGCGCGGGCGCGAACTCGGCATCAGCGGCATCGGCCGGCAGTGCGCGCTGGAACTGGATGGAGAATTGTGCGGCGAAACGCCGGTGACTTTCAGTATGGAGCGTGGCGCGATCCAGTGCCTGCGCCTCGTCTGAATCAGGGCTTTGCAGCCGGCAACCATTGCTGCTTGATAGCAGCCAGCCGGCCACTCTTGCTCAGCCAGGCCATGCCTTTATCGAACTGCTGCACCAGCGCCTGCCCACCAGGATAATCTCGGGCAAACGACACATCTATCTGCCCTTCCGGCAGATGGCCAACGACTGCAACGCGACTGGCCAGTTCGGCATCTTGCGCCAGAATGCGCCTGGCCGTGCCCTCCCAGGCAACGACATAAAGCGTGCGGCCAACCCGCAGCTTGCGAAAAGCTTGTACTTCGGTGACAGACTCATCCTTGATGATCTTGTCGTTATCATCAAATGCCCGGCCAAATGTGTAACCACGCGCAATACCGACCCGCTTGCCCTCAAGATCTTTCACCGTCAACGGTGTTTCTGGCTGCTGGAAACTCAGGGCATAAATATGGACGCTGCCCATCAGCAGCGGCGTGTTGGCGTAGCGGTAATAAGGTTCGTAAGACGGGGTACGCTGGGTATTGAAACAGCCGGCTACTTTGGAAACCCGTGCCAGCTCCATACAGCGTGCATACGGGTAAGCTTCGAAGCGCACCTGCACCCCCTGACTGGCCAGTGCCTCGCGCAGGATGTCTACCGTCAGGCCGACACTGCGCCCGCCGCTGACTCCGGTATACGGCATCCAGTCATCCTCGGCGGCAAACACCACCTCGGCCATCGCTGGTGTCGCGCTCAGCAATAGCAGTATTTTTCCCAGCGCCAGCAGCTTCATGGCAGCCCCCATCCCGTGTCGCGGCAATCAGCAGACAAGCGCATTCTAGACAGCACAAGACTGGCTTGCCTGATTCTGCGCGAAAACATCTGCCCTGCCGCGAGGCAAATCCCGGCCGGCTGGCCATGCGCTAGCTGAGCGGCCGGGCGGATACTCAGTCCTTCTCGCCCTGACGGCTGCCCTTCTGGATGAATTCGATCTTGTAGCCATCCGGGTCTTCGACAAAGGCAATCACGGTCGTGCCGTGCTTCATCGGGCCGGCTTCGCGCACCACCTTGCCGCCCTTGGCACGCACGGCATCACAGGTGGCGTAGGCATCTTCCACCTCGATGGCCAGATGGCCGAAGGCATTACCCAGCTCGTAGCTTGCGGTATCCCAGTTGTGGGTAAGCTCGATCACGGTGTGCTCGGACTCCTCGCCATAACCGATAAAGGCCAGGGTGAAGCGGCCATCCGGATAATCGCTCTGGCGCAGCAGGCGCATGCCGAGAACTTCGGTGTAAAAAGCAATGGAACGTTCGAGATTGCCCACGCGGAGCATGGTATGCAGAAGACGCATCGGAATACCTTTCAAAGGTTGGCCGCAAACTGCGGCAGTCTATCGGCAGATGGGGGCCTGCTCGGCAAAATCCAGTACGGGAAAGCCTTGGAGCCTGTTCAATGCCTGCGGCGTTCAGAAGATATGGTGTTGAAGTGCCTTGTCTCTCGCCAACACGCATACTTCGGACCGGCTCTTGCCACCGGCAGACAGAAACCTTGCGCCGTCAACCGAGGGCAAACAAGGTGTGGCCGTGCTGTTTCAACCAGCGCCTGGCGGTCTGCCAGTCAGGATACAGCCGGCTGACTTCCGCCCAGAAATCGGCGGAATGATTCATGTGTAGCAGATGGGCGAGCTCGTGCGCGATCACATAATCGAGTATCGCCGGCGGTGCCTGCAGCAAGCGCCAGTTGAGACGGATGCTGCCATCGGCGCTGCAGCTGCCCCAGCGCGTGCGCGCCGACGACAGCGCCCAGCTGCGTAGCGGCCGTGCCGCACGCGTGGCCAACAGCGCCAGCCGCTCGCCGATCAGCACCTTGGCCTGCTGTTTTTGCCATTGCTGCAGCCTTGCGGCCAACGTGGCCTCGTCATCCAGCTGCGGCCCGCTCACGGCAATCACGCCATCCTGCAGCGCGATACGCCAGCGTGCAGCCGCTTGCAACTGCAAGGGCCAGACCTCGCCGCGCCACAATATCTGCTGCACAAGCCTGGCCGCCGGGAGGTCGCGCTGTGCCTGCTGCTGCAGCCAGTGCTTGCGCAGCCAGTCACGTTTTTGCAGCAGGATTTCTTGCAAGCGTGCCAGCGGCACTTGTGGCGGCGCGATCAGCTCGATCTCGCCGTCCTTGATCTTCAGGCCTATGCTGCGCCGGGCGCGCCGCGTCAGCCTGACCGGCAAGTCACCCTCAGGCAGAGACAGTGTCAGCACGACGCTGCTTGCGCTGTTCCGGGTGGGCAAACGGGCCCACACCACCAATCTCGGCCTGACGCGCCTCGATCCAGGCTTCGGCCGCCTTCATCATCGCCTCGGGGCCGGCATAATCCGCCGGACGAATAGCTGGGCCGATCACCACGGTGATTTCACCCGGGTACTTGAGGAAGGCATTGCGCGGCCAGAATTCGCCAGCATTGTGCGCCACCGGCACCAGCGGCATATCGAGCTGCTTGGCCATGCGTGCCGCGCCGAGCTTGTATTTGCCGGCGAGGCCTGGCCGGATGCGGGTGCCTTCGGGGAAGATGCTGATCCAGAAACCGTGTTTCTTGCGGTTGATGCCCTGCTCCATCAGCAGACGGTTGGCCGTGGCACGATCAGAACGGTTGATGGTAATCGGGTTCATCAGCGCCAGACCCCAGCCAAAGAACGGGATCAGCAGCAGCTCGCGTTTGGCGACAAAAATCTGCGAGGGGAAAATCTTCTGCAGGGACAGCGTTTCCCAGCCGGACTGGTGCTTGGCGCAGATGATGGCCGGCTCGTTGATGATGTTTTCGCGGCCAATCACCTTGTAGCGCAGGCCGACCACATGCCACAGCAGCCAGGTCAGCATTTGCGCCCAGCTCTCGCCGACGATGTGGCGCTTGCGGCGCGGCAGCGGTGCGGCAATGAACAGCGCCAGGAAAAACAGCGGGGTCAGCAGAATCAGCAACAGCCAGTAGATCAGGTTTCGCAGCAGCAACATCTAGTCTTGTTCTTCCAGATTGATCAGGTAATCGGCGGCATCGAACAGATCGTCGAAAATCAGCGTGCCCTCGGGCAAGCCGCCCTTTTCCAGCGTGCGCGGGCCTTTGCCGGTACGCACCAGCAAAGGTTGGCCGCCAACTGCAACGATGGCTTCAAGGTCGCGCAGGCTGTCGCCGATCAGCGGCAGCTTGTCACCACGCACATTGAAGCGCGCCATGATGTCCTCGACCATGCCGGCCTTCGGTTTGCGGCAATCACACTCGTCGACTGCGGTATGCGGGCAGAACACCACGGCATCAATACGGCCACCAGCCTGATTCACCAGCCGGTGCATCTTTTCGTGCATGGCATTCAAGGCATGCATGTCGAACAGGCCACGGCCGATGCCGCTCTGGTTGGTCGCCACCACCACACGCCAGCCGGCCTGGGTCAGGTTGGCAATCGCCTCCAGACTGCGCGGCAGCGGCTGCCATTCCATGGTGTTTTTGACGAAATCGTCGCGATCAGCGTTGATCACGCCGTCACGGTCGAGAATGACGAGTTTCATGATTCCCTTTGCGCCTTGTCAGGCAGCGAGTTTCGCCAAATCACGAAGGGCAAGCCGGAAGCCGGCTTGCCTGTTCGTGTTACGGCCTTGAGTAGTGAGGCGTTCAGTCCGCCAGCAGCGAGATATCCGCTACGCGGTTGAACAGTGCGGCCAACTGTGCCAGCAGTGCGATGCGGTTGCCACGCACGGCCAGATCGTCTGCCATCACCATCACGCCGTCAAAGAAGGCGTCAACCGGTGCACGCAGCGAAGCCAGCTGGGTCAGCGCGCCGGCAAAGTCGTGGGCGGCAAACTTGGCTTCCACCGCCGGTGCCAGCTCACTGATCGCGGCAAACAGTGCGCGCTCGGCATCCTCGGCAAACAGCGCCGGATTGACCGCAGCGATATCGCCTTCGGCCTTTTTCAGGATGTTTTTCACGCGCTTGTTGGCTGCGGCCAACGTTGCCGCCTCCGGCAGTGCCTTGAACTGAGCCACGGCGGCCAGTACGGCAGCGACCTCATTCAGCTGGCTAGGTACCTGCGCCAGCACGGCGTCGATCTCGTCGGCCTTGTAGTCGTTGGCGAGGTAGTTCTTCAGGCGTTCCAGCGCGAAGGTGTACACCTCGTCGACCACATTGGCGGACAACAGGCCGGCCGGGAAGGCGGCTGCGGCGTCAGCGATCAGCGCCTTCAGATCCAGAGGTTGCTCCAGCACCATGCGCAATACACCCAGCGCGGCGCGGCGCAGCGCGAACGGATCCTTGTCACCGGTCGGAATCAGGCCGATGCCCCAGATGCCGACGATGGTTTCCAGCTTGTCGGCCAGTGCCACAGCAGTGGCGATCGCACCTTGCGGCAGGCTGTCGCCGGCAAAACGCGGGTGGTAATGGCCTTCGATAGCATCCGCCACCACCGCGTCTTCACCGTCCAGACGTGCGTAGTAACGGCCCATGATGCCTTGCAGCTCGGGGAACTCGCCAACCATGTCAGACACGAGATCAGCCTTGGCCAGATACGCTGCGCGTGCGGCCAACGCCTGATCCGCACCGAGCTTGCCGGCGATGGCAGCGGCGATGGTCTGCAGACGCTCGACGCGCTCCAGCTGGCTGCCGATCTTGTTGTGGTAAACCACGCCGGCCAGACGTGCCAGACGGCTGTCCAGACGCTGCTTCTGGTCCTGTTCGTAGAAGAACTTGGCATCGGACAGACGCGCGCGCAGTACGCGCTCGTTGCCGCCGACGATGTAACGCGGATCTTCGGTCTGCAGGTTGGACACCAGCAGGAAGCGGTTCATCAATTTGCCTTGCGCATCCAGCAGCGGGAAGTATTTCTGGTTCTGCTGCATGGTCAGGATCAGGCATTCCTGCGGCACGTTCAGGAACTCGGCTTCGAAGCCGGCTTCCAGTACTACCGGCCATTCAACGAGGCCAGTCACCTCGTCAAACAACGCGTCCGGCGCCGCGATGGTGGCGTTCAGACGGGCAGCCGCTTCGGCCAGCTTGTGGCGGATCAGCTCGCGGCGGGCAGTGAAGCTGGCAACCACCTTGCCTTCTTCAGCCAGGGTACGGGCGTAGGCATCGGCATTGGCCACGGTGACATCGCCAGCCGACAGGAAGCGGTGGCCACGGGTGATATTGCGGCTGGAGAGACCTAGCACCTCGCCGGCAATCACCTGCTCGCCGTGCAGCATCATCAGGCCGTGTACCGGACGCACAAACTGTACGTCCAGATCAGCCCAGCGCATCAGCTTCGGTGCCGGCAGCTTTTTCAGTGCCGTCGCCACGATGCCGGACAGTACTGCGGACAGTGCCTCGCCGGCCTTGGTGGATTCGTAGGCAAATACATCCTGCTTGCCGTCATGGGTGGTGGTCAGCGCCGATACGTCCACGCCGCAGGAGCGAGCAAAGCCTGCCAGTGCCGGGGACGGCTGGCCATCCTTCATGCCGGCGGAGACTGCCGGGCCGCGACGCACGATGTGCTGGTCGGGCTGAATGGCGGCAACGGCCGGAATCTGCACCGCCAGACGGCGCGGGCTGGCGTAAACGTTGGCCGCCACGTCAGCAGCGACAAACTGCAGTTTTTTCAGTTCGTCAGTAATGGTGTCGGCAAAGCTGTTGGCCAGCTTTTCCAGTGCCTTTGGCGGCAGCTCCTCGGTGAGGAGTTCGATCAGCAGGGTCTGTTGAGTCATGATCATTCGATATCAAGGCTGGTGGCGTTAGGGGCGAGACGGCACACGATGCGCATCATGGCATCAGCCACGGAATCGGGCTCGACAGCGGAGAACTCCCAGTTATAGCGCTGCAACTGGAACATCTGGGTGTACAGATGCTTGCCGCCGGCCGTCCAGTAGGAGGCATTGACAAAGGCGTACTGCTGCTTCTGGCAGTCGGCACGGCCTTCGAGACGGCGGATGCGGTAGTCGATGTCGAGCTTGTCTTCGTGCTTGGTCTCGCTGTAACGCTCCTGATTGGTGAAGCGGACGAAACCGTCCCTTACATTGGCGATAGACGCCAGATCGATGGACAGCTCCAGCGCTGCGCCGGACTGGTAAACCTGGAAATCACCTTCCATCGCCGGCTTCTCGCGCTGACTGGTCAGATACCAGGTCAGCCCGGCCAGCGTGGCGATAATCAAGGCAAATGCCGCTGCCCACGTCTTCATGGCTTAGTCTTTCTTGCACATCGGGAAGCCCAGAGCCTCCCGCGCGTCGTAATAAGCCTGTGCCACGCCACGCGCCAGATTGCGGATGCGGCCAATGTAGGCCGCACGTTCGGTCACCGAAATGGCACCACGCGCATCCAGCAGGTTGAAGGTGTGGCCGGCTTTCAGGATCATCTCGTAGCCCGGCAGCGGCAAGCCGGCATCCAGCAGGCGCTTGGCCTCGCCCTCGTAATCGGCAAACTGCTTGAACAGCAGCTCGACATTGCTGTGCTCGAAGGCAAAACGCGACTGTTCGACTTCGTTCTGGAAGAACACATCGCCGTAGGTTACCGGCGTGCCGTCCGGCAGACGGGTCCAGATCAGCTCGTAGACGTTTTCGATGTCCTGCAGATACATCGCCAGACGCTCAAGACCATAGGTGATCTCGCCCAGTACCGGCTTGCAATCGAGGCCGCCGACTTGCTGGAAATAGGTGAACTGGGTCACTTCCATGCCGTTCAGCCAGACTTCCCAGCCCAGACCCCAGGCGCCCAGCGTCGGGTTTTCCCAGTCGTCTTCGACAAAGCGGATATCGTGAATCGCCGGGTCAATACCCAGTTCGCGCAACGAACCCAGGTACAGATCCTGAATATTCGGTGGCGACGGCTTCAGCACGACCTGGAACTGGTGATGCTGGAACAGGCGGTTCGGGTTTTCGCCATAACGGCCGTCTTTCGGGCGGCGGCTAGGCTGGACATAAGCAGCGTTCCACGGCTCCGGGCCGAGGGCGCGCAAGAAGGTCGCGGTATGCGAGGTGCCTGCGCCCACTTCGGTATCGTACGGCTGGAGCAAGGCGCAGCCCTGACGGTTCCAGTAGTGCTGCAGGGTAAGAATGATTTCCTGAAAAGTGAGCATGTGGCTTTAACAATCAATTAAGGAATTGGCAACAGTCTTGAATTCTACCCGTATCGGCAAGTCAGGGGGAAGCGACAGCCGGGCTTTCCCTGCCTGCCAGCGCCGGATGGCGAAGCTGGCAGGCATCCATACGACATTGACAAGCCGGCAGCGGAGATTTATTTGCATTCATTCGTAATTATTCAATAAAAATACCCGACAATCATGACGCGCCTGTCAGATAACAGAGGGGATGTGAATGCTGCCTTATATTGCCGATCAGGTCGGTTTGCCGATTGCCTGCCAGCCCTACCCGCTAGACGATGCCGACATGGCCGTATTCCTGCTGCCGGCTGGCCGCAGCGAGTTGGCCGCACTGCTGGATACCTACCTTAACCAGCCCTCGCAAGGCGTATACGACTATCGCCTGCTGCTGCCGGACAACAAGCCGCTGGTGACCATGATCATGGCGCAGATGACAGCGCAATGTAATGATCTGCAAGGCCAGCCTTGGGGGCAGGATCGCTATTCCGAGCTGTCGTTCTGGATTCCGTGCTACGACCACAATGCTCTGCTGCACGGCGAATTCCGCCCGGCCCTGTTTCTGCCCTATCTGTTTCCTGACAGTTTTACCGCCGTCACCACCGGCCGCGAAATGTTCGGCTTTCGCAAGCAGCAGGCCAGCTTCCACTACCCTGCCGGCAAGCTGGATGTCTATCACCCGCAATTCAGCGGCAAGGTACAGGCCTTCCGCAGCCTGGGGCTGAATAGCCAGGCCAGCGACTGCGAACTGCTGAAACTGGAAAACGGCGGCGGCGATATCCCGGCCGCGATCTGGGATGATCTCGAAGGCGCAGCCGCCCGGCTGGTCGAAACCTTTATAGGCAAGCAGTGGTTCTGCGGCGAAACCGGCCAGCTGCTGGGCGACATCGCCAATGATTTTCTGGCGCACTGCCCTGCCGTTTTCATCAAGCAGTTCCCCGACATCAGCAATGCGGCAGCCGCCGAAAGTCGCAGCATCACCAGCACCACCTTCAGCCTGAAGCGATTCAAGGGTGCCTTCCCGTGGCTGGCGGATGGCAAGCTCAAAACGCAAGAATTGCAGTTTGCCAGGCTGGCAAGCCACCCGCTTGCGGCCAACCTTGGTCTGCAGATCAGCAACAGCGCCGCCGAATTCGACACCGTGCCGGCCACCGGCTTCTGGTGCAAAGTCGATTTCGCGCTGGAGACCGGCAAGACCCAGCTGCCGGTCAATCCGCCCAAACAGAAGATTGCGGTACTCGGTGGCGGCATCGGTTCGCTGGCTACTGTCTATGCGCTGACCAAGGAGCCGGGCTGGCAACAGAAATACGACATCACCCTGTACCAGATGGGCTGGCGACTGGGTGGCAAGGGCGCCAGCGGTCGCAATCCGGAAATCGGCGACCGTATTGAAGAGCACGGCCTGCATATCTGGCTGGGTTATTACGACAACGCCTTCCGCGTGATGCAGGATTGCTACGCCGAGCTGGCGCGCCCGGCCAACAGCCCGCTGGCCACCTGGGATGCCGCCTTCAAGAAGCACAGCACCATCGTGCTGGAAGAATACTTTGGCGGCCGCTGGCATCACTGGCCGCTGCAATTCCGCCCCAATCAGGAAGTGCCGGGCCAGGGCGAGGCGCACAGCGACCACCCGGCCCGCTTCTTCACCCAGCTGCGCAGCCTGCTCGACAATCTGCACAGCGAGTTGAGCCAGCATATAGACAAGCAGCAAGGCGTCCAGCAACAGCTGCTGACGCGCTGCCAGCAGGCCAGCCACGATTCGCCACTGCATCAACTGCTGGGCAAGCTGCTGGCCCCGGTCGGCCAGGCGATCGAGCTGGGCACCGAACATCTGCTGGGCAAATTGCTGGATCGTCTTGCCAGCCACAAAGCTGTTTTCCCGAGTGCGGAAGACGACGCCATCAAGCTGCTGTCGGCACTCAGCGGCGAGTCGGTTCAGCACTGGCTGGATGTACTGGCCGAGCTGCGCGACCTGCTCGAACAGATGCTGGCGCCGTTCGGCGAGGTCATCGACACGATCCGCCGCATGCTGACCATGCTGGACATCAGCCTCGCCATCGCCAAAGGCGTGCTCAGTGATGGCGTGTTGCTGCATGGCTATCAGGCCATCAACCAGTATGATTTTACCGAATGGCTGATCCGCCACGGTGCCAGCCAGGCAGCGGCCAACTCGGCACCGATCCGTGCCTTCTATGACCTGTGCCTTGCCTTCCCGAACGGCCAGAACGTGATTGCCCCGGGCGATGTCGGCATCGGCGGCAATGTCTCGGCCGGCGAGTTGCTGCATGCCTATATCCTGGTTTCACTGTGCTACAAGGGCGCGGTGATGTGGAAGATGCAGGCCGGCATGGGCGATACGGTGATGACGCCGCTGTATCAGCTGCTGAAACAGCGCGGGGTGAAGTTCGAGTTCTTCCACAAAGTCAGCAATCTCGGAGTTGCCGCCGACGGCAAGACCATCAGCCACATCGATATCGACGTACAGGCCACGCTCAAGCCTGGCCTTGCCTGCTACAACCCGCTGTATGACGTCAAAGGCCTGCCGTGCTGGCCGTCAGTGCCGCTGTACGCCCAGCTGCAGCAAGGCCAGCAGCTGAAAGCCGAAGGCATCGATCTGGAATCCTCCTGGAGCCCGTGGCAGCCGGTGGCGCGCAAGCGCCTGCAACTGGGCACGGATTTCGACCGGGTGGTGCTCGGCATTTCTGTGGCGGCGCTGCACGACATCACGCCAGAGCTGGCTGCGGCCAACCCGCGCTGGCGCGACATGCTGGCCCACAGCAACACCAGCCAGAGCATGGCGATGCAGCTGTGGCTGAACGTCAACCTAGAAGAAACCGGTTGGAACAGCGCCAGCCCGGTGCTGGATGGCTATGCCGAGCCGTTCAATACCTGGGCAGCGATGGACCAGACGCTGGACAAGGAAAACTGGCCGCTGTCGGCACAGCCTTTCGGCATTGCCTACTTCTGCAACAACCTCAAACAGGTCGATCCGATTCCGCCTTATAGCGACCATGACTATCCGGCACGCGAAAAGGCGCGGGTGCGCGAGATGGCCGGCCAGTGGCTGAAGCAGTACGCCGGCCACCTGTGGCCGTTTGCCACCCAGGCCGACGGCAAGGCGCTGGACTGGAATGTACTGGTCGATCTGGACGAACAGGCCGGCGAGGCGCGTCTTGACAGCCAGTACTTCCGCGCCAATGTCGAGCCGACCGAGCGCTATGTCTGCAATGCCGCCGGCACCAACCAGTACCGGCTGAAAGCAGGCGACACCGGCTTTGCCAATTTGCTGATTGCCGGCGACTGGATTGATAACGGCTCGCTGAATATGGGTTGCGTGGAGTCCACCGTGATTTCTGGCCTGCAGGCCGCCGCCGCCATCAGTGGCGTGTCCTGCCAGATCAAGCGCTAAACCCGTCGTCCCCATGCCACCCGCTGTCATTTGCGGGTGGCATACTGCATACTCGGCACGTACCAAAAAGAGAGTGGAAATCATGATTGTCTTGCCCGGATACGATATCAGCGAGGTTTTGTACCAAGGCAGCCGCAGCCTCGTCTGTCGCGCCATCAGGCAGCAGGACAATCTTGCCGTCGTACTGAAGATATTGTCGGCCCCCGGCGACACCACTTTGCTGCTGGAGCAGTTCCGCCGCGAGTTCCGCCTTGCCAACCAGCTTGAGCATCCTGGCATCGTGCGGGCACTCGAGCTGCAGCAGCTGTCGCTGTACTGGGTACTGAGCATGGAAGACAGCGAGGCGGTCTCGCTTGATCGCCTGCTGACTGAAGGCAGCATAGCTGGTGACGACACCCTGTGGTGCCGCATCGCCATCCAGGCTGCCGAGGCGCTAAACTACCTGCACCAGCAAGGCATCACCCACAAGGACATCAACCCCGCCAACCTGATCTGGAGCCCGCAGCGCAAACAGCTGCAGCTGATTGACTTCGGCATCTCCAGCGAGCTGCAGCAGGAAGTGCCCACCATGCAGAGTCTGGCACTGCTGGAAGGCACCCTCAATTATCTGGCACCGGAACAAAGCGGCCGCATGAACCGCACACTCGATTACCGTGCCGACTTTTACTCGCTTGGTGCCACGCTGTACGAGCTGTGGTGCGGCCAACCTCCCTTCTGTAAGGCTGACCCGGTCGAGCTGGTGCATTGCCATATGGCTGAGGCCGTGTCTTTCGAGCATCCGCGTTTTGCCGATGCCCCCCTGATGCTGAAAGCGATTCTGGCCAAGCTGCTGGCCAAAAACCCGGAAGATCGCTATCAGCATGCCGCGACCCTGCAGCACGATCTGCAGCAATGCCTGGCCGTGCTGGCGCACAAGCTGGCCGACAGCGAACAGCTGCTGGAAGAGCACAATACTCGCCTGCAATTGCCGCAGTATCTGTTCGGTCGCGACCGCGAAACCGCCGAGCTGCTGCAGGCCTACGCCGGCATTCGCCACGGCCGGGCCGGGCTGGTACTGATTACCGGCCAATCCGGCATGGGCAAGACCGCCCTCGTGCACGAAGTGCATAAGCCGATGACGGCGCAGCACGGCTATTACACCGCCGGCAAATGCGACCAGTACAAACGCAACCAGCCCTACGCCGCGCTGGTGATGGCGCTGGGCGACCTGCTCGGACAACTGCTGACCGAGCCGGCCGAAAAGCTGGCCGAACTCGGCCGTGAACTCAGGAAAAAACTCGGCGACTACACCGCCGAACTGTGCAGCCTGCTGCCCGAGCTACCCTTGCTGATCGGCGAAGGCCACAGTGCGCAGGCGCTCTCGGCCCAGGAAGGCCAGAATCGCCTGCATCGCCAGATAGAACAACTGATTGCCACCATTGCCACGCCGGCTCACCCGCTGGTGATGTTTCTGGATGATCTGCAATGGGCTGACAGCCCGACTCTGCAACTGATGGAAAAACTGCTGACCAGCCCGCAAGGCATGCCCTTGCTGCTGATCGGTGCCTACCGCGACAACGAGCTGGAACCCGGTCACGGCATCCATGCGCTGACCGAAAAACTGCAGCAGGCTGGTGTGCCCGTCAATTGCCTCGCACTGTCACCACTGAGTCTGGAAGACATCAGCCAGCTACTGGCTGCCGCACTCGATCAGCCGGTTGCCAGCTGCCGGCCGCTGGCCGAATGCTGCCTGAACAAGACCGCCGGCAATCCGTTTTTCCTGTCGCAGTTCCTGCACACCATTCACGACAATGGCCTGCTGCTGTACCGGCACGAGCTGCAAAGCTGGTCATGGTCCTTGCAGGCAATTGACGATGCCGGCTTTGCCGACAATGTAGTCGACCTGATGGTCGAAAAAATCCGCAAGCTGCCGGCACTGACGCAAACCCTGATGCAGTTGGCCGCAAGCCTCGGTAACCGCTTTGATCTCGAGACCCTGGCAGTGATTGCCAATCTGTCGGCCTACGCCATCCATCATGGCCTGTGGCCGGCCCTGCAGCAGGATCTGCTGCGTCCGCAAGATGGCCGCTACAAATACCTGTCGGAAGATCATCTGCTGCCGATGAGCTATCGCTTCCTGCATGATCGCGTCCAGCAGGCTGCATATGCGCTGTCCTCGGCCAGCGAACAGCAAAAACAGCATCTGCACATTGGCCGCTGCCTGCTGGCCAGCTATGCCGAGCGTGAGGACAAGCTGTTTGCCATCACCGAGCAACTGAATGCCGCCCACCCGCTGATCAGCGATCCGGCCGAGCGCATCAGCCTTGCCCGGCTGAATCTGCAGGCCGGCCGCAAGGCCAAGGAGGCCGCGGCCTATCTTGCGGCCAACCGTCACATGCAACAGGCCATGAGCATGCTGCCGACAGATGCGGACCAGACCTTGCGCCGTGACATCCTGCTGGGGCTGGCAGAAACCTCTTATCTTTGCGGCCTGTTCGAGCAAGCCGAGGCGCTATACCCGGCCGCGCTAGCCTGCTGCCAAAGCCCGCTGCAGCAGGCCGAATGCCATCTGCTGCACAGCAGCCAGCTGCTGTTGCAGGGCCGCAATCATGAAGCAATCGCCATCCAGCACCTTGGCCTGAGCCTCCTGGGCATGCCGCTGCCACAAGATGAACAAGCCATGCAAAGCGGCATCCAGCAAGACTTTGCCACGCTGGCTGACACCCTGTTCTCGATGGACGAGACCTGGCTGCTGTCCCGCCCGGAAATGCGCGACCCGGCGTCCATCCTTGCCATGCAGTTGCTGCTGGGCATGTGCCAGGCGACTTATCTGTCCGGCCAGCTGACGCCTTATATGGTTTCGGCACTGGCCATGGTCAAAACCTCGCTCGCGCATGGCCATAGCGACCTGTCACCGCTTGGTTATGTGCTGCATGCTTTTCTGGTTGGCGCGCTGTTCGGCCAGTTCAAGGAGGGCGACAAGGTTGGCCGCAGCGCGGTATTGCTGGCTGATCAGCGTGGCAATCCGTCGGTACGCGGCAACACCCATTTCTTGTATGCGGTATTCACCAGTCACTGGAATCGTCATCTGTCGCACTCGCTGAACTGCTACGACAAGGCCCTCAACTGGAGCCTCGAAGGCGGCGATCTAGTCACCGTCGGCTATCTGCTGGCAGTACGCGCCTCGGACCGCATGATTGCCGGCCACTTCCTGCCCGATGTCGTGCGCCAGTGCGAAGACGACATCAAGCTGCTGCACCACACCGGCCAGCGCGATATGGCCGATGCCGTGCGCTGGGGCAGCCTGCAGCCGGCTCGCCAGTTACTGGGCGAGGAGCACGACAGCGAAGCCGAAACCGAATTTCTGCAACGCTATCAGGCGCACCCCCTGCATCTGGCCTACTACTACCAGGCCAAGCTGCGCACCGCCTGCCTGCTGCGCGAGCCTGATGCCCTGTCACATTGCCAGCAGTTGCCACTGATTGCGATCTCCATTGCCGGGCAATGCAAGGTTGCCGAGGCCTATACCTATGCCGGTCTGATCATTGCTGCCGCGCTGCGCGAATCGACACCCGCGGATGACACCGCCGCGCTGGCCGCCCAACTGGATTCGATACTCAGCCAGCTGCAGACTTGGGCACATCACTGCCCGGAAAACTACCAGCATCGCCAGCTGTTGCTTGAAGCCGAAATCGCCCGCAATGCCGGCGACTGGCACAACGCGATGGCGCTTTACAAGCAGGCGATCGAGCTGGCCGCCAGACACGGCTACACCCAGTTGCAAGCGCTGGCTTGCGAGCGCTTTGCCGAGCTGTGGCTGAGCATGGCACAGAACGATATTGCCGAACTTTATCTGGGCAAGGCCAAAACGGCCTATCAGGCCTGGGGCGCCAGCGCCAAAGTCCGCGAACTGGAAACCCGTTATCCGCAACTGGCACCACGCGTGGCCAACAAGCTCGCAACGCGCCAGCCGGCTACCGGCATGCATGCCAATACCACCCTGCTGTCGCTGGACCTGTCCTCAATCCTGAAGGCCAGCCTCGCCCTGTCCAGCGAGCTGGGCATGCAGCGCGTACTGTCGCGCCTGCTGGATATCGTGCTGGAAAATGCCGGAGCAGAACACGTGACCCTGCTGCTTCAGCACGAGCAGCAATGGCAGTTGGCCGCACGCGGTCAGGGCAAGCAGATTCAGGTGCTTGGTCAAACGATTTCGCTGGATACAGCGACTGACATAGGCCTGCCGCTCAGCGCGCTACGTTATGTCAATCGCACCGGCCAGGTGCTGGTCGAGGCCGACCTGGCCAATAGCGAGCGCTTTGCCGGCGATGCCTATTGCCAGAGCCGCAAGCCGCGCTCGGTGCTGATCATGCCCATCCTGCGTTTCGGCCAGGTTGCCGGCTTGCTGTATCTGGAAAACAATCTGATGCGCAATGCCTTCAGCCACGAACGCGTCGAGTTCCTGCGCGTACTGGCGATGCAGGCACTGATTGCCATCGATAACGCCCGCCTCTACGACCAGCTGGAAGAACAGGTCAACGAACGTACCGCCCACCTCGAGACTATTCGCCGCGAGCAGCAAGCCACGCTGGACAATGCGCTGATGGGGATTGCCTTTATCCGCCAGCGCCGCATTATCCGCTGCAACCCGGGCTTTGCCGGCATGTTCGGCTACCAGCAGAGCGAGCTGGCGAATCAGTCCACACGGGTTTTCTATCCGGATGAGGAGAGCTACCAGCAAGGCGAGCAATATCTGGCACGCGAGTTTGACGGCCATGCGCTAGACCGCAGCTTCCGCCACCGCAGTGGTCACGACATCTGGTGCGCGGTGCAGATCAAGTATCTGGATCCTGACAAAGCCGACAGCGGCATCGTGATTGTCTGCATGGATATCACCGCGCGCAAGGAGGCCGAAAACCGGATGGAAGAGGCGCGCATTCGCGCCGAGGATGCCACCCAGACCAAGTCGCTGTTCCTGGCAAACATGAGCCACGAAATCCGCACGCCGATGAATGCCATCCTCGGCATGGCGCAACTGGCGATGCAGCATCAGCCCACCCCCCGTCAGGCCGGCTATCTGAAAAAAATCCTGCAGGCCGGCGAGTCGCTGCAAAGCCTGCTCAATGACATTCTGGATCTGTCCAAGATCGAGTCCGGCAAGCTGAGCCTCGAATTGATGCCGCTGGAAACCGACGAGTTGATCAACCAGGTCAGTGATCTGCTGGTGTTGCGCACCAAGGACAAGGCGGTGACGCCGATTCTGGAAATCGACCCGCAACTGCCGGCCGTGATCGAAGGCGATCGCCTGCGTATCGAGCAGATCCTGAACAACCTTGTCAGCAATGCGGCCAAGTTTACCGATCAGGGCCAGGTCGCCATTCGCATCAGTGTCACCGAGACTCAGGCTGACAAATGCCGCTTGCGCTTCAGTGTGCAGGATAGCGGTATCGGTATCAGCGCCGAACAATGCGCCAAGCTGTTCCAGCCATTCCAGCAAGCCGACAGCTCTATTACCCGCCGTTTTGGCGGCACCGGCCTGGGGCTTGCCATCTGCAAACAGCTGGTCGAGCTGATGGGTGGAGAAATCGGGGTGGAAAGCCTGCCGGGGCAAGGCAGCTGTTTCAGCTTCAGCGCCTGGTTCCCGGTATTGCGCGAGCGCGAACTGCCTGCCCTGCCTGCTGCAACGCGAGTGCTGCTGGTCGATGACAACGAGCACAACCGCGAGGCAGCCCGATCCGCCCTGGCAGCTATCGGCATTGCGTTTGAAGAGGCCAGCAGCGGGCTGGAGGCGCTGATCTGCCTGCAAGGACAGAGCCGGAATAACGCTCCGTTCAGCCTCATGCTGATCAATCAGGACATGAGCGGCTGGAACGGCTGCGAAACACTGGCGCAGATAGAATCCGCCGGACTGTCCTGCCCCAGCCTGCTTATCAGCGCCAAAGGGCTGCAAAACCTGCCCGATAACTGGCAAGCGCCAGCACAATGCCAGCTTGGCGACAAACCGCTTAGCAGCCTGTCGCTGTATCAGGCTCTGATCGAGGCCCAACAAAGCAGCGGGCAACCTTTACGCGAGCAGCCCACGCTGGCACCAGCATCCAGTGATCATGCCGGCTGGCATGATCTGCGACTACTGCTGGTAGACGATAACGATATCAATCGTGAAGTGGTGCTGGGCATGCTGGAAGACTCGGGCCTTGTCATCGATATCGCACAAAACGGTAAAGAGGCCTTGGCGATTGCCGGTGATGGCCATTTCGACATCATCCTGATGGACGTTCAGATGCCGGAGATGGACGGCCTCGAGGCCACCTGCCACCTCAGAGCCAATCCGCGCTATCAATCCACACCCATCATCGCCCTGACCGCCAATGCGATGGAAAGTGACCGGCAAAGCAGCCTGGCCGCCGGCATGAATGACCACCTGAGCAAGCCGGTCAGCCATCGCGAGCTGACCAGCGTACTCGAGCGCTGGCTGCCGGCCGCCCGGGCTGTCGAGGCCCTGCCAGCCGTCAACACCAGCGTGAATACCGAGCAACAGCAAAGACTGCTTCGCCATTTCCTGCACTTTTACCAGGACATGCCGGCAACCCTGAGTGCCCTTTGCCTGCAACGCGAGGCGGATACCATTGCTTTTCACATGCACGGTCTGAAATCTGCCGCTGCCTATATCGGCGAACAGCGACTCGCCAACGCTGCCAGCCGCATCGAAAATGCCATTCATCAAGCAACAGCAGACGAAGCCGCCGCTTTGCTGCCGGATTTAATACAAGAGCTGACGAAAGTTATTGCGAATCTGGCCGATACACTGGCCATGACAAATGACAAGCCATACACTGGCCATGTCGAAACCCTATCGGTAACAGGGTCAGCGAAACTGGCCTCGCTGTTATTGCATTTTCTGGCACAGGCTGATTCGCGAGCGGGTGATTGCCTGCAACAGCTGAAAAAAACGCTGCCGCCTGCCCTGCACCCGGACTGCGAGCAGATTGCCAGCTTGCTGGATGAAATCGAGTACGAAACCGCCCTGCAGTATGCACAAAACCTGGTGTCGAGATTAAGCTCGGCCGCGGACAATGCCGATGAGCCCACTACACAAAATACTGATTATTGATGATGCTGCCATCAATCTTCACTTGCTGGACGGCGTACTCAAACCCGAGTACAGCGTGCTGATGGCCAAGAATGGCCAGCAGGGTCTGAAGCTCGCACGTGAGCAGACACCTGACCTGATCTTGCTTGATGTCGTGATGCCCGAGATGGATGGCTATCGCGTACTGCATCGGCTGCAGGCCGACCGCCGCACCAAGGATATCCCGGTGATTTTCATTACCGGCAAGGACACGCCGGAAGATGAGGCCCGAGGCCTGCAATACGGTGCGGTGGATTACATCACCAAGCCCTTGCATGAAGTCATCGTCAAGGCGCGGGTGGCTACCCATCTGAAACTCGCGCGCCAGCGGCACATGCTGGAAATTCTGGCCAATATTGATGGCCTGACCGAGCTGCCAAACCGCCGGCAACTCGACAAGACGCTGGAGCGTGAAATCGAACGCAGCAAACGCTCCGGCTTGCCGCTGTCGCTGGCGATTATCGACGTCGATTGTTTCAAGCAGTTCAACGACCATTTCGGTCATGCCCACGGCGACAAGGCGCTGCAATCGGTTGCCCGTCTGCTGGCCAACAATCTGTGTCGTCCGGGCGATATGGTGGCCAGATACGGCGGGGAAGAATTTGTCCTGCTGTTGCCGGACACTACCGAACAGGGCGCATGGTTGCTGGTCGATACCATACGCAAACGACTGGAAGAAAGCCGCCTGCCCCACCCGGCATCCTGTACCGGGCCGTGGCTGACCATCAGTGCCGGCATCGCCACTTCGGCAGGGACACCTGACTGCGATGCCGAAAAACTGTTGCAGCAGGCTGACCAGCGCCTTTACCAGGCCAAGCGCAATGGCCGCAATGCCGTGATATCCGGCAGCAAAGCCATGCAGCTTGCCGACCCGCTATCCTCACTGGGCCAAAGTGCCTGAAAGTAAAAACCCATGTCCTTCACGGCGATGAAGAACATGGGTCGTGTCATCAGGACTGCCAGTCGAGAATGACCTTGCCACTCTGGCCGGACAACATCGCGGCAAAACCTGCCTCGAAATCATCCACCTTGAAGTGATGCGTAATGATAGGCGAGATATCGAGGCCGGACTGGATCAGCGCCACCATCTTGTACCAGGTTTCAAACATCTCGCGACCATAGATACCCTTAATCTCCAGACCCTTGAAGATCACGTGATTCCAGTCGATGGCCGTATCCGCCGGTGGAATACCCAGCAAGGCAATCTTGCCGCCGTGATTCATGGTGTCCAGCATCTGGCGGAAGGCATGCGGGTTGCCCGACATTTCCAGACCAACGTCAAAGCCCTCGGTCATGCCCAGTTCGGTCATCACGGTTTTCAGGTCTTCGCGGCCAACGTTGACGGCACGGGTCGCGCCCATCTTGCGTGCCAGATCCAGACGGTAATCGTTGACATCAGTAATCACCACATGACGTGCACCCACATGCTTGGCAATCGCCACCGCTATGATGCCGATCGGGCCTGCGCCGGTAATCAGCACATCCTCGCCGACCAGATTGAACGACAACGCGGTATGCACGGCATTACCGAACGGGTCGAAGATCGATGCCAGATCGTCGGACACATCATCCGGAATCGGGAAGGCATTGAAGGCCGGAATCACCAGATACTCGGCAAACGAGCCTTCACGATTGACACCCACGCCGGTGGTGTTGCGGCACAGGTGGCGGCGGCCGGCACGACAGTTACGGCAGTAGCCGCAAGTGATGTGGCCTTCGCCGGAAACACGCTGACCGATCTTGAAGCCCTGCACTTCCGAACCCATGCCGGCGACCACGCCCACGTACTCGTGGCCTACGTGCATCGGTACCGGAATCGTCTTCTGTGCCCAGTCATCCCAGTTCCAGATATGGATGTCTGTGCCGCAGATCGCGGTCTTGGTGATCTTGATCAGCAGATCGTTGTGGCCGACTTCCGGCATCGGGACATCGGTCATCGACAGGCCCGGAGCCGCTTGCAGTTTTGCTAGTGCTTTCATGCTTTGTTGCATCCTTAATACCAGGTTGGCCGCAGCCAACCGACAATCATTTGGAGATAACACCCAGCTCGCGGCCAACCTTGATAAAGGCCGCCACGGTATGTTTGACCTGTTCCAGCGTGTGGCCTGCCGACATCTGGGTGCGGATGCGTGCCTTGCCCTTCGGTACCACCGGATAGGAGAAGCCGGTCACGAACACGCCTTCAGCCAGCAGCGCCGCCGCCATCTCGCCTGCCAGCTTGGCATCGCCCAGCATCACCGGAATGATAGGGTGTTGACCCGGCACCAGGGTAAAGCCCGCTTCGCTCATTGCGCTGCGGAAGTAGTCGGCATTGCGCTTCAGATTGGCGCGCAGCGTGGCGCCTTCTTCGGTAGCAAGAATCTGCAGCACCTTCAGGCTGGCCGCAGTAATGGCCGGTGCCAGCGTGTTGGAGAACAGATACGGACGCGAACGCTGACGCAGCAGGTCGATGATGGCCTGACGACCCGAGACATAACCACCCGACGCGCCGCCCAAGGCCTTGCCCAGTGTGCCGGTATAGATATCAACACGGTCGGAGACGCCGCACAATTCCGGCGTGCCGGCACCTTTTTCGCCGATGAAACCGACAGCGTGCGAGTCATCCACCATCACGATGGCACCGTGACGCTCGGCCACATCGCACAGGGTTTTCAGGTCGGCAATGATGCCGTCCATCGAGAACACGCCATCGGTCACGATCAGCTTGAAGCGCGCACCGGCTGATTCGGCAGCAATCAGTTGCGCTTCCAGATCGGCCATATCGTTGTTCTTGTAACGGAAACGCTTGGCCTTGCACAAGCGCACGCCATCGATGATGGAGGCGTGGTTCAGCTCGTCGGAGATCACTGCGTCTTCTTCGGTCAGCAGGGTCTCGAATACGCCGCCATTGGCATCGAAGCAGCTGGAATACAGAATGGTGTCGTCAGTGCCGAGGAAGCCGGAAACCGCGGCTTCCAGATCCTTGTGTACTTGCTGGGTACCGCAAATGAAGCGCACCGAAGCGCAGCCGTAACCGTAATCATCCAGGCCCTTCTTCGCCGCTTCGATCAGGCGCGCATCGTCAGCCAGACCCAGATAGTTGTTGGCGCAGAAGTTCAACACATCACGGCCACCGCTGAGGGTGATGCCGGCACGTTGTGGCGTGGCAATCACGCGTTCCGGCTTTTCAAAACCGTCAGCGCGGATCTGGTTGAGCGTGGCTTGCAGGTGGGCAAGATAGGTATGATTCATGGCAAGTATTCCTGACACGGTAGGCTCATGCTGCAGTGGAAAGCATGAGCTGATAAAATTGTCACCATTGTAAGTACTGACCAGATAATTTATCAGGAACAGTTACCCGCTTTTTTTGACTGCCAGCTGTGCCTGCCCGACAACATGTCCGAATCCAGCACCACCCGGCCTAAACGCCAGCCCTGCCTCGACTGCCGCTATTTCCAGATCAGTCACGACGCAAGCTTCCCTTATGCCTGCCAGGCCATGCAGTTCAAGAGCCGCAACCTGCCCTGCCTCGATGTGCAAAGACACAGCGGCCAATCCTGCCAATGGTTTGCCGTCAAGATTCAGCGCAAACGGATTTCATGACGCCTGGCCATCTCGAGCTGGCCAAGCACCTTGCCGTAGTGCTCGACAAACAATCGATGGCGCAAACCGGACTTCTCTGCCTGTAATAATTGTGTCTGCAGCCAGCGCTGCAGCTCGGGCTTGCGCGGTGACACATAAAAATAGAAATCCCCCGGATAACTGAGCACCAGCCCGGGAACCGGCTTGAGCCCAGCCCAGATCGCCTGTTCCGGCATCACCTCGATACTGCCACGCGCAAAGTAATCACTGCCGCGTATACCCGAAGCCACCTGACGATAAAGCTCGGGGGTTGTCATCACCTGCTCGCGCACCGCAAGACCCGCCTCACGCCAGATGGCGATATCCGCCCAGCCACCACCCATCAATGCTGTCAGACCCGACTCACGCAGCTGATCCAGCGTACGGATATTGGCAAAGCGCGGCAGCAAATCCGGGCGTGTCATCAGGATGCGCCGGCCGATGAAACCCTCGGTCAACGGCACATCTACCAGCAAAAAGCGCTGGTCGCGTTGCGGGGTACGGATATACCAGTAAACGTCCAGCTCGCCACGCTCCAGCATCACATCAGCACGACGGTTCGGCATTTCGGGGAAAAACTGCAGATGCTGGCCCTGGCCCCCCTCCTTGGCCAAGACTTCAAGCAAGGACTGAAAGTAGCGGGAGTCGCCACCGCCACGCAGCGGAATGCGCAAATCTGCAGCATGCAAGACGCTGATCAGCAGGCTGCTGATCAGCAATAACAGGAAGCGCACCATGATAGACCTCGCCCGGTAAGGGCCATCATTCATAGTGGCAAAGGAATGGCGTACAAACAATGTTGGCCGCAAGATCGTCTGGTCTTGCGGCCAACATGATTAAAACAACAAACCGAATCTAGTGACCGCCAGCAGCAGGCTTGCCTTCTGCATGTGTATCCAGCAGCAGCGGAGCCGTCATGCCAGTTGCGGCATTCGACAGATTATGGCGTGCCAGCAAACGTGAAATCTCCTTGCGCTCTTTCTCGCCATTCAGATTAGCCACTACCAGTCGCCCCTTGCCCTGCCCCAGCGCGCCGCTGACATCATAGTAGGCACCGACAATTGCCAGCCGGCCGCTTTCGACCTCGCCGCCAAAACTCAGCATGGCCGCCTCAACCTGATTGTCCAGATTCTGCAGCTGTGCCTCGTTATTGCTGACATCCTTGTCGATAAACAGCGTAGACAACTGCTTTTGCAGCTCGGCTGGCGCGCGCGAGTAATCGGAACGCGCCATATCGACAGCCTTGCAACCGGGCCTTGCCGTAATCAGCAGCACGGGGACATTCAGCTGGCGCACCGCATAGGTCAGCGCCGCGTCACCACTGGCCAGCTGGTTACCCGGATTCTGCACCACGTAATAAGCACGCTTGCCACGCTCGAGCAGGCGGTTCCTGTTGCTGTCGTCACAACTCAGAATCGCACCGGCCGCCTCGCCATGCTTGCCACCCAGCTTGCCCAGCATAATCACCGCCGCATCCAGTGCCCGGCTGGATTCATCGGCAGCTACGTGCGCCTTGGCCGCATGTGATGACTTGCTTGCCTTTTTGTGAACGGCCGGCTTGGCATAAGGTGAAACCGGATGAATCGCCTTGCGTGGCGGGTGAATCGCAGTAGACAGCGGACGGATGGACGGTGCCAGTTCTTCCGGTTTTTTCTCGGCCACCGGCGCATGGGCAGCCGGCGCGGCCGGTGCTGGCACCGGCTTGGCAGGCGCATGTGCGGCCGCAGGCGCGGCATGCGCCGGGGCGGGAGCGGGGGCATGCGCCGGCGCAGGTGCAGCGTGCGGGTCTCCTGATGCAAAAGCTTGAGACATTGCCGCCAACAAGATCAGACCGACATGCCGATTAATAGTCATTGTTTTCCCTGGGAGCATAATTACGGGCAATGCTTATACTATCGGCGAGATGACAGCAAACTCAAGCCTGCTGCGGTCGCTGGCTGATGAAAACCCCGAGCAAAACCAGCGCGCAGGCAATCCACTGCACGCCTTCAAGGTGCTCGCCGAGGAATATCGCGGCCAGAACCAGTGTGAAGACCGGGATCAGATTGATAAAGGCCGCCGCCATTGCCACCGGCACCTTGCTGACTGACCACGTATACAAGGCATAAGCCCCCAAGGTGATGCAGGCCCCCAGATAGAACACCCACAGCATCGCATCCGGCGGGAAGTGTTGCGGCCAACTGGCGTAAGGCGTCAGCAAGCCGGTACCAAACCACAAGCACCCCATCAAGGTCTGGACGGCCGTAATTGCCAATGCCGAGTAGCGCCCGGACAGTTTTTTGGCAATCAGCACATAGCCAGTTGCACAGATCATGGCGATGAACTCGAGCAGATTGCCGAGAAAGGGATTCGGTGCCGAGGCGCTGCGCTCGCTACTGACGGTCAGCCAGATAATGCCTGCCATCGACAGCGCGATACCGGACAAGGCAGTAGCGGTGAGCCTCTCGCGCAAAAACCACCAGGCACCGATTGCCGCCAGAGCCGGCAAGGTTGCCGTAATCAGCCCTGCTTGCGAAGCACTGGTGTAGAGCAAGGCTTGTGCCTCGAACAGGAAATACAGGCATGGCTCACACAAGCCCAGCAGCAGCAGCCACTTCCAGTCACCCTTGCGATAGCGCCAGCGACTACCACGCCAGTACAGCAAGGGCAGCAGCAAGACCAAAGCAATCACCATGCGGCAGAACAGCACGAACACCGGATCGAACACCTGAAAGACGGTTTTCAGCGCGATAAAAGAACTGGCCCACAACAGCATGGCCACACTCAGTGCGAGATAAGGCAACATCGAAACACCAAAGAATAAAAAATGGCCGACATTATGCCGGCCGCAGGTCACACTGGAGTGCATCAACCATCGCAAATCACTATCGAGATGACAGCGAGGTGATAAATAGCTTAAACCCGCGTTACACTATCGAACACCCACCAGAAGCTAAACAGATTGTTCTGCAATGAAAACAACGCCTGCTTTATCCCCCGATGCCCTGCTCGCCTTTGATGCCCTAGCCCGTCACGGCAGCTTTACTGCTGCGGCTGAAGCCCTGCACTGCGCCAAAAGTCGTATCAGCCAGCTGATCAAGGAACTCGAACAGGAACTGGGCACTGTCCTCGTGCTGCGCAACACCCGCCGCGTCGCGCTGACCGAAAGCGGTCACAGGTTGGCCGCACACGCTACCCGCCTGCGCGAACTGCTGGACAATGTCCGCAATGATATCGAGCAGGCACGCGACAGCGTAGAGGGCAATCTGCGCATCGGCTGCTCGGCCGGCCTGGCCCAGCAGCTGGTCGGCCCGCTACTGGCCGAACTGGCCATGCTCTACCCGGCACTCAATATCGAATTGCAAGTTGAAAACCGGATCCAGGACCCGGTCAGCGAAGGCCTGGACTTTACCCTGCGCACCCGCAATGTCCACGATGACCGCCTGGTCGCCCGCCCGGTGGGCCTGGTCTGGGAAACGCTGTACGCCAGCCCTGACTATCTGGCCAAGCATCCTGCACCACAAACCCCTGCCGAACTGGCGGACCACCAGTTGATCAGCAACAGTTTTTACAGCCAGCTGGGCCGCGAGTGGCGACTGGCTTGCGAGGAAACCACGGCCACCGTCATTGTCGAACCCAAGCTGACCGTTAACCAGTACTCGGTGGTGGCCAACATCCTGCAAGAACATCACGGCATTGGTCTGCTGCCCAGCTATATGGCCAAACCGCTGGTCGAACGCGGCCTGATTGCCCCGGTACTGCCTCAGTGGCGTGCGGCCGGCTGGCCGGTGTTTCTGGTCTTTGCCTATCACCAGCCCATGCCGCGCAAGTATCAGGCCTTCATGTCCTTCATCATCCCGCGCCTGCAAGCTGCGCTGGACAGCATTTGACCCAGACCAAGAAAGCAAGACGGGCTGGCTGTTACAGTCAGGGCCATTTTCTGACCGGTGAGGCATGATGATGCTCGAATACAGTGATCTGTTTATCGTGGGTGGCGGCATGGTCGGTGCGGCGCTGGCGGCGGCCTGTGCCGCCAGCCACTATCGCATCCACGTTCTGGAAACCAGTCTGCCGGATGAGTTCGCAGCAGACAGCCCGCCTGATTTGCGCGTCTCGGCCATCAGCCCCGCCTCGCGCCAGCTGCTGGAAAGCATCGGCGCCTGGTCTGCGATTAGTGCCATGCGTACAGCTCCCTATCAGCGCATGCTGGTCTGGGAAGGTCAGGAAAGTAACGGCACAATGTTCAGTGCCGATGAAATCGGCGAATCCGAACTAGGCCACATCATCGAAAACCGCATTGTCCAGCTGGGCTGCTTGCAGGCCATGCAACAGCACAACAATATCGAATTGATCAGTGGCGATGCGCTGGCCTCTTTCAGCCAGCACGATGATTACTGCCAGATCAGACTGCAAAGCGGCCGCGAATTCCGCGCCAAGCTGCTGGTAGCCGCTGATGGTGCCAACTCGCAGACACGCAGACTGGCCGGCATTGGCCTGGATGCGCATGATTACCCCATGCATGCCTTTGTTGCGACCGTGGCGATTGAAGGTGGCGAACGTGACATTACCTGGCAACGCTTTACCCCGCACGGCCCGCAAAGCCTGCTGCCACTGCCTGGCGACTACGCCTCGCTGGTCTGGTATGAGCGCCCGGAGGTCGTGCGCGAGTTTGAGCAGATGGACGAACAGGCACTGCTTACCGCCTTTACCCGCCAGTTTCCCGATCGCCTGCCCCGGCTGACATCACTGGTATCCCGTGGCAGCTTCGCCCTGACGCGCCGCCACGCCCAGCATTACTTCCGCGGGCGTGTGGTGCTGGCCGGTGATGCCGCCCACACCATCCATCCGCTCGCCGGCCAAGGGGTCAATCTCGGCTTTCAGGATGTGAAATGCCTGGCAGCCTTGATCAACGAAGCGGCCAGACAGCAGCAGGATCAAGGAAGCGAAGCACTATTACGCCAGTACCAGCGCCAGCGCACCGCACCCAACCATGCCATGCAGAGGCTGATGGATGCGTTCTGCTACGGTTTCAGCAACGAAGTCACTCCGCTACGCCTACTACGCCAGTTTTCATTGAAACTGGCCAACCGCCCCAGCCCGCTGAAACGTGAAATCGTGCGCTATGCCTTGGGCTTTTCGCCACTGGCCAAAGGCATTGCCCTGCCTGGCTTGCCCGGCCTGCGCTAACAGCGACCTCTTGCGGCCAACCTGATGTTGGCCGCAACAACATAGCAGAAAAACAAAAAGCCCCTTGGAGATCAAGGGGCTTTTTGCTGGATATCTTGCCGAATTACTTCAGCTTGATTTCCTTGTAAATCACGTGCTTGCGAGCAACAGGATCAAATTTTTTGATCTCCATTTTCTCAGGCATAGTACGCTTGTTTTTGGTGGTGGTGTAGAAATGACCGGTACCAGCGGTCGATTCCAGTTTGATCTTGTCGCGCATGGCTATTCCTTAAAGTCTTCGGTTTCGACGGACGAATTAATTACAGTTCGCCGCGAGCACGCAGGTCAGCCAGAACGGCGTCGATACCCACCTTGTCGATGGTACGCAGAGCTGCGTTAGAAATACGCAGACGTACCCAGCGGTTTTCGCTTTCTACCCAGAACTTGCGATATTGCAGGTTCGGCAAGAAACGACGTTTAGTCTTGTTGTTGGCGTGGGACACATTGTTCCCGGTCATCGGACGCTTGCCGGTGACTTTGCAAACACGCGCCATGGTTAATCACTCCCAAAAGCCGGTATAAAGGTCGATTTATACCATATTAAGCAGCCACTCGACAAGACGATCCCGCACTCTCACATCGAAGGAAGATTGCAGCGATTCGCCATGTAGCATCGGCCAATAAAAGAAGAATCCGCGATAATACCCGAGACTTGCCGAATGTGCAGCAATGACTTGCAATTAGTCATTGATACTGAGGCAAACATACATCACCAGTCCGCAAAAACAGGCTGATTACGAGTGCTTTGTCAACACGCCGCAGTACTAAAAAAATCACCCCGCATCGTGCTTAGCCCATTTCAAAAACAGCAAAAAATCGGTTAAAATCAACGATTCCAACTGAGTTGCAATCCCATGACCAAGTACATCTTCGTTACCGGTGGTGTGGTGTCCTCCCTGGGCAAGGGCATCGCTGCCGCGTCTATCGCCGCCATTCTTGAGTCTCGCGGGCTGAAAGTCACCATGCTTAAGCTCGACCCATATATCAACGTCGATCCGGGCACAATGAGCCCGTTCCAGCACGGTGAAGTCTTTGTAACCGAAGACGGCGCCGAGACCGACCTTGACCTGGGCCACTACGAGCGCTTCATCAAGGCCAAGATGAAGAAGAGCAACAACTTCACTACCGGCCAGGTGTACGAGTCCGTGATCACCAAGGAGCGCCGTGGCGACTACCTAGGTGGCACCGTGCAGGTTATCCCGCACATCACCGACGAAATCAAGCTGAAAGTTCGCGAAGGCGCCGGCGAAGCTGATGTTGCCATCGTCGAAATCGGCGGCACAGTCGGCGATATCGAATCGCTGCCATTCCTCGAAGCCATCCGCCAGATGCGCTCGGGTCTGGGTCGCAAGAACACCCTGTTCGTGCACCTGTCCTACGTACCGTATATTGCTGCTGCCGGCGAAATCAAGACCAAGCCGACCCAGCACTCGGTAAAGGAAATGCGCGAAATCGGCATCCAGCCGGACATCCTGCTGTGCCGTATGGACCGTGAGCTGCCGGAAGACGAAAAGCGCAAGATCGCCCTGTTCTGTAATGTCGAAGAAAATGCCGTTATCGGCTGCTACGACGCGGACTCGATCTACAAGGTACCTGCCATGCTGCATGGCCAGGGCATCGACCAGATCATCTGCGAACAGCTACAGCTTGAGCTGCCACCGGCCGACCTGTCGACCTGGGATCGCATCATCGATGCCATCGAGCATCCGGACAACACTGTCAATATCGCCATGGTCGGCAAGTACGTTGACCTGACCGAGTCGTACAAATCGCTGTCCGAAGCACTGAAGCACGCCGGCGTACACACACGCACCAACGTCAACATCATCTATGTTGACTCGGAAGAGATCGAGCGTGATGGTGCCGAGTCGCTGCGCGACATGGATGCCATCCTGGTACCGGGCGGCTTCGGCAAGCGTGGCGTGGAAGGCAAGATCAAGGCTGTCAAGTTCGCCCGCGAAAACAACATCCCTTACCTGGGCATCTGCCTGGGCATGCAGATCGCACTGATCGAATACGCACGCGACGTTGCCGGCATGACTGGTGCCAACTCTACCGAGTTTGATCTGGAAACCGACTACCCGGTCGTTGCCCTGATCGACGAGTGGGTCAACCACGACGGCAAGATCGAAACCCGTGACGAGAACTCCAATCTGGGCGGCACCATGCGCCTGGGCAGCCAGCAGTGCGACCTCAACGAAGGTTCGCTGGCCGCACGTGTTTACGGCAATACCGTGATTACCGAGCGTCACCGTCACCGCTACGAAGTGAACAATCACTACGTACAGCGCCTGAAAGACGCCGGCCTGACCATCAGTGGCGTCTCTGCCGGTCACGAGAAACTGGTCGAAACCATCGAGCTGGACAAGCACCGCTGGTTCTTTGCCTGCCAGTTCCACCCGGAATTCACCTCGACCCCGCGTGACGGCCATCCGCTGTTTATTGCCTACGTGAAAGCCGCGTTGGCGTATCAAGCAGACAAGACCCAAGCCTGATCCTGACAAGGTTGGCCGCAAATGCGGCCAACCTTGTTTTTGCCTGAGGAAAACATCATGAAACTTGCCGGATTCAACATCGGTATCGACCAGCCCCTGTTCCTGATTGCCGGCCCGTGCGTGATCGAAAGCGAGCAAATGGCGCTCGACACCGCCGGCCAGCTCAAGGAAATCACCAGCGAACTGGGCATCCCCTTCATCTACAAGTCCAGCTTCGACAAGGCCAACCGCTCTTCCGGCAAATCCTTCCGCGGCTTCGGCATGGAAGAAGGCCTGCGCATTCTGGACAAGGTACGCAGCCAGATCGGCGTACCGGTGCTGACCGATGTACACACCGAAGAACAGGTGCCACACGTTGCTGCTGTAGTTGACGCACTACAAACCCCTGCTTTTCTGGCACGCCAGACCGATTTCATCCGTGCCGTTGCCGTTTGCGGCAAGCCGGTGAACATCAAGAAAGGCCAGTTCATGGCACCGGGCGACATGAAGCACGTGATCGACAAGGCGCGCGAAGCCGCCCTCGAAGCCGGCCTCGACCCGAACAGCTTCATGGCCTGCGAGCGCGGTGCCTCCTTCGGCTACAACAATCTGGTTTCCGACATGCGCAGCCTCGCCATCATGCGAGAAACCGGCTGCCCGGTCGTGTATGACGCCACTCACTCGGTACAACTGCCAGGCGGCCAGGGCACCAGCTCCGGCGGCCAGCGCGAATTCGTACCGGTACTGGCACGTGCAGCCGTAGCAACCGGCATCGCCGGCCTGTTCATGGAAACCCACCCGAATCCGCCATGCGCCCTGTCCGATGGCCCGAATGCCTGGCCACTGGGACGCATGAAAGAATTGCTGCAAACCCTCAAGCAAATTGACGCGCTGGTCAAGGGACAGCCGCTTGCCGAGACTTTGCTGTAACTCATTGACTCCGCGGCCAAGCTGCTACAAGGTTGGCCGCACCGAATTCACGGTTTTGATTGATTTACTTTCTGCAAGGAAGATGCAATGAGCGCAATCATCGACGTAATCGCCCGCGAGATCCTCGACTCTCGTGGCAACCCGACTGTTGAAGCAGACGTACTGCTGGAATCCGGCGTAATGGGCCGTGCGGCTGTACCGTCCGGCGCCTCCACCGGCGAAAAAGAAGCACTGGAACTGCGTGACGGCGACAAATCCCGCTATCTGGGTAAAGGCGTCCTGAAGGCTGTTGAAAACATCAACACCGAAATCTGCGAAGCCATCGTTGGCCTCGACGCCTCCGACCAGGCCTTCATCGACAAGACCATGATCGAGCTGGACGGCACCGAGACCAAGTCCCGCCTGGGCGCCAATGCCCTGCTGGCCGTATCCATGGCCGTTGCCCGCGCAGCTGCCGAAGATGCCGGTCTGCCACTGTATCGCTACCTCGGTGGTGCCGGCCCGATGTCGCTGCCAGTGCCGATGATGAACGTGATCAATGGTGGCGAGCACGCCAACAACACCCTGGATATCCAGGAATTCATGATCATCCCGGTTGGCGCACCAACCTTCCGCGAAGCACTGCGCTGTGGCGCCGAAATCTTCCACGCACTGAAGAAACTGTGCGACAGCAAAGGCTACGCCACCACCGTTGGTGACGAAGGCGGCTTCGCCCCTAACCTGAAGAGCCACGAAGAAGCCATCACCCTGATCCTCGAAGCCATCGACGCTGCCGGCTACGTTGCCGGTCAGGACGTGATGCTGGCACTGGATTGCGCCTCTTCCGAGTTCTATAAGGATGGCAAGTACCACCTGACCGCCGAAGGTCTGGCACTGACTTCCGAGCAGTTCGCCGACTACCTGGAGACTCTGGTCAACAAGTACCCGATCATCTCCATCGAAGACGGCATGAGCGAGCACGACTGGGCTGGCTGGAAACTGCTGACCGATCGTCTGGGCGACCGCGTGCAGATCGTCGGCGACGACCTGTTCGTGACCAATCCGAAGATCCTGGCTCAAGGCATCGAAGGCGGCCTCGCCAACTCGCTGCTGGTTAAAGTGAACCAGATCGGCACCCTGTCCGAGACCCTGAAAGCCGTTGACCTGGCCAAGCGTAACCGCTACACCAGCGTAATGAGCCATCGTTCCGGCGAAACCGAAGACAGCACCATTGCTGACCTGGCCGTTGCGACCAACTGCATGCAGATCAAGACCGGCTCGCTGTCGCGTTCCGACCGCATGGCCAAGTACAACCAGCTGCTGCGTATCGAAGAAGAGCTGGGTGATGCTGCCGTTTATCCGGGCCGTTCCGCCTTTTACCACCTGAAGTAAGTCATGCGCTGGTTGACCCTGACACTGATCATCCTGATCACTGCCCTGCAATGGCCCCTGTGGCTAGGCAAGGGCAGTTGGGTCAGGGTCTGGCAGCTGGACACCCAGGTTGAAGAACAGCATGCGGCCAACACCGTTCTGGTTGGCCGCAATGCTGCTCTCGAAGCCGAAATCCAGGACCTGAAACAAGGCTCGGCAGCCATAGAGGAACGTGCCCGCAACGAGCTGGGCATGATTCGTGAAGACGAAGTTTTCTTTCAGCTACTGGACAAAACTACGGTTCGCAATACACCATAATCAAATCGGCACTTGGTTATTTGCAACCGGCTCCCACAAAATCAGATGGCAAGTCATAAAAGTTACAGGGTCTGGTCCATGACGACGCACAATCCTATCGACACCGCCCGAGAAACGCTGAAGCAACTCACGTTACGCAAATTGTTGCCGACACCGGACAATTTCGAACGCGTTTTCTACGAGCTGATAGGAGAGCCTGTCAACGGCCGCAACAAGCTGGCCGAGTTGCTGCTCAGAGCTTACGAAAGCCTGCCGGCCGAAGATCCGAGCGCCAAGATTGCCATGGCCAAGCTGCGCCGTGCCATCGATGACGAAAAGTGGGAGCTCGTTCCGCAGCTCACTATCGAGCTGACCAAACTCAGCACCCGCCGCCAACAGCAAACCCAGAGCTGGGGCGAGCTGATCATGAACCTGATCAAGGCGTGGGAAGTCCGTACGCCTGGCATCAATCAACAATACAAGCAGACCGCGCTGGATCGCGTGCTGCTGACATTCGGCAATAGCCCGGATGACCTGGCCGAAAAGCTTGGCAATCTGGTGAATGGCTGGCTGCAGCCTGGCGCCGCCAGCACGGTAGAAACCGCCGAACCGCCAGCACCGGCAAACAGCCCGGTGACGACTGCCGACAATGGCAGTGTGGTGACACAAAGCGTCAGCAACCAATGGCGCACCTGGGCTGAGGTTCTCGATTACACGCTGAAGTTCGGCATCGAACCACGTCTGGTGCACTATCCGGAGCTGGCCCAGCACTTCAGCGACGTGCGTACCAGCCTGTCGTCCATCCAGCTGGAACACGAGATTGACGGCTTCTTCCCGCAATTGCGCAGCTTCCTGATTCGCCTCGAAATGCAGTCGCATGACGAAGAGCGTCTGGTAACCGGCCTGTCGAATCTGATGCAGCTGATGCTGCAGAATGTCGCCGAACTCAACCGCAGCGACAGTTATCTGGTCGGCCAGATCAGCAATCTGCAGCAGCTGCTGTCGCAGCCGCACATCTCGGTGCAGCACATCTATCAGCTGGAAGCCAGCCTCAAGGATGTGATTTACAAGCAAGGCACGCTGAAAAACTCGCTGGACGAGGCGACCAACTCGCTGCGCGCCCTGCTGGACACCTTCCTTGCCAAGCTGTCGACCATGGCCGACAGTACCGGCGACTTCCACCAGAAGATCAGCAATCACAGCGACCGTATCCGCAACACCACCGATGTGCAGGAAATCAACGGCATCCTGCAATCTTTGCTGGCCGACACCGCCAGCATGCAGACCGACCTCAGCAGTTCACGCGAAGAGCTTTTGTCAGCGCGTGACGAGGTGCAAAGTGCCCAGCAGCGTATCCGCGAACTGGAAACCGCCCTCGAAACTGCCAGTATCAAGAACAAGGAAGACCAGCTGACCGGCGCTTACAACCGCCGCGGCCTGGAAGAATACTTCGAACGTGAAATCAGCCGCGCCGAGCGCAATGGCCAGCCGCTGTCAGTTGCCCTGATCGACGTCGACAACTTCAAGCAGCTGAATGATCGCTATGGCCACCTGACTGGTGACGAGGTGCTGAAATTCCTGGTCGACATGATGCATCGCAGCCTGCGCACCTCTGACGTGGTGGCACGTTTCGGCGGCGAAGAGTTTGTCGTGCTGCTGCCGGACACCCCGTGGCTGGAAGGTGTCGAGCTGATCCAGCGCCTGCAGCGCGAGCTGACCAAGAACTTCTATCTGGCCAATCAGGACAGACTGGTGGTGACCTTCAGCGCCGGCGTCGCACAATGGCATCTGGGCGAACGCGATACCGATGTAATCGAACGCGCCGACCGCGCCATGTATCAGGCCAAGCTGGCCGGCAAAAACCGCACCCTGTCAGCCGAACAGGCTGGTTGATCCTCTCTGCGGCCAACCTTTCCTGCTAACGTTGGCCGCAAAGCAGACCCACTCGCCCCTGCCAATACCACCTAGCCGTCAGGCCGGCATCACACCGTCAAGCCTGATGCATCAAGCCAGATCGGCACCACCACCCTTTTTCATCGCTTTGCCGGCTTCGGCGCGCTGACGACGCACAGCTTTCGGGTCGGCAATCAGCGGACGATAAATCTCGACCCTGTCCTGCTGGCGCAGAACTTGGCTATCAGCCACCGCCTTGCCGAAAATGCCGAGCTTGAGCGGCTGCTCACTGATTTCAGAAAAGTGCCCACTGATACCCGACAAGCTCACCGCCTCGGCGGCCGTCGTACCCTGCGGCACCCGACATGAAAGTATCAACTGCTTGTCGGGCCGCGCGTAGGCGACCTCGATATCCAGCCACTCAGTCATCGCCGTAAACCCTGTCTGCCTCCTTGATGAAGGCGTCAACCAGCGTACCGGAAATGTGGCCGAAAACCGGGCCGATCAGCGTCTCGAGAATGCGGCTGGAAAACTGGTAAGTCAGGCGGAACTCGATCTTGCAGCCGAAATCGCCAAGCGGATGAAAGTGCCAACGCCCTTGCAGACTCTCGAACGGCCCATCCACCAGCTCCATCAGGATTTCACTCGGCTCGGTATTGATATTGCGGGTAGTGAAGTGCTGCTTCACTTTCAGGTAATCGATGTGCAGGCTGGCCACCAGCTGCGCCCCTTCACGGCTGTGCTCTTCGGCACGCGCGCACCAGGGCAGGAAGCGCGGGTAATGGCTGACCTCATCCACCAACCGGAACATCTGCTCCGGCGTATGCGCCACCAGGACGCTTTTTTCCACAACTTGCATGCTTTGAATCTTGTCCGTTCGCCCTGCTGCAAGGTTGGCCGCAGCAAGGTCATGAATTTACGCCACTTTGGCTTATTCCTGTCTTCTGGTAGAATGCGCGGTTTACCGCACTTGCCTGGTTCTGCCACGACATGAGCATCATCGATAACCGCAAAGCCTTTCACGATTATTTCATCGAGGAAAAACTCGAAGCCGGTCTGGTACTGGAAGGCTGGGAAGTCAAATCCATTCGCGCCGGCCGTGTACAGCTCAAGGAAAGCTATGTGATGTTCCGCAGCGGGGCATTCTACCTCGTTGGCTGCCATATTACCGCATTGCAATCCGCCTCTACCCATATTCACCCCGATCCGACGCGTGACCGCAAACTGCTGCTCAAGCAGGAAGAAACCAACCGTCTGATCGGCAAGGTCGAGCGTGCCGGCTACACCATGGTGGCGCTGAACCTGCACTTCAGCAAAGGTCGCGTGAAGGCCGATATCGGCCTGGCCAAAGGCAAGAAGCAGCACGACAAGCGCCAGAGCGAAAAAGAACGCGAATGGCAGCGTGAAAAGCAGCGCCTGATCCGCGACAAAGGGCAAGCATGAAGCCCGGTGCCGCCCTGCCGCTGGTCCTGATTACCCTGGGCCTGCTCTGGTTTCTCAAATCGAGCAATCTCCTGCCCGACACCACCACCCTGCTCGCCATTTTGCTGGCCATTAGCGGGGTGGTTTTGCTTTTGCTCGATGGTATAACCAAGTCATCCATCGTCTCCAGCCCGATGCTGGTTTATGCCGGTGCCTGTGTTTACCTGCTGGACGAAGACGTGCTGCGGCTGAGTCACGGTCTGTCGCTGGGCATGGTGCTGCTGGGCATACTGATGCTGATCGCCCGCAGCGACCGCATCCCGCTGCAACGACGCCGTCCGCCACTCGCCGAAAACGAGCCGGACCGCTACTGAACGAATTTGCATTGCCGGCCACCGCCGGTGTTTACCCTCAAGGAAAGTCATGGACAAAATCCTCATCCTCGATTTCGGCTCCCAGGTCAGCCAGCTGATCGCCCGCCGTGTACGTGAAGCGCATGTCTACTGCGAACTGCACCCGTTCGACATGCCCATAGACGAGATCCGTGCCTTCAACCCGAAAGCCATCATCCTGTCCGGTGGCCCCAATTCGGTGTACGAATCCGATTACCAGGCCGACCCTGCCCTGTTCACCCTGGGTGTACCGGTACTGGGTATTTGCTACGGCATGCAGTTCATGGCGCAAAGCCTGGGCGGCAAGGTCGAGGCCGGTGACAAGCGCGAATTCGGCTACGCCGAAATCCAGGCACGCCATCACTCCAAGCTGCTGGAAGGCCTGCAGGATCGCGTAGACGACGCCGGCAACGGCTTCCTCGACGTGTGGATGAGCCACGGCGACAAGGTTACCGCCATGCCGGCCGGCTTCAACGTGATTGCCGAAACTCCGTCCTGCCCGATCGCCGCAATGGCCGACGAGGCTCGCGGTTTCTACGCCGTGCAGTTCCATCCGGAAGTGACTCACACCAAGCGCGGCACCGAAATGCTGCACCGCTTCGTGCTGTACATCGCCGGTGCCAAGCCGTCGTGGACCATGCCGAACTACATCGAAGAAGCGATCCAGAAAATCCGCGAACAGGTGGGTGACGAAGAAGTCATCCTCGGCCTGTCCGGCGGTGTGGATTCTTCCGTTGCTGCGGCGCTGATCCACCGCGCCATCGGTAGCCAGCTGACCTGCGTCTTCGTTGACCACGGTCTGTTGCGCCTGAACGAAGGCGATATGGTGATGGAGATGTTCGCGCGCAATATGGGCGTGAAAGTGATCCGTGTTGATGCTTCCGAACAGTTCATGAGCAAGCTGGCTGGCGAATCCGATCCGGAGAAGAAGCGCAAGATCATCGGCGCCGAATTCGTCGAGGTGTTCCAGCAGGAATCCGGCAAGCTGACCAATGCCAAGTGGCTGGCACAAGGCACCATCTATCCGGACGTGATCGAATCGGCCGGTGCCAAGACCAAGAAAGCCCATGCGATCAAGAGCCACCACAATGTGGGCGGCCTGCCGGAAGACATGGACCTCAAGCTCTTGGAGCCACTGCGCGACCTGTTCAAGGACGAAGTCCGCCAGCTGGGCGTGGCGCTGGGCCTGCCGCACGATATGGTTTATCGTCACCCCTTCCCGGGCCCAGGCTTGGGCGTGCGCATCCTTGGCGAAGTGAAAATGGACTACGCCGACCTGCTGCGTCGTGCCGATGCCATCTTCATCGAAGAGCTGCGTAACACCGTGGACGAGAAAACCGGCAAGAACTGGTACGAGCTGACCAGCCAGGCTTTCGCCGTGTTCCTGCCGGTAAAATCCGTCGGCGTGATGGGCGATGGCCGCACTTACGACTATGTCGTGGCACTGCGCGCCGTGATCACCAGCGACTTCATGACCGCACACTGGGCCGAGCTGCCGTACAGCCTGCTGGGCAAGGTATCCAACCGCATCATCAACGAAGTACGCGGCATCAACCGCGTGGTCTACGATGTAAGCGGCAAGCCGCCAGCGACGATCGAGTGGGAATAATCCCCCGCCCATGAAAAATGGCCAGCTTAGCTGGCCATTTTTCTTTAGCCGCGCATCAACAGGCGCTGCAGCAACTTCCTCGCTTCATCCAGCAGCAGCACGCTACTGGCCAGCCCCGCGGCCGTCAACCAGCCTTGTGCCTGCAAGTCCACGGTATCAAACACCGCCTGCGCCGGTGCCCAGTGCACCACCAGCACCTGCAGACCGACCACACCCAGCAGCGCCAGCCACAACTTGCCGTTGGCAAAGAACTGGCTGTTGAATGCGCTGCCATGCTCGGCGCGCGCATTGAAGATATTGAAGAACTGGCACAACACAAAAGTGGTGAAAGCCATGGTCAGTGCGTAGGCCTCACCCTGAGCCTGCCCCAGCCCGTATGCGGCCAACGTTGCCGCCGCCATCGTCGCGCCATAAGCCAGCAAGCGCAGCAGGCGCTGGCCGGTCAGGATATTGCTGTTGGCCGCCCGCGGTTTGTCCTGCATGATGCCGGGCCGCGCCTGCTCGACCCCCAGCGTCATCGCCGGCGGGCCATCCATGATGATGTTGACCCACAAGATCTGAATCGCCGTGAACGGCGTCGGGAAGCCGAACAGCGGCGCGCCGAGCACCGTCAGGATCGCGCCGATATTGGTCGACAGCTGAAAGCGCACGAACTTGACGATATTGTCGTAAATCGTGCGCCCCTCGCGTACCGCGCCGACGATGCTGGCGAAGTTGTCGTCAGTCAGCACCAGCGTCGCCGCCTCCTTGCTGACCTCGGTACCAGTAATGCCCATCGCCACGCCGATGTCGGCGGTTTTCAGCGCCGGCGCATCGTTGACACCATCGCCGGTCATCGCCACCACCTCGCCCTGCTGGCGCAGAGCGGCGACGATTTGCAGCTTGTGCGTCGGTGACACGCGGGCAAACACCGCCGTGCGCGCCACCATCGCGGCCAGGCTGGCCTCGTCAAGGCCATCCAGCTCGCGCCCTTCGTGCACTTCGCCTGTCAGGCCCAGATCGCGCGCGATGGCAGCGGCGGTTGCCGCGTGATCGCCGGTAATCATCTTCACCGCGATGCCGGCACGATGGCACTGCGCAATCGCCTCGCGCGCCTCCGGCCGTGGCGGGTCGATGATGCCGATCAGCCCCAGCAACACCAGCTGCTCGGCAAACACAGTCAGATCGGTCGCGGCCTCGAATTCGGCGCGTGTCAGCAGCCGGGTCGCCAGCGCCAGCACACGCATCGCCTCGCCGGCCATGGCCTGGTTCTCGGCGACAAAGGCAGCACGCTGCGCTTCATCCAGCGGCGCGACACCATCCGGCTGCAGGCTGGCCGTCGCCCGTGCCAGCAGCACATCCGGCGCGCCCTTCAGCCAGATTCGCACGCCATCGCCTTCGGCATGAAAGGTCGCCATGAATTTGTGCGCCGAATCAAACGGAATCTCGGCCAGACGCGGCATATTGGCCGCAGGCAAACCGGTTTTGGCCGCCAGCGCCAGCAAAGCACCTTCGGTCGGATCACCGATCAGCTCGCCATTCTGCAAGCGCGCATCGCTACACAAGGTAGCGGCCAACTGCAGCGGGCTAAAATCGACACCGCCCGCCAGCGCCGTCGCCGCGATAATTTCGCCGCCCTCGTCGTACCCCTCGCCGCTGACACGGAAAGGTTGGCCGCAATAATAGAGCTTGCGCGCCGTCATCTGGTTCAGCGTCAGCGTGCCGGTCTTGTCCGAGCAGATCACCGTGGTGCAACCCAGCGTCTCGACTGCGGCCAACCTTTTCACAATGGCATTGCGCCCGGCCATGCGATGCATGCCCAGAGCCAGCGTCACCGTCACCACCGCCGGCAAGCCCTCCGGAATCGCCGCTACCGCCAGTGCGATCGCGGTCATGATGGTCTGCACCAAGTCATCGCCACGCGCGATGCCAACCACAAAGATGATACCAACCACCAGCGCGGCAATCAGTGCCAGCCGCTTGCCCAGCGCATCGAGCTGGATCTGCAGCGGCGTGGCAGATTCGGCCGCCTCGGCCAGCAGGCCGGCCAGCCGGCCCATTTCGGTCTGCATGCCGGTGGCGGTTACCACCGCCTCCAGCCGGCCACGCGTCACCACGGTATTCATGTACAGCATGCAAAAACGCTCGGCCAGCACGCTATCGGCCGCCACGCTGCCGGCCTGCTTGGCCACGGCGTGCGACTCGCCGGTCAGCGCCGCCTCGGCGACTTCGGCCGACACCGCCAGCAATACACGCGCATCGGCCGGAATGCGATCGCCCGCCTCCAGCAGCAGGATATCGCCCGGCACCAGCTCGCTGGCCGCCACTAGCTGCACCTCACCACCGCGCCGCACCCGTGCCTGCGGCGCCAGCATGCCCTTGAGCGCCGCCAGTGCTGCCTCGGCGCGATGCTCCTGCACAAAGCCCAGTGTGGCATTCAGCAATACCACGATGACGATCACCACCGAGTCCTTGATATCGCCGACCACGCCGGCCAGCACCGCCGCCGCCAGCAACACCAGCACCAGCACATTGCGAAACTGGTCGACAAACTTCAGCCAGGCGGGGCGGGATGGCCGGCTGGCCAGCACATTCTCGCCATGCGCAAGCAAACGCTGGCGCGCGTTGGCCGCATCCAGCCCCGCCGCCTCGCTAGCCAGTCGCGCCAACACCGACTCTGCCGGCATGGCATGACTGTCATCTGCCACTCCTGTTTTTTCCTGCGCCATCTGCCTGCCTTCCACTGCCTGTCCTCTCTTGCTTTCATGGCGGCATCGCCACGATTTCGCATGCAAAATGCTACAGCCGACAGTCTACTCCTGCCGGCCCACACCATGACAAGTGGCAGACAAATGATGCCGGCAAGCGTTCCATCGACTTTATTGCGCATCATCAAGCAAGCCGCTGCAAAGGCCACACCAACAGGCTTGCCGTCGCCCCTTACAATTACTCGAAATTTTTCTGTTTGCACTGTAAGAAGTCGCCAGCACACTGCGACCAAGGGTCGTAACATGCAATCAGGCATGTTAGCTAAACCACAATATCGAATCAGGAGATCAACCATGAACGCATCCAAGACCTTGCTGTTGTCCGCCCTCACTGCCGCGGTTGCACTGAGCGCCGCCGCACCGGCCGTCGCTGCCGCCAAGGAAAAATGCTACGGCGTAGCCGCAGCCGGCAAAAACGACTGTGCGGCCAACGGCCATAGCTGTGCCGGCCAGTCCAAGGTAGACAAAGACCCATCCGAGTGGAAGTACGTTGCGGCCGGCACCTGCAAGTCCATGGGTGGCACGCTCGAGCCGATGATGAAGAAGTAATTCGCCTCATCGACCGTCACGGGGCTACGGCCCCGTTTTTCATTCGCGCGAAAGATTCCTCATGAGCCTGCCTGTCCCCTTGCGCTGCGGCATCGGCCTGCGTCATCCGCACTACGCCGAAGTACTGACCGAGCGCCCGCCGCTTGGCTGGATCGAAGTCCACAGCGAAAACTTCATCGCCGGCGGCCAGCCGCTGGCCATGCTGCACACGCTGGCCGAACACTATCCGCTATCGCTGCATGGCGTCGGTCTGGGCCTGGGTTCGGCCGCCGAGCCGGACCCGGCACACCTGGCCGCGATTGCCGCGCTGCATCGAGACATCTCCCCGGCGCTGGTTTCAGAGCATTTGTCCTTCAATCACGACATCACGCAGCGTTTCGCCAATGACTTGCTGCCGATTCCCTATACGCGCGAGCTGCTGGCCCAGGTTGGCCGCAATATCGACGCGGTGCAGCAGGCACTGCAGCGCCCCATCCTGATCGAAAACCTGTCCAGCTATCTGGCCTACCCGCATAACGAGATGAGCGAGGCCGAGTTTCTGGCCGAGCTGCATCGCCAGACCGGCTGCGGCCTCTTGCTGGATATCAACAATCTCTACGTCAATCACATCAATCTGGGGGAGGACTGCAGCGCTTTTCTGGCTGCCTTGCCGGCAGACGCGATAGGCGAAATTCACCTTGCCGGCTACTCGACCCGCCAGTTTGCCGACGGCAGCCAGCTCTTGGTCGATACCCACAGCCAGGCAGTGCACGATGGTGTGTGGGCGCTGTATCGCGAGGCGATTGCCCGCTTCGGCCCGCGGCCAACCCTGATCGAGTGGGATATCGACATTCCGCCACTGGCCGTACTTCAAGCCGAGGCCGCCAAGGCTAACCAGATCATGGAGGTGTGCGATGTCTGATGCCACCCGCTGGCAGCAAAGTCTGCTTGATGCCATCACCACGCCAGACTGGGAGAATGACCCGCGTTTTGCGGCCAACCCATTGGCGGTGTATCGCAATAACTACCGGGTCGGCCTGATGGCACTACTGCAACAGGTCTACCCGCTGTTGGGCGAGTTGCTGGGCAAGGATTTCTTCGAGGCCGTCTGCCGCGAATATGTGCGCGCCACCCCGTCGCGCAGCGGCAATGTGCACGAATACGGCGCGACGCTGGCCGACTTTCTCACCAGCTTTCCGCATACGCAGCCATGGCCGTATCTGCCGGATGTCGCCCGTTGGGAGTGGGCATGGCACCGTGGCTATTATGCGGCCAACCTGGCACCGTTCAGTCTGGCCGAACTTGCCAGTATCGCGCCGGAGCAATGGCTGGAACTGACATTGTCGCCGCTGCCGTCCTCGACGCTGCTGCACAGCCCATGGGCGCTGTCTGCCATCTACCGCCTGCATCGTGACAACGGCCCGGCCGACTTCACCCTGGCGCAAGACGAGTGGCTGCTGATCTGGCGTGACGACGGTGAGATGCGCTACGAAACACTGTCAGCCGCCGCCTACGCCTGGCTGGCCGCCCTGCAACAAGGCCATACGCTGTTGGCCGCACTGGATGCTGCGCTGGCCATCGACGCCGCTTTCGACTTCCAGCCCCTGCTGCTGCAAGCGCTGCAGCAAGGCTGGCTCTACCGCAAGGAATCATGATGAAAAACCTGATACGTCGCAGCCACGCGCTATGCACACAGTTCTCGCCCCCCCTGCAGGACCTCGCCTTGCTGGCGCTGCGCCTGTGGCTGGCCATGGTGTTTTTCAAATCCGGCCTGACCAAGATAGCCGACTGGGAAACCACGGTCTTCCTGTTTACCGAGGAATACCATGTGCCCATCCTGCCACCGGCCATCGCTGCCCTGCTGGCTACCGCAGCCGAGCTCGCCCTGCCGGTCTTGCTGGTGCTGGGCCTGGCCGGCCGCTTTGCCGCGCTGGGGCTGTTTGTGCTTAACGCCGTCGCGGTAATCAGCTATGCCGCGCTGGAGGGCACGGCGCTCGACTTTCATTACCAGTGGGGGCTGATGCTGTTCTGCCTGATCGCGTTCGGCATGGGAAGGTTGGCCGCAGACCCGCTGCTGGTGCGCCGCATCTTGCGCTGACATGGCATAATCGGCATGCCAAATACTTCCAGCCTATGAAACCGAAATGATGACAGCTGCCACTACCCTGGTGCTGCAGGCCCCAGGCCTCAGCGATGCCGCCGTGCAAGAACTTTACCGACTGGCCGATGGCCAGGGTGCAATCGAAAATGTCGCGGCCAACGTGGTACGCCTGCGCATCGGCAGCGGCTGTCAGCACGAACAACTGCAGGTACGCGCCGACGCACTGCAGACTGATGCCAATCTGGTCGACGACAGCAAGCTGTTTGCCGACATCGGCCTTTTGGTTTCCGATATGGACTCCACGCTGATTACCATCGAATGCATCGATGAAATCGCCGATATGCAGGGCCTGAAAGCCGAAGTCGCGGCGATTACCGCCCGTTCGATGCGTGGCGAGCTGGATTTTTCCGAATCGCTGCGCGCACGGGTCGCCTTGCTGGCTGGCCTGCCGGAGTCTGCTCTTGCTCGCGTCTACGAAGAACGCCTGCAACTGATGGCCGGGGCCGACAGCCTGCTGGCCGATTGCAAGGCACACGGCGTGAAGTTCATGCTGGTTTCCGGCGGTTTTACCTTCTTCACCGAAAGACTGAAACAGCAGCTGGGGCTGGATTACACCTTTGCCAACGAGCTGGAAATTGCCGATGGCAAGCTGACCGGCCGGGTCAAGGGCGACATTGTGGATGCCGCGGCCAAACAGCGTCTGCTGATCGACACCCGCGAGGCACTGGGCTTGCGCCCGGATCAGGTTATTGCGATGGGCGACGGGGCCAATGATTTGCTGATGCTGGCCGAAGCCGGCTTTGGTGTGGCCGTTCACGCCAAGCCGCTGGTACGCGCCCAGGCCAGCTATCGCATTACTTACAGCGGGCTGGACGGCGTACGCCAGCTGTTCCGCTAGTAGCCGGCAATGCTGCCCCCACTTGCCACCGTCTCGGCGGATCTGTCGCTGCCGCTTGCCTGGTCGGACATCCATAGCGACAGCGACTGGCTGCAAGCCCAGCACGAAGCCACACTGCTATTGCATGCGATGGCGGTGGCGGATGCCGGAGACAGCAATAGTCCCCAGCTGCAAAGGCTGGAGGCCAAGCTGGATCTGCTGCTCAACTATGCACTGAACAACCGCTTCCCCGCGCCTGCCGAGAAGACCGGCTGCCGCATCGGGCTGGAATCGATTGCCTGGCAAGCCAGCCAGGCTCTGCCAGTCGGACAACGCGGCCAGCTGCAACTGCACCTGAACAGCCCCTTGCCGGTGCTGCGTCTGCCTGTCACCGTAAGCAGCGCAATCACTGTCGGGCAACAGATTATCTGCAGTGCACAACTTTGTACTTGGCAAGACGACATCGCCTTGCAAAACTGGGAAAAGTGGGTCTTCCAGCAGCACCGTCAACAAATCCATGCAAGCCGCCAATCATCGTGATCGAAACACCCCTTCCGAACAGCAGCAGTACACATAGCCAGCGCACCCTGCAGCTGGCGTGGCTGCTTGCCATTACCCTGATCGTGGTGCTGTGGGGCGGCACCGCCGAAGCGTTGCGTCATCGGCAAAACCTGCTGCGCATCGAGCAGCAGACCGATCAGCAACACTGGCTGCAGCAGGCACAGCGTGCGGTTGACTTCAGCCTGCGCACCCTGGTCAAGGATATTTCCTTATTCAGCCAGGGCAGTAGCGGCCTGTCGCGAAGCGCGACAGAGCTGAGCCAGCTGCGCGATGGTCTGCTGTGGCAAGTCAGTGCCGACAAAGTGCTGCAACAACACGGCCAAGCCCAGCCTCTTGACACCGCTGCCATCGAAAATGTCCGGCAACTGCTGCAGGTTGGCCCCGATGCCAACCGCCTGCAGATCTATCCGGCCAACCGCAGCGCAAGCGGCAAACATAGCGAGTGGCTGCAAGTCGTGGTGATGGAGTGCAATGACAGTCATTGTCCGAGTGCACTGACCGGCTTTGTCATGCTCAGCCAGCTACTGGATGAGGATTTGCTGGCGCAACACCCGGCGATTGCCATTACCGACGAAAACCGCAACATCCTGGCCGGCAATCCACACGCCGACAGCCATGGCGACTCTGACTTTTCGGCCTTCCAGTACATCCGATTGAATCAGGTCAATCTGCAGCTGGCGATGCAGCTGCATGGCCAGCACATCATCCGCTCCTTCAATGCCTTTACCCTGGGCACGCTGGCTACCAGCATGCTGCTGACTGCGCTGCTGCTGCTTTTCATGACCCGTGTCAGTCGTCTGCTGAAAAGACAAAGCGATGAGCATCAGCAGCTTGCCCATATGCAACAGATGCTGTCGCTGACCAATACCAGCCTGCGCGAGAAAATGCGCAAGCTGATCGACGAACAGCGCGACCAGCAAACCCTGATTGAAACCGTACAAGTCGGCGTGTTGATCGTCGACAGCTCGGACTTATCCATCCTGACCTGCAATGACGTCGCCGCGCGCATGACCGGCATGTCACGACAGTTGCTGCAACAACAGCCGCTACCCGAGCTGTTTGTCCATAGTGCTCGCTGTCACGAGTTGCTGGCCGTGCTGCAAGAGCAGCAGATCGTGACCGATCGCGAGGCTCAGCTGAAGAGCCGCAACGAGAAGCTGTGCTGGAGCATGACCTCGATGCGCTATATGCAGTTTCGCGAGCGACACGCAATTGCCGTCAGCCTGATTGATATTTCGGAAAGAATCGCCCACGCGCAAAGGCTGCAGGACGAGAAGCTGGCCACCGAACGGGCGCTGGCCCAGCTGCAGGCCACCCAGCACGAACTATATCAGCGCGCCACCACCGACGAGCTGACCGCCCTGCCCAACCGTCGCCACTTCATGAGCTATGCCGGCAAGTGCCTGGACAAGGCCAGGATCGATGGCAGCACCATCAGCATGGCGTTGATCGACCTAGATCATTTCAAGCAGATCAATGACCGCTTCGGCCACCCGGCAGGCGATGCCGTCCTGATCTTCTTCGCCAGACATCTGGCTACAGCCTTGCCGGTCGTCGCCATGCCTGGCCGCATGGGTGGCGAAGAGTTTGCCGTCATCCTGCCGGATACCAGCCAGCAAGAGGCTCATGTACTGATTGACCGCATTCGCAGCGAACTGGAAAACAAGTCATGCCAGACCGAGCAGCATACGCTTAGCATTACCTTCTCGGCCGGCATCGCCAGCAGCACGCCACAAAATGCGCTCGACCTGGACAGGCTGCTCAAGTGTGCCGACCAGGCCATGTATGCGGCCAAGGCTCATGGTCGCAATCGGGTAGAAAGCCACCAGGAGCCCGGCACTCAGCCATCAGCGCTGTGACAAGGCATCCAGCAGTTTCTGGTGGATGCCACCAAAGCCGCCATTACTCATGACCAGAATCTGGTCGCCAGCTTTGGCCTCATTCACGATAGCCGCAACCAGCACCTCCAGATCGTCATGGCATTGCGCCTTGTCACCCAAGCTTTGCAGCGCCTCGGCCGGCGACCAGCCAAGGTTGGCCGCATAGCAGAACACCAGATCAGCATCTTGCAGTGAGCCTGGCAGGGCCTCTTTCATCGCCCCCAGCTTCATGGTGTTGGAACGCGGCTCAAGCACCGCCAGAATACGATTGCGGCCAACCTTGTGACGCAAACCGGCCACCGTGGTCGCAATGGCTGTCGGGTGATGGGCAAAGTCGTCGTACACCGTCACATCCTGTGCCACGCCTTTGATTTCCATGCGGCGCTTCACGCTGGCAAACTCTGCTAATGCCGCAATCGCGATCTCAGGTGTCACGCCGACATGACGGGCTGCAGCAATGGCAGCCAGCGCGTTGTGGCGATTGTGCTCGCCCAGAATCTGCCACTGCAGATGGCCTAGCTGTTCGCCATTGAACATAACATCAAAACTGCCATCGGTGGTAGCCGGACCAGCAGCCCAGCCTTCATCGCCCGCAAACTGCTCGACAGGCGTCCAGCATCCACGTGCTATCACGCGCTGCAGGCTCTCCTGGCTGCCATTGGCCACCACTAGGCCATTGGATGGCACGGTACGCAGCAGGTGATGGAACTGGGTCTCGATGGCCGCCAGATCGCTGAAAATATCGGCGTGATCAAACTCGAGGTTGTTCAGCACGCAAGTGCGTGGGCGATAGTGAACAAACTTGCTGCGCTTGTCGAAGAAGGCCGTATCGTATTCATCGGCCTCAATGACGAAGAAAGGGCTGGTGCTGGCCGCATCTTGCCGTGGCGCACCAGGCAAGCGGGCCGAGATGCCGAAGTTTTCGGGGATACCACCGATCAGGAAGCCTGGCGCCAGACCGGCATACTCCAGAATCCATGCCAGCATCGAGCTGGTTGTCGTCTTGCCATGTGTACCGGCCACGGCCAGCACCCACTTATCCTGCAGGACATTCTCTGCCAGCCACTGCGGGCCAGAAATATAAGGCAAGCCTTGATCAAGAATGGCCTCCATCAGCGGCTTGCCACGGGTTACCACATTGCCGATTACGTAGACATCAGGATTCAGGCTGGTCTGCTCGGCATCAAAACCACTGATCAGCTCGATGCCCATCGCTTCGAGCTGGGTACTCATCGGTGGATACACATTGGCATCACAGCCCGTCACCTTGTGGCCGGCTGCCTTGGCAATGGCCGCAATACCCCCCATGAAGGTGCCACAGATCCCCAGAATATGAATATGCATGACTCACTCTGCCTGAATGCAAAGTGTGGAGGATACCGGATTTCATATGAAAAAGGGCCGTCACAAGGACGGCCCCGGCTGGCAAGGTCAGCGTGTTACAGCATCACCAGTGTTACCAGAACAAACAGCGGCAACAGGATACCGAAGGACCAGGCCATATAGCCAAAGAAGCTAGGCATCTCGATACCACGCTGCTGGGCAATCGCCTTGACCATGAAGTTAGGCGCATTACCGATATAGGTATTGGCACCCATGAACACCGCACCCATGGAGATAGCCAGCAACGTCGGAGCCATCTCCTTCATCAATACTTGGGCATCACCGGATGCCAGATTGAAGAACACGAGATAAGTCGGCGCATTATCCAGGAAGCTGGACAGGATACCGGTCAGCCAGAAGTACATCACATTATTCGGCTCGCCATTTTCCAGCGTCACCAGCTTCACCAGCGAGGCCAGAGCACCGTTCTCGCCCGCCTGCAATACCGCCAGTACCGGACCAATGGTGATAAAGATACCGGCAAACAACTTGCCGACTTCCAGCATCGGATCCCAGTTGAACTCGTTACCTTCACGAATCGACTTGGGTGTCACCTTCAACGAAACCATCGCAATCGCGATCAGCAGCACGTCACGTACGATATTCTGCAAGGCAACCGGCGTACCCATCACATCAAACACAATGCCAGGCTTCCATGTACCCGACATCAGCACGGCCGCAATCACGGCGCCCAGCAGTGGCAGGTTACGCAGACCGGTGACGCGCACAGGAGAATCCGGTGTGGCATCAATCGGCTTTACACCCTCTTTACGGAAGAAATAGCTGTCAACCGCATAGAACATCACCAGAAGAATCACGGCCAGCATGACAACAGGCATAGCCATGGCGGTGATGGTCCACGAGAAGTCCACGCCCTTCAGAAAGCCCAGAAACAGAGGCGGATCACCCAGTGGCGTCAGACCACCACCAATATTGGCAACCAGGAAAATAAAGAACACCACAACGTGGACATTATGCACGCGGTTATCGTTTGCCTTGATCAGGGGACGAATCAGCAACATCGCCGCACCGGTCGTTCCCATGATGGAAGCCAGCACGGTACCCAAGGCCAGCAAGCCGGTATTCAATGCCGGCGAGCCATGCAGGTTACCGGAAACCAGAATCCCGCCCGAAACGGTATACAAGGCAAACAGCAAGACAACAAAGGGAATGAACTCTGCCAGCATGGCATGTACAACTAGCCCCGCCGATACACCCGCGCCAAAAACCAGCGTGAACGGGATCAGGAACAGTGCCGTCCAGACGGCGGTGATTTTGCCAAAATGATGATGCCAAAAGCCCGGTGCAAAAATTGGAAACAAGGCAATGGACAAGAGAATGCCCGCAAATGGCACTCCCCACAGCAGGCTCAAGGTTGCACCGTCCAAGGCTGCCGCATTGGCAACCGCAGGCGCCGCGAGCATGGACATTAATGCAAACACACGGGTCATAATTTCTCCCAAGTTAGTTTCATCAGCACTCGACAAAGAGTGATGTGTATTCAAGTGGTCTTTTTAGAGACTACTTTTATACGAAAAAATTCACTAACTTTTATCACTTTTAGACGAACACTGCAGCATTAGCATGCAGTATTGTTGCCAAGGTTGGCCACAAAGCGGGTGTCAGGTCTAGTATGGAGTGGATCTTGTGGGACAGATGCCGGTCGGCATCTCTTTGTGCGGAGAATGGCCGTGTACCGTCCGGCACAAAGCACAAAGCCCGACTCATGGAGTCGGGCTTCTGTGGGGGAGTCTGGCGGTGTCCTACTTTCACACAGGCAATCTGCACTATCATCGGCGCTAAGGCGTTTCACGGTCCTGTTCGGAATGGGAAGGCGTGGGACCACCTCGCTATGGCCACCAGACATTA